>CAYMJT010000036.1:0-20664 GCA_964390775.1 uncultured Bordetella sp.
TGAGTCGTTGTGTGTGTCAAGCAGTTGACTGAGTTGCTCGATGGCCTGGCGTCGTTGGCTCAGCACCTCGTCGAGCAAGGCCTGCGTCTGGTCTTCGTTCTGGGCGTCGTCGAGAGCTTCGCGCCACTGCATCTGCTGCATCAGGAAATCGGGCGGCATGGCGGTGTTGCGCTCGGCGTCAATGGGGCTACCTTGCAGTTCACACAAGTAGGCAGCGCGGCGGATGGGGTCGCGCAGGCGCTGGTGGGCTTCATTGATGCGCACCGACCATTGCATGGCGATGCGTTGGGCGGCGCTGCCGTGGGCGGCATGGCGGTCGGGGTGGGCTTGGCGCTGCAGGTGTTTCCAGCGCTCGTCGAGCGTGTTCAGGTCAACCTGAAAACGCTTGGGCAGGCCCAGCAGGGCAAAGTCGTCATCGGTGAGGGCTGTCACACGCGGAAAGATTCGCCGCAGCCGCAGCGGTCACGCTCGTTGGGGTTGTTGAAGCGAAAGCCTTCGTTGAGGCCTTCGCGCACAAAGTCGAGTTCGGTGCCGTCGATATAGGCCAGGCTTTTGGGGTCGACCAGCACGCGCACGCCGTGTTCTTCAAACACCACGTCTTCGGTCTGCGGTTCGTCCACGTATTCAAGTTTGTAGGCCAGGCCCGAGCAGCCAGTGGTTTTGACGCCCAGGCGCACACCGAAGCCTTTGCCGCGTTTGGCAAGGTAGCGGCTGACGTGGCGAGCGGCGGCGGGCGTGACGGTGATGGCCATGACTGCAGGATGAACTTCAGGCCTGGTGTTTTTTACGGTAGTCGTCGACGGCAGCCTTAATGGCGTCTTCGGCCAAGATCGAGCAGTGGATCTTGACGGGCGGCAGCGCCAGTTCTTCAGCGATTTGGCTGTTTTTCAGCGATGCGGCTTCGTCCAAGGTTTTGCCCTTGACCCATTCGGTGACCAAAGAGCTGGAAGCGATGGCCGAGCCACAGCCGTAGGTCTTGAAGCGGGCATCTTCGATCACGCCAGTGCTGGGGTTGACCTTGATCTGCAGTTTCATCACGTCACCGCAAGCGGGGGCGCCCACCATGCCGGTGCCCACGCTTTCGTCGCCTTTGTCGAACGAGCCGACGTTGCGGGGGTTTTCATAGTGATCGATGACTTTGTCGCTGTATGCCATATTGACTTCCTGGTTGCGATCAGTGCGCGGCCCATTGAATGGTGCTGAGGTCTACGCCGTCTTTGTACATTTCCCACAGGGGGCTGAGCTCGCGCAGACGCGCCACGTTCTCGCGGATGGTCTGCACCGCGTAGTCGATGTCGGCCTCCGTCGTGAAACGACCGATGGTCATGCGCAGGCTGCTGTGGGCCAGCTCGTCGCTGCGGCCTAGGGCACGCAAGACATAGCTGGGCTCGAGGCTGGCCGAGGTACAGGCCGAGCCCGAAGAGACGGCGATGCCCTTGATGCCCATGATGAGCGACTCGCCTTCGACGTAGTTGAAGCTGATGTTCAGGTTGTGCGGCACACGGCGCTCGAGGTCACCATTGATGAAGACCTGTTCGATGTTTTTGAGGCCGTCAAGCAGACGTTGTTGCAAGCGGCGGGCATGGGCCAGGTCCTGGGTCATTTCCAGCTTGGCGATGCGAAACGCCTCGCCCATGCCAACGCACTGGTGCGTCGGCAAGGTGCCACTGCGCATCCCGCGCTCGTGGCCGCCGCCATGCATTTGTGCTTCGAGGCGGATGCGGGGTTTGCGGCGCACATACAGTGCGCCGATGCCTTTGGGGCCGTAGGTTTTGTGCGAGGCCAAACTCATGAGGTCGACTGGCAGTGTGGCCAGGTCGATATCGATCTTGCCTGTGGCTTGGGCGGCATCGACGTGGAAAATCACGCCACGCTCGCGACACAACTGGCCCAGGGCGGTGATGTCTTGTACGACGCCGATTTCATTGTTGACAAACATCACGCTCAACAACACCGTGTCGGGTCGAATGCTGGCCTTGACCTGATCGAGATCGAGCAGGCCGTTGTCTTGCACGTCGAGGTAGGTGACTTCAAAGCCTTGTCGCTCGAGTTCGCGCATGGTGTCGAGCACGGCTTTGTGTTCGGTCTTGACTGTGATCAGGTGCTTGCCTTTGTCGTGATAAAAGTGGGCTGCACCTTTGATGGCCAAGTTGTTCGATTCGGTGGCGCCCGAAGTCCAGACGATTTCACGCGGATCGGCACCGATCAGGGCGGCGACGTTGGCGCGAGCCTGTTCCACGGCCTCTTCGGCTTCCCAACCCCATGCATGGCTGCGCGAGGCGGGGTTGCCGAAGTGCTCGCGCAACCAGGGAATCATGGCATCGACCACTCGGGGATCCACTGGCGTAGTGGCCCCGTAGTCCATGTAAATCGGGAAATGAGGCGTCATGGTTTGAATCGGGGGGTTTATTTGGCGAATGCGTTACCCAGAGCAAACACGGAATTGGGGGCATTGACCCGAATCGGCTTGACCACGGGGGCGCTGGAGATGGCGCGCTTGATCACGGGCTTGTTTTCGATTTGCACGCCCTTGGCGAGTTGCTCGTCGACCAGCTTTTGCAGGGTGACCGAGTCGAGGAACTCGACCATGCGCTGGTTCAGCGAAGACCACAACTCGTGGGTCATGCAACGGCCCGACTCACCCATACAGTTCTCTTTGCCGCCGCAGTGCGTGGCATCGATGGGTTCATCGACCGAGACGATGATGTCGGCCACAGTGATATCACTGGCTTTGCGGCCCAGTGTGTAACCGCCGCCGGGACCACGGGTCGACTCGACGAGGTCGTGACGACGCAGCTTACCGAACAACTGTTCGAGGTAGGAGAGCGAGATCTGCTGGCGTTGGCTGATCGCGGCCAACGTCACGGGGCCACTGTTCTGGCGCAAAGCCAGATCGATCATGGCGGTCACTGCAAAACGGCCTTTAGTGGTCAAACGCATGGTCCTTCTCCTTTCAAGAGAATGTGTCGACAAAAGTCGAACAATTAAGTCAAGTATAACAGAAACCCAAGCATTTCTGTCGGGCAATGGGACTTTAAGCCAATCCGTCATGGACACAATATCAGTATTTACCCTAGTATTTTGGGTTTTTTGACGTTTTGTCCATGGCAAACCGAGGTCAAACCCTGAACAAATGACGGTCAATGACTAGGACAAAGGCCGGGTAGAGACCCGAATTAGCCCGCCAAGTTGTGGCGCGAAGTTGACGCGCAGCTTACATATTCGGCCAGGCCAGCCATCGCAAGCCGCTGAAGGTCAATGAAAAGTGTGATGCAAAACCGTGTCGTAAAACCTCAGTGGGTCGTCACAGCCTGCCCCGGACCGGCACCCAAGATGCGTTGTTTGAGCAATGCGAGTTGGTCGCGGGTTCGGGCGGCTTGCTCGAATTCGAGGTTGCGGGCGTGCTCCAACATGGTCTTCTCCAGTCGCTTGATCTCGCGCGCCAGCGCCTTTTCGTCCATGTCGTCGAGTTCGACTTTGATTTGTGCCAAGCGTTCGGCCTCTTGCCCAGCTTTTTGGCTGTAAACGCCGTCGATCAGGTCTTTGACCTGTTTGACAACGCTGCGTGGCACGATGCCGTGCTCAGCATTGAATGCCATCTGTCGCTCGCGCCGGCGCAGGGTCTCACCCATGGCGCGAGACATGGAATCGGTCACTTTGTCTGCATACAAAATGGCTTTGCCGCGTTCGTTGCGTGCGGCTCGACCGATGGTCTGAATCAGGCTGCGCTCACTGCGCAAAAAACCCTCCTTGTCGGCATCCAGGATGGCGACCAGCGAAACCTCGGGTATGTCCAGCCCCTCGCGCAAAAGGTTGATACCCACCAACACATCGAAGGCGCCCAAGCGCAAATCGCGAATGATCTCGACCCGCTCTACGGTATCGATGTCGCTGTGCAGGTAGCGCACTTTGACGCCGTTATCCGACAGGTAGTCGGTCAGTTGCTCGGCCATGCGTTTGGTGAGTGTGGTGATCAGCACGCGTTCGCCCACTTCGACGCGCAGTCGAATTTCTTGCAACACGTCGTCCACCTGATGGGTGGCGGGCCGCACCTCGACCTCTGGGTCGACCAGACCGGTGGGGCGGACCAATTGTTCGACCACCTGGCCAGTGCGTTTTTGTTCGTAATCGGCAGGGGTGGCGGAAACAAAGACCACTTGCCGCATGCGTTGTTCGAACTCTTCGAGTTTGAGCGGACGGTTGTCCAGCGCGCTGGGCAGGCGAAAACCGTATTCGACCAATGTGGTTTTGCGCGAGCGATCGCCGTTGTACATACCGCCAAATTGGCCCATGAGCACGTGGCTCTCGTCCATGAACATCAGGGCATCTCTGGGCAAATAATCGGTCAGGGTACTGGGGGGCTCGCCCGGGGCCGAGCCGGAAAGATGTCGGGTGTAGTTCTCGATGCCCTTGCAATGACCCACCTCAGACAACATCTCCAGGTCAAATCGGGTACGTTGTTCGAGACGTTGTGCTTCGACCAGCTTGCCCATGTCGAGCAGTTGTTTGACGCGCTCGTTGAGCTCGGCTTTGATGGTCTCGATGGCGGCCAGCACTTTGTCACGGGGCGTGACGTAATGCGAAGAGGGGTAGACCGTGAAACGCGGGATTTTTTGTTTGACTTGACCGGTCAGGGGGTCGAACAATTGCAGGCTTTCGATTTCATCGTCAAAGAGCTCGACGCGAATCGCCATTTCGGAATGTTCGGCTGGAAAGATATCGATGGTGTCGCCGCGCACCCGAAAAGCTCCACGCACAAATTCCAGGTCATTGCGGTTGTATTGCATGCGCACCAACTGGGCGATGATGTCGCGCTGCCCCAGGGTGTCTCCGGTGCGCAGCGTCATCACCATGCGGTGATAACTCTCGGGGTCACCAATGCCGTAGATGGCAGACACTGTGGCCACAATGACCACGTCGCGGCGCTCCAAGATGCTTTTGGTGCAACTCAGGCGCATTTGCTCGATGTGCTCGTTGATCGCACTGTCTTTTTCAATAAACAAATCGCGCTGGGGCACATACGCCTCGGGCTGGTAATAGTCGTAGTAACTGACAAAATACTCAACGGCGTTTTTCGGGAAGAACTCGCGGAATTCGCTGTAGAGCTGCGCAGCCAGGGTTTTGTTGGGCGCAAAAACGATGGCGGGGCGGCCTGCACGGGCAATCACATTGGCCATGGTGTAGGTCTTGCCCGAGCCGGTGACGCCCAAGAGAGTCTGAAAGGCCTCGCCGTCGCCCAAACCTTCAAACAACTTTTCGATGGCTTCGGGCTGATCTCCAGCGGGCGGATAGGGCTGAAACAACTCGAACGGAGAACCAGGATATTGGACGAACATCCAATGAGGATAACCGAAGCGGGAAGTGGCCTGTTTTCCATCTAGAATCTGGGGTTTTCCCTGAACGAGATCAGCGATGAACCTGTTTACCGCCGTCGAGATGGCCCCTCGCGACCCAATCCTGGGCCTGAATGAGCAATTTGCGTCCGATCAAAACCCCAACAAGGTCAATTTGGGGGTGGGTGTTTATTTTGGCGAAGACGGCAAGATGCCCTTGTTGCAGTGTGTGCAAAAGGCTGAGAAATTGCTGATGGAAAAGCCCACCGCCCGCAACTACTTGCCCATAGACGGCATAGCGGCCTATGACAATGCGGTCAAGGCGATGGTTTTTGGAGCCGACTCCGAGCCAGTGCGCAGTGCTCGAGTAGCCACCATCCAGGGCTTGGGAGGAACTGGCGGCCTCAAGGTCGGGGCTGATTTTTTGCGCAAATTGTTGCCGCAGGCCAAAGTTTTGATCAGCGACCCCAGCTGGGAGAACCATCGGGGCATTTTCACCAACGCCGGCTTTGTCGTCGAGAGCTATGCCTATTACGACGCTGCCCGCCGTGGCATCGACTTTGAAGCCATGCTGGCATCGCTCAATGCGGCGCCGGCAGGCACCATCGTGTTGCTTCACGCCTGCTGCCATAACCCCACCGGCTACGACCTGAATCCTGCTCAGTGGGATCGGGTGATCGAGGTCGTTAAAGCGCGCGAATTGACACCTTTTTTGGACATGGCGTACCAGGGATTTGGACATGGCTTGGCTGAAGACGGCGCCGTGGTGGCCAAGTTTGTCGCTGCAGGCATGCAGTTTTTCATCTCCACCTCTTTCTCCAAGAGCTTTAGCTTGTACGGCGAGCGCGTGGGTGCCTTGTCGGTGTTGTGCGCCGACAAGTCCGAGGCCGATCGGGTGCTGTCGCAACTCAAAATCGTCATACGAACCAACTACTCCAACCCGCCCACCCATGGGGGCGCAGTGGTAGCCACGGTATTGGGTAACCCTGAACTGCGCGCATTGTGGGAACAAGAGTTGGGCGAGATGCGCGTACGCATCAAGGAGATGCGGCAAAAGATGGTCGATGGACTCAAGGCCGCAGGGGTGAAACAAGACTTCAGCTTCATCACCGAGCAAATCGGCATGTTCAGTTACTCGGGCCTGAGTAAAGAGCACATGGTGCGCTTGCGTAACGAGTTTGGGGTCTACGGTACCGATTCAGGTCGCATGTGTGTGGCGGCTTTGAACAACCGAAATATGAACCACGTTTGTCAGTCTATTGCCAAAGTGTTGGCGGGCTGATTTGCTGCTTTTCTTTTCTACGGGAGCGCTCAGCCCCAGATGAACGAGCGCATACCGATCGAGCCCATTTGCCAGGCATCGTTAAACGTCACCAGGGGTTCGCCGTCGAGTCGAGCGCCAAGGGCATATAAAAACGGTAGATAGTGTTCTGGCGTGGGGTTGGCTTTTTGGTACAAGGCCCCCAGCTCTTCGGGGCGGGCCAAGCGTTCTATATCGCCACTGCCCAGATGCTGGCACACCCAGTCGTCAAACACCATGGCCCACTCAAACGCTTCTTGCTCTGAGGCATTGGGCTGGCGCACCATGAGGTTGTGCACCAAATTGCCGCTGGCCACAATCAGCACGCCTTCGTCGCGCAAAGCCGCCAATTGACGCCCCAGGGCAAGGTGCAGGCCTGCCGGCTGATGGATGTCGATGCTGAGCTGAATCACCGCAATGTCGGCCTGGGGGAACATGGGCTTCAAGACCCCCCAGCAACCATGGTCCAGCCCCCATTGATCCAAGTCAATTTGCAAGGGGCTTTGGTCGTGTGGTTGACGCAGGCGCTGGGCCCAATCTGCTGCCAGTTTGGGGTTGCCAGGCGCAGGGTAGTGTTGTTCGAATAGCTCGTCGGGAAATCCGCCAAAGTCATGTATCGTTTTGGGCGACTCCATACCCGTCAGAAACCACCCACGGGTGTTCCAGTGGGCCGAGACACACAAAATGGCTTGGGGTTTGGGCCAGCGTCCTTGAGGGCCAAATTCCTCCCCCAATCCTTGCCAAGCGGTGCGAAAAGGGTTGTCTTCAATCACATTCATGGGGCTGCCATGGCCGAGAAATAAAACAGGTTGGCGTAAGCTCGACGAAGGTTGAGTCATGACATTACTAGGAATTGGAGTCAAAACTCCAATTTTAATCGCCACAACCTGATATATTTATTCAGATTCACCTTCTACAGGTCAGCCCATGCTCTACCAAATTTACGAAACGCAGCGCTCCTTGATGGAGCCATTTGCCGATTTCGCCCAAGCCGCCTCCAAGTTGTACAGCAACCCCTTGTCCCCCTTGGGTCAAACGGGCCTGTCGCAGCGCGTATCGGCGGCCTACGATTTGCTTTATCGACTGGGTAAAGATTACGAAAAACCGACCTTTGGCATTCAATCCGTCGCGGTCGATGGCGTTGAAGTCGCCATTCATGAGCGCATCGAAATGGATAAGCCATTTTGCGAGCTGCGCCGCTTTAAACGCTTTAGCGATGATGCCGCCACTTTGAACAAACTCAAGGGTCAACCCGTGGTGCTGATTGTGGCCCCTTTGTCGGGTCACTATGCCACCTTGCTTCGCGATACCGTGCGCACCATGTTGGGCGGCCACAAGGTCTATATCACCGACTGGAAAAATGCCCGCATGGTGCCCTTGGATGACGGCGAATTTCACTTGGATGACTACGTCAACTACGTGCAAGAGTTCATACGCTACCTGCAAGGGCTATACGGTAATGTGCATGTGATCAGCGTGTGCCAGCCCACCGTACCCGTATTGGCGGCAGTGTCTCTCATGGCCAGCCGTGGCGAAAAAACCCCTCGCACCATGACCATGATGGGCGGCCCGATCGACGCCAGTCGCTCACCGACCGCGGTCAACAACCTGGCCATGAACAAGAGCTATCAGTGGTTTGAGAACAATGTCATCTATCGGGTACCTGGCAATTTCCCAGGTTCGGGACGTCGTGTCTACCCTGGTTTTTTGCAGCACACTGGCTTTGTGGCCATGAACCCCGATCGGCATCTGAACTCGCACTACGACTACTTCCTTGACCTGGTCAAGGGCGACAACTCTTCGGCCGATTCGCATCGCAAGTTCTACGATGAATACAACGCCGTGCTTGACATGGACGCCGATTACTATCTGGAAACCATCCAAACGGTGTTTCAAGAATTCAAATTGGTGCGCGGCACTTGGGAAGTTAAAAACCCCAAGGGACAACTTGAGTTGGTGCGCCCACAAGACATCCGCCATACTGCATTGCTCACCATCGAGGGCGAGTTAGACGATATCTCTGGGTCTGGCCAGACCGAAGCGGCCCATGGTTTGTGTGCCAATATTCCCAACCATCGCAGCCACCACCTGGAAGTTCAGGGTGCAGGACACTACGGCATTTTCAGCGGCCGCCGTTGGCGCGAAGTGGTTTACCCCTGCGTGCGCGAGTTCATATTGGAAAACAACAGCGATGGAGCGGGTAAAGCCCGCAAGCCCAGCGTCCAGGCACCCCTGCGTAAAACCCGCGCCAAAAAAACCACCGCGCGCAAGTCGGCGGCACGCAAGAGCGCCGGCCGCAGCCGCGCATGACCCCTGCCCTGCGGGGGGGAGTGGGTGGCGTGGCAGCCAGTATCCTGGACGTGCTGCCGCAAACGCAGTGCCAGCGCTGCGGGTATCCAGATTGCGCCGGTTATGCCCAAGCCATTGCCAGCGGCGTGGCCGACATCAACCAATGTCCGCCAGGCGGTGCTGAGGGCGTGGCCCGATTGGCCGCGCTGCTCGATCGTGACCCCAAACCATTGAACCCTCAATTCGGGCAGGAAGGCCCAATGACCGTGGCGGTCATCGATGAGGACTGGTGCATCGGCTGCACCTTGTGCATGGAAGCATGTCCGACCGACGCCATACTGGGTGCCAATAAGCGAATGCATACCGTGATCGAGACGCACTGCACAGGTTGTGACCTGTGCCTCCCTGTTTGTCCGGTCGATTGCATCCACATGAAGCCCGTATCGGGCTCACGGACCGGTTGGCAAGCCTGGTCTAAAGCGCAAGCCAACCATG
Source organism: uncultured Bordetella sp. (assembly GCA_964390775.1). Lineage (GTDB taxonomy): Bacteria > Pseudomonadota > Gammaproteobacteria > Burkholderiales > Burkholderiaceae_C > Limnohabitans. The sequence goes on from CAYMJT010000036.1 coordinate 9,418, forward strand.
CGCGCCAACGTTATGCATTTCGTGCCACACGACTGGTCCAACGAGAGCAAGCCCGCGCCAAACGGCACCTGCACGATGCTCAAGAAAAACTGAATCAGCTGACCGAAGACACCCACGGCGTCGATGTCCTGAATCAAGGCGAGCCAAGCGCCGAGCGGGAAGCACAGCGCAAACGTGCCATCATCGAAGCCGCCATGGCCCGAGCCAAACAAAAATTGGGGTCAGACCCCAATTCATGACCTCGATTTAATCGATGCGAGCGCCGGATGATTTGACGATCTGGGCGGCGTTGTCCCAGTCGGCGCGCAAGATACGCTGGAATTCTTCGGTGCTGCTCAGGCTGGTTTCAACACCCAGGCGAGTCAAGCGATCGATGACTGCGGGCTCACTGAGGGCCTTGGCGACAGCCGCGTTGATTTTGTCGAGTTCAGCTTTGGGGGTACTGGCGGGGGCCAACAGGCCAAACCAGGAGTCAAAGCGATAACCAGGGAAGCCCGCCTCTGCAGCGGTAGGCAACTCGGGCATGAATTTGGAGCGTTGCTGCCCCGTGTAGGCCAGTAGCTTGATGCGAGAGTCGTTGCGAAAGCCAGCCAATCCGATGGTCGCTGAGGTGACCGCTTGGGCACGGGCGGCCAAAACTTCGTTGACGGCATCCCCAGTGGACTTGAGGGGGATGTGTTGCATTTGCAGCCCTGCGCGGGCTGCAAACGAGGCCATGCCTAAATGGGTGGCGCTGCCATTACCGGCCGAAGCATAGTTGTAGTCGCCGGGCTTGCTTTTGACGATACGCACAAAGTCGGCCAGGTTTTGCGCTCCCAGTTGGGTCGGTGCAGCGATGACATAGCCTGTGTAGCCCAATAAAGCAGCCCCGACAAAATCTTTTAAAGGGTCGTAGGGTAATTTGTTGTACAGATGCCCTGCCAGATGATGGCTGGCCGCCGCCACCACCAGCGTGTTGCCGTCCGGTACAGCTTTGGCGACTTGGGCGGTGCCCACAGTTCCCCCTGCGCCAGGTTTGTTCTCGATCACGACCGTGGCATTGAGGGCTTGACCTAATTCGACACTGAAGGTTCTGGCGATGGTGTCTTGCACTGCGCCCGTGCCGTAAGGTACGACCAAATGGATGGTGCGGGTCTGGCTTTGCGCCAAGCTGGTCAGGGCACTCAGGACAAAGGCCCCAAAAATGGCACGGCGAGAGGGTTTCGAACGAATCATGGAGTTCTCCTTTAAGCGCTTAACCAGCGCTGAACCAAACGCACAAAATAACTGGCACCCACCCCGATGATCTGATCGTTGAAGTCGTAGGAGGTGTTGTGAATGATGCAGGGCCCCGGGCCGTGATCGGGCATGCGGTGCGCCCCATCGCCATTGCCAATAAAGGCGTAACAACCTGGACGCACCCGCAACATGTGGGCGAAATCTTCGGCCGCCAAAACCGCAGGAAACTGATCGTCCACCTGTTCTGACCCTGAAATCTCGCGCATCACTTCGGCAGCAAAACGGGTTTCAGCAGCGTGGTTAACCACCGGTGGCGAGGCGCGCCGAAATTCGACCTCTGCTTGGCAGCCATATGATTCGGCCGTGGCTTTGGCCTGCCTGCGCAATGCGGCCTCGAGGTCGTCGAGGGCTCGGTCGGAAAAGGTGCGCAAGGTGCCTCCGACCCAGGCCTGATCAGGAATCACATTGGGGGCCACCGAGCCTTGGATTTGAGTGACAGCCAGCAAGGCGCGCTCACGAGAGTCGACGACTCTAGCGACAAGGGTTTGCAACTGTTGGCCCAGACTGATCACAGCCGCCACCGGATCCACGCCTGTGTGCGGGACGGAGGCATGAGTGCCCTTGCCGTGAACCACCACTCGCCAGGTGTTGCTCGACGCCATGAGAGCGCCGGGGTTGACAGCAAATCCGCCGGTGTTACCGATCGGGTAGTTGTGCAAGGCAAAGACGGCATCACAGGGAAAGCGCTCGAACAAACCATCTTGGACCATTTTTAGGGCGCCGGCCTTACCCATTTCTTCGGCGGGTTGAAAAATGAAATTCACCGTGCCTGCAAAATCACGCTGCTGAGACAGATGCCAGGCAGCGGCCAACAGCATGGTGGTGTGTCCGTCATGGCCACAAGCGTGCATGCGGCCATCGTGGGTGGATCGATGCGGAAAACGGTTTTCTTCCTGCAAGGGCAAGGCGTCCATATCAGCACGCAAGCCGATGCTGCGCAGCCCCGGGCGACTGCCCCGCAAGACCCCCACCACGCCCGTGCCAGCGATGCCGGTGTGCACTTCAACCCCCCACTCGCGCAGCAGCTCAGAAACCAGGGCTGAAGTGCGGTGCTCTTCAAACCCCAATTCAGGGTGGGCATGAATGTCGCGCCGCAGCGTGACGAAGCGATCAACGTTTTGAAAAGCTTGAAGGATGGTCATGCCCGGATTTTGGCATTGATTCGCCCGACTCATTCATTGGGGATAACGACCCCTTTAGGTGCTGGCCAGTTTGGAGAAGGCGCTGATGACTTCGGGCGGGGCCTGGACAAGTTCGATCAGGACGCCCTCACCCGAGATGGGGAATTCTTCGTTGCCCTTGGGGTGCAAAAAACAGATGTCAAAACCGCCGGCACCGTTGCGTATGCCGCCTGGGGCAAAGCGTACGCCTTGGGCAGTGAGCCACTCGACGGCCTTGGGGAGGTCGTCGATCCAAAGACCTACGTGGTTGAGCGGGGTCTGGTGAACCGCTGGCTTTTTGTCGGAATCCAGGGGTTGCATCAGGTCGACTTCGACGCGCAAGGGGCCACTGCCAATCGCGCAAATGTCTTCATCAACGTTCTCGCGCTCGCTGCGAAAAGTACTGATGACATCGAGGCCGAACATGTCGACCCAGAGTTTTTGCAGGCGGGTCTTGTCGGGTCCACCAATCGCGATTTGCTGAACGCCCAGGACTTTGAATGGCCTTTGACTCACTATGAAATCTCCTCGTCAAAATTGGGTTTTCATAATTGGGGTCTGACCCCAATTAATGGTTGGTTTGGCGCCACAAAGTTTCATTCGAATTCGACGATGACTTGGTCAACCGAGAGCGACTCGCCTTTTGTGGCGACGACATTCTTGACAACGGCATCCTGGGTGGCCAACAAGACGTTTTCCATCTTCATGGCTTCGATGATGGCGACGCGTTCGCCTGCTTGGACTTTTTGCCCGACCTGGACGGCGACGTCGACCAACAGGCCTGGCATGGGGGACAAAATGAAGCGAGATAGGTCGGGCGGAGCCTTAAAGGGCATGAGGCGATGCAGTTCGGCCATACGGCGCGACACGACCAGCGCATCCATGCGTTTGCCGTTATGTTGTACCTGCAAGGCGAGAGAGTTTTTGCCAGTCCCGCGCTCCACCTGAGCGGTGAAAGGCTGCCCGTTGACGGTGCCCACGATGTTGATGTCATTGAGGCGCGAATTGCTTTGTATGGCGTAGTTTTTGTCGTCCACCTGGATGACGGCGACGCCGTGCTGACCCGGAAAGTCGTCCACATGCACGTCAACGTAGCGATTCTCCCCGCCTTTACCCAGCTCGATCACAGTGTAGTCCTGCCCCACCTTGACGTCATAGCCTGGCAATTGACCCGTCAGGCTGGCGGCGCGTTCGCGCGATTTGCGGCGTACGAATGCGGCCAGGGCAAACAGGAAATTAGGATCGTGGTGCGGCACGCCCTCGGCAAAGAACCCTTTGCCGTAATGTTCGGCGATGAAGCCAGTGTTGAATTCGCCGCTAACGAACCTAGGGTGGGCCAGCAACGCCGCCTGGAAGGGGATGTTGGAGCTGATACCACGGATGACAAAGCCGTTGAGGGCTTCGCGCATTTTGGCGATGGCGTCGTTGCGGTCGCGCCCATGGACGATGAGTTTGGCGATCATCGAGTCGTAGAACATGGGGATTTCGCCGCCCTCTTGAACCCCGGTGTCGACGCGCACACCATAGAGGTTTTCGGTGTCGCCCTGGTTCATGCTGGTGGGGGGTGTCTGAAAGCGTACCAAGCGGCCCGTCGAAGGCAAGAAGCTGCGGAATGGGTCTTCGGCATTGATGCGGCACTCAATGGCCCAGCCGTTGCGTTGGACGTCAGCTTGGCTGAAGGTCAATTTTTCGCCGGCGGCCACCCGAATCATCTGCTCAACCAGGTCCAGTCCGGTGATGCACTCGGTCACCGGGTGTTCGACCTGCAAGCGGGTATTCATTTCTAAAAAGTAGAAGTCCTGGTCTTTGCCGACCACGAATTCGACCGTGCCCGCGCTTTGATATTGGACGGCCTTGGCCAGCGCCACGGCCTGCTCTCCCATGGCTTGGCGGGTGGCGTCCGAGATAAAGGGGGACGGCGCCTCTTCGATGACTTTTTGATGCCTACGCTGAATCGAGCACTCACGCTCATTGAGGTACACCACATTGCCGTGGCTATCGCCGAGGATCTGTATTTCGATGTGGCGTGGTTCTACGACGAATTTCTCGATGAACACACGATCGTCGCCAAAGCTATTGCGCGCCTCATTGCGGCAAGAGCCAAATCCTTCAAAGGCCTCTTTATCGTTGTGCGCGACGCGCAGGCCTTTGCCGCCGCCACCGGCAGAGGCCTTGATCATGACCGGATAGCCGATCTTTTTGGCGATCTCGACGGCTTGCTCAGGGGTATCGATGGCGTCGTTATAGCCAGGGATGGTGCTGACCTTGGCTTCGTTGGCAAGTTTTTTCGAGGCGATTTTGTCGCCCATGGCAGCTATGGAGTGGGCCTTGGGGCCGATGAATGCGATGCCCTCTTTTTCGCAGCGTGCCGCAAATTCTTCGTTTTCGGACAAAAAGCCGTACCCCGGGTGGATGGCCTGGGCCCCGGTCTGTTTGGCGGCGGCTATGATTTTGTCGGCCACCAGATATGACTCACGGCTGGGGGCCGGGCCCAACAGCACGGCTTCGTCGGCGAGTTGAACATGGCGGGCTTCTTTGTCGGCCTCAGAGTAAACCGCCACCGTGGCGATGCCCATCTTGCGGGCGGTGGCCATGACTCGGCAGGCGATCTCCCCCCGGTTCGCAATCAGTATTTTCTTAAACATGGTTGTTCTCCTCGGCCTCTCTCAAAGAGGGATATTGCCGTGCTTGCGCCACGGATTTTCGATTTTTTTCTCTTTTAGCATGACCAGCGAGCGGCAGATGCGTTTGCGGGTTTCGTGTGGCTGGATGACATCGTCGATGAAGCCACGGGCGCCTGCCACAAAGGGGTTGGCAAAGCGGGCTTTGTACTCGGCTTCGCGCGCAGCGAGTTTGGCTGGGTCGTTTTTGTCTTCGCGAAAGATGATCTCGACCGCACCTTTGGCGCCCATGACCGCAATCTCGGCATTGGGCCAGGCGAAGTTGACATCGCCGCGCAAGTGCTTCGAGGCCATGACGTCGTAAGCCCCCCCGTAGGCCTTGCGGGTAATGACGGTGATTTTGGGCACCGTGCATTCAGCGTAGGCGTACAGCAATTTGGCACCGTGTTTGATGATGCCGCCATACTCCTGACTGGTGCCAGGCATGAAACCGGGCACATCTACAAAGGTCAACACAGGAATGTTGAAGGCATCGCAAAAACGCACAAAGCGGGCCGCTTTGATCGAGCTCTTGATGTCCAGACAACCAGCCAGCACCAAGGGCTGGTTGGCAACCACTCCAACGGTTTGACCGTCCATACGGGCAAAGCCAATGATGATGTTTTTGGCGTAATCGGGCTGCAGTTCAAAGAAGTCGCCATCGTCGACCGCTTTGAGAATCAGCTCTTTCATGTCGTAAGGTTTGTTGGGGTTGTCGGGCACCAAAGTGTCCAGCGAGAAGTCGGTGCGATCAATCGGATCGCCGCTGCGCCGCACGGGGGCTTTTTCGCGGTTGTTGAGCGGGATGTAGTTGAACAGGCGGCGCAGCATGAGCAAGGCTTCGACGTCGTTCTCAAAGGCCATGTCGGCGACACCGCTCTTGGTGGTGTGGGTCAGCGCGCCCCCCAGCTCTTCAGCGGTGACTTCTTCGTGCGTGACGGTTTTGACGACTTCGGGGCCGGTGACGAACATGTACGAGGTGTCTTTGACCATGAAAATAAAGTCGGTCAGGGCGGGCGAGTACACCGCGCCACCCGCCGAGGGGCCCATGATCAGGCTGATCTGCGGCACCACACCCGAGGCCATGACGTTGCGCTGGAATACCTCGGCATAGCCTCCCAACGAAGCGACACCCTCCTGAATGCGCGCACCCCCCGAATCGTTCAGCCCGATCACTGGCGCACCGACTTTCATGGCCTGGTCCATGATCTTGCAGATTTTTTCGGCGTGGGTTTCGGACAATGCACCACCGTAGACAGTGAAGTCTTGGCTGTAGACAAATACCAAGCGGCCATTGATCATGCCGTACCCGGTGACGACACCATCGCCAGGAATTTTGTTGTCTTGCATACCAAAGTCGGTGCACCGGTGCTCGACAAACATGTCCCACTCTTCGAAGGTACCCTCGTCGAGCAAGACTTCAATGCGTTCACGCGCGCTCAGCTTGCCTTTGGCGTGCTGGGCGTCGATGCGCTTTTGGCCGCCGCCTAACCGGGCGGCGGCGCGCTTTTGCTCCAGTTGTTCGATGATGTCTTGCATGGTTTTCTCCGAGGTGATCAGTTCGCCTGCGCCAGCGCCAACAATTGGCGGGCGGCGGTAGATGCGGGCACTTGACCCAAGGCCACTTGTTGGGTGATCTCAACCAATGCGGCTCGCACTTTGGGTTGGGTGTGGAATTGCTGGCGCAGTCCGGACTCGACGCGCTCCCACATCCAGGCCAGCGCTTGTTGTTGACGGCGGGCGCCGAGCTGCCCGTTGTTGGTTTGTTGGGTTTGAAACTGCTGAACCTGTCGCCAAAATTCATCGATGCCCTGACCGAGCAGGGCGCTGATCTGTATGACAGTGGGCAGCCAACCCGACGATGTGCTGTGGTCTGGGTTGCCGTGCATCCCAAATAAGCGCAAGGCCGAGGTGATCTGAGCTTGGGCGCGTGTGGCGGCGGCGACATCGAGGTCGGCTTTGTTGATGACCACCAGATCGGCCAGTTCCATCACGCCTTTTTTGATGGCTTGCAGGTCGTCCCCAGCATTGGGTAATTGCAGCAGACAAAACATATCGGTCATATTGGCCACGGCGGTTTCACTTTGACCCACACCCACGGTTTCAACCATGACCAAGTCATAGCCTGCGGCCTCACAGACCAGTATGGATTCGCGGGTTTTTTCGGCGACGCCGCCCAGGGTGCCACTGGAGGGGCTGGGGCGAATATAGGCCTGCGGATGGACCGACAAATGCTCCATACGGGTTTTGTCGCCCAAAATCGAACCGCCCGAGAGGCTAGACGATGGATCGACCGCCAATACAGCGACGCGGTGCCCGAGTCCGATCAGGTGCAATCCCAAAGCTTCAATAAAGGTGCTTTTGCCTACCCCCGGCACGCCACTGATGCCCAGTCGCAAAGCACGCCCGGTGTGGGGCAACAAGTCGGTCAGCAACTGGTCGCCCATGTCACGGTGATCGGCGCGGGTCGACTCGAGCAAGGTAATGGCTTTGGCCATGGCTCGACGCTGGGCCGTGGGATCAGACCCCAGCAAGTCTTGCTGCAGCGTGGCGACGTTGGGCGGGGCCATGGTGGTGGGCGGGTGGATCAGCAGTCTCAGGTTAAGGCGCGGCGAATTTGCTCGAGCACGTCTTTGGCGCTGGCGGGTATGGGGGTGCCTGGACCGTAGATGCCTTTGACGCCAGACTCGTACAAAAATTCATAGTCCTGGCGCGGAATGACGCCGCCAACAAACACGATGATGTCGTTAGCGCCTTGTTTTTTGAGCTCGGCAATGATGGCCGGCACCAGGGTCTTGTGGCCTGCGGCCAGTGTGGAAACACCAACGGCGTGGACATCGTTCTCAATGGCCTGACGGGCACATTCCTCTGGGGTTTGGAACAGTGGGCCCATATCAACATCAAAACCCAAGTCGGCGTAGGCGGTAGCCACCACTTTGGCGCCACGGTCGTGACCGTCCTGGCCCAATTTGGCGATCATCACGCGCGGACGGCGGCCCTGCGCCTGCGCAAATTCGGCAATTTCTGCTTTTAGTTTTTCCCAACCTTCGGCACTGTCATAAGCGGCTGCATACACTCCGGTCACCTTTTGTGTGTCGGCGCGGTGGCGCCCAAAGACTTTTTCCAGCGCATCGCTGACTTCACCCACAGTGGCGCGCAAGCGGATGGCCTGAATCGACAAGTCGAGCAAATTACCTTGCCCGCTCTCGGCGGCCTGGGTCAAGGCATCGAGGGCGCCGGTTACAGCGGCCTGATCACGACTGGATTTGATTTTTTGCAGTCGGGCGATTTGCGAATCGCGCACTTTGACGTTGTCGACCTCCAGGGTCTGGACCGGGTCTTCTTTGGCCAGTTTGTATTTGTTGACCCCTACGATCACGTCTTTGCCCGAATCAATACGGGCTTGTTTTTCGGCGGCAGCGGCTTCAATTTTGAGTTTCGCCCAACCGCTGTCGACGGCTTTGGTCATGCCGCCCATGGCGTCGACTTCTTCGATGATTTTCCACGCTGCATCGGCCATGTCCTGGGTCAGCTTTTCCATCATGTAAGAGCCAGCCCAAGGGTCGATCACATTCGTGATATGGGTCTCTTCCTGGATGATCAGCTGCGTGTTACGGGCGATGCGGGCGCTGAACTCGGTGGGCAGTGCAATGGCTTCATCGAGCGAGTTGGTATGCAAAGACTGGGTACCCCCAAACACGGCCGCCATGGCCTCGATGGTGGTGCGCACCACGTTGTTATAGGGGTCTTGCTCGGTCAAGGACCAGCCCGAAGTCTGGCTGTGCGTGCGCAGCATCAGGCTCTTGGGGTTTTGGGCATTAAAACCTTTCATGATGCGGCACCACAGCAAACGGGCGGCGCGCATCTTGGCGATTTCTAAATAGAAGTTCATGCCCACAGCCCAAAAGAACGACAAGCGACCCGCAAAGTCGTCGACATCCATGCCTTTGGCGATGGCGGTCTTGACGTACTCTTTGCCGTCGGCCAAGGTAAAGGCCATCTCCAGTGCTTGGTTGGCGCCAGCCTCTTGCATGTGGTAGCCCGAGATCGAGATCGAATTGAACTTGGGCATGTTTTTGGCGGTGTATTCGATGATGTCACCAATGATGCGCATGCTGGGCTCGGGCGGGTAGATATAGGTGTTGCGCACCATGAACTCTTTGAGGATGTCGTTCTGAATGGTGCCCGAGAGTTGCGCTTGCTGCACGCCCTGCTCTTCGGCGGCGACCACATAGCCGGCCAAGACCGGTAACACGGCACCGTTCATGGTCATCGAGACCGAAACCTTGTCCAGCGGGATACCGTCGAACAAAATTTTCATATCTTCGACCGAATCGATGGCAACACCGGCTTTGCCGACATCGCCCATCACACGCGGGTGGTCCGAGTCGTAGCCCCGATGGGTCGCCAGGTCGAAGGCGACCGAAACACCCTGCCCGCCCGCGGCCAGCGCCTTGCGGTAAAAAGCATTCGATTCTTCGGCAGTGGAAAAGCCAGCGTATTGTCGAATGGTCCAGGGCCGCACTGCATACATGGTGGCCTGCGGGCCACGCAAAAAGGGCTCGAAGCCGGGCAAGGTGTCGGCGTGCGGCAAGGCCTGTACATCGGCGGCTGTGTAGAGCGGCTTGACCGTGATGCCATCGGGTGTGACCCAGTTCAAGGCTTGGACATCGCCGCCGGGGGCCGACTTGGCTGCAGCCTTGTGCCAGTCACCTAAGCTGGCTTTTTTGAAGAGTGGGTTTTGGCTCATGTTCACACCTCGGGATGGGAGGGATTCTCGCTTGATTTTCGGTACGACCCAAGTATATCATTCATAATTATGAATTCAAAATCTTCTTTTGGCTTACAATCTCGCCCATGAACGCTGCACCCCTGACCCCACGCCCGCTGTACGAAGAGGTGGCGGAGCGCTTGCGCCAACGCATTTTTGCGCGCGAGTTGGAGCCGGGCAGCTGGATTGACGAGATTCGGTTGGCGCAAGAGTACGGCATCAGCCGTACCCCCATGCGCGAGGCGCTGAAAGTCTTGGCTGCCGAGGGTTTGGTGACCATGAAGGTGCGCCGAGGGGCCTATGTGACCGAGGTCAACGAAAAGGACTTGAGCGATGTTTACCATCTGCTGTCCTTGCTGGAGGCCGATGCGGTCAGCGAGTTGACGCTCAAGGTCAGTGCCGAGCAATTGGAGGAGTTGCAGGCCATGCACCGCGAGTTGGGCGAGGCGCAAGAAGACCGCACCCGTTTTTTTTCGATCAACGAGCGATTTCATCTGCGCTTGCTGGAAATGGCCGATAACCGCTGGCGCATGCAGTTGGTGTCCGATTTGCGCAAGGTGATGAAGCTCAACCGACACCAGTCATTGTTCAAGACCGGCCGGGTGCAAGACTCGCTGGCCGAACATCAGTTGTTGATGGAAGCCATGCTGGCGCGCGACTCACTTCGGGCAAGCCAGCGCATGCGCGAGCACTTTGCCAACGGCCTGGAAGCGGCGTCCTAAGCTGGCCGCCCGATCAGCGTCGTGTAGCCAGAAAGATGCCAGGCAGGATCAACAGAGCACCCCAGCCGTGGTGAGCCCCCAGTTGCTCCCCCAGAATGAACCAAGCCATCAGGGCGTTCCACAGCGGCCCCAAATAAAGCGAGACGCTGACGCGGGCGGCCCCCAAGACCTTTTGGGCCCAACCATAGATCAAATAAGAACCGATGCCAGGTATCAGGGCGGCGACAATGATCAGGGTCAGGGCTTGGGTGCCCAAAGCAGGCGTGTGGGGGTCTAGCCATTCAGTCACCGCAAAGGGCAGCAGGCACAGGGCGCCCGAGAAGTTGATCAGCGCAAGTCGTCCCATGTCACCCAGTTGGCTGGGCACGTGTCGCAGCATGAGGGCATAGGCCGCCCAGGAGATCGCACACAGCATGACCCAGAAGTCACCCTCTACCCAGACGATTTCGGTGACCCGCCAACCGTGCCCGCCGGTCACAACGTGCAGCACACCCATCAAAGCCAGCAAGACCCCCAACCACTGAGCCAGGCTGAGGCGCTTTTCGCCCAGGGCGTAGGTGCTGGCCAGGGTGATGAAGATGGGTGAGGTGGCGTAGATCAGCCCCATATTGATGGCTTGGGTGGTGCGTCCGGCTTTATAAAACAGGGCCCCACAA
>CAYMJT010000037.1:0-19852 GCA_964390775.1 uncultured Bordetella sp.
TGATGTAGCCGTCTTTCATGTCTAGTTGGCCCTTGAAGATATCGGTGTTGGGCTGGTGACCGATGGCGATGAAGCAGCCTTGTAGGGTCAGATCGGTGGTATGACCATCGGCCCGCTTGAGGCGCACGCCGGTCACCCCCGATGTGTCGCCCAGAACCTCATCGAGTTGGCTGTTGAGTTCGAGCACGATTTTGCCGGCAGCCACTTTGTCCATCAATTTGTCGATCATGATGGGCTCGGCGCGGAATTTATCGCGGCGATGAATCAGGTGGACCTGACTGGCGATGTTGGACAAGTACAAGGCTTCTTCGACGGCGGTGTTGCCGCCGCCGACCACGCAGACCTTTTGGTCGCGGTAGAAAAAACCGTCACAGGTGGCGCAACCGCTGACGCCTCGGCCCATAAAGGCTTGCTCTGAGGGGAGGCCCAGGTATTTGGCCGAAGCGCCGGTGGCGATGATCAAGGCGTCACAGGTGTAGTGGCCGCTGTCGCCTTTCAGGGCAAAAGGCCTGTTCGAGAAATCGACCTCATGGATATGATCAAAAATCAATTCAGTCTTGAATCGTTCGGCATGGGCCTGGAAGCGTTGCATCAGGTCCGGCCCTTGGACGCCGTCGACGTCGGCGGGCCAATTGTCCACTTCGGTGGTGGTCATGAGTTGGCCGCCCTGGGCCATTCCGGTGATCAACAAGGGTTGCAAATTGGCACGGGCGGCATAAACGGCGGCGGTGTAGCCGGCTGGCCCAGAGCCCAGAATCAAGACTTTGGCGTGGCGGGTGTTGGACATGAGGAGACCTTGGTAACAAACTCTATTGTAGTGAAATGCCCCACTTCATATGCCCGTAGGGGTATCTTGACTGGCATTGAGCCTGAATGGCACTACCATAGTGGGTGAGCCTCAAAATTTCAAATGACTTATTCGCTGAACACCCTCAAAGACGCCCCGCAAGGGGCGACCGAAGTCACCGGCTGGCGCCGGTTTTTGCAGGAAATTGCGCTGGTGTCTGGCCTGGTTGCGCTGGCGTTCACGCTCATTGCCTTGCTGAGCTATCACCGCAGCGACCCGGCCTGGTGGTTGACCACTGGCGGCGGGCTGGGGCCCTCGTCTGTGGTGGCCAATTGGGGCGGCAAACTGGGAGCCTGGCTGGCGGGTTTGGGCTATTTTCTGTTGGGTTATTCGGTGTGGTGGGCGTGGCTGGCTGCACTGGCCGTTTGGTGGCGCACGCTGAGTCGTCGCTGGAAGGCACCCACCGATCTCATCTGGTGGCACACCCGTTTGGCTTTTTGGATCGGCTTGGCCTTCTTGCTCTTGTCCAGCACGGGCCTGGAGTGGACCCGCTTGCATCGCTGGGATCAAAGCGACTATCAAAGTGCTGGCGGCATGGGCTGCGCCATGGGGCAGGCTGGTGGCGCCATGGGCTGCCTGGTGGGCCAGTTTGGGCAGTCGCTGCTGGGTTTCAATGGCTCAGGCCTGGTATTCATCGCCTGTTTGTTGGTCGGTGTGTCCTGGGTGTTTCAGTTTTCCTGGTTGGGGTTGGCCGAGGGCATCGGTCAGCGCATTGATGCTTTGCTGCAAGCCCGTCGTGAGCGTCGCGAAATCGAACAGGACCTGGTCTTGGGCCAGGCGGCCGCAATGGCCCGGGAAGAGGGGGTGCAAGTTGAGCGTGAAGACATTGAGGAACATCATCCGGCTCCCGTGGTGATTGTTGAGCCCGAAGTGGTCGAAGTGCCGCAAAGTACACGGGTCGCGCGAGAGCGCCAAAAACCCTTGTTTGCCGAGATGCCCGATTCACGCCTGCCCCAGGTTGACTTGCTCGACACCCATGCGGCCAAGCAAGACACCGTACCGGCCGACACGCTCGAGATGACCAGCCGCCTGATCGAGAAAAAACTGAAAGACTTTGGCGTCGAAGTCCGAGTCGTGGCGGCTGCACCCGGGCCTGTGATCACGCGTTATGAGATCGAACCCGCCACCGGGGTGAAGGGCTCGCAAATCGTTAATTTGGCCAAAGACCTGGCGCGTTCACTCAGCCTGACCAGCATTCGCGTTGTCGAGACCATCCCTGGCAAGAATTACATGGCCCTGGAGTTGCCCAATGCCAAGCGACAGTCGATCCGCCTGAGCGAGATTTTGGGCTCACAGGTCTACAACGAGGCCAAGTCCATGTTGACCTTGGGCTTGGGCAAAGACATCGTCGGCAATCCAGTGGTTGCCGATTTGGCCAAAATGCCCCATGTGCTGGTCGCCGGCACCACGGGTTCGGGCAAGTCGGTCGGTATCAATGCCATGATTTTGTCGCTGCTCTACAAAGCCGAAGCCCGTGATGTGCGATTGCTGATGATCGACCCCAAGATGCTGGAAATGTCGGTCTATGAAGGCATCCCCCATTTGCTGGCCCCAGTGGTCACCGATATGAAGCAGGCTGCTCACGGCCTGGCCTGGTGTGTGGCCGAAATGGAGCGTCGCTACAAGCTGATGAGCAAGTTGGGCGTGCGCAATCTGGCGGGCTACAACAGCAAGATCGACGAAGCAACGGCCCGCCAAGAGCACATAGGGAACCCCTTTAGCCTGACCCCTGAGGAGCCCGAGCCTTTGCAGCGATTGCCGCACATCGTGGTGGTCATTGATGAGTTGGCAGACCTGATGATGGTGGTGTGCAAAAAAATCGAAGAGCTCATCGCCCGTTTGGCGCAAAAGGCCCGAGCCGCTGGCATCCACCTGATTTTGGCGACACAGCGACCCAGTGTGGATGTCATCACGGGTTTGATCAAAGCCAATATTCCGACACGAATCGCGTTTCAGGTCAGCAGCAAAATCGACAGCCGCACCATTCTGGACCAGATGGGCGCCGAGGCCTTGCTCGGCATGGGCGATATGCTGTACATGGCCTCGGGCACGGGTTTGACGGTGCGGGTGCATGGCGCCTTTGTCAGCGATGAAGAGGTGCACCGGGTGGTGAGCTATCTGAAGTCCCAAGGCGAGCCCGATTACATCGAAGGCGTGTTGGAAGGCGGAAGCGTTGATGAGGCCAACGTACCAGGCCTCAGCGGCTTGGGTGATTTGATCGGAGGCCAAGACGGCAGTGAAAAAGACCCCTTGTACGACCAAGCTGTCGAGGTGGTGCTGAAAAACCGCAAGGCCAGTATTTCGCTGGTGCAGCGCCACCTGAAAATTGGCTATAACCGTTCCGCCCGTTTGTTGGAAGATATGGAAAAAGCGGGCCTGGTCAGCTCGCTGAGCAGCAATGGTCAGCGCGATATCTTGGTGCCAATCAGGCCAGAATAAAACATGACCTTCGTTCAGTTCTCTGACCGTCTGATGCACCCTCTGCGCGGGTGTTTGCTGGCACTGGCTGGTGGGTTCATGGCGGCTGCTGTGGCGCACGCCGATGGTTTGCAGGTGTTGCAGGATTTTTTGCAATACAGCGTCAGCGGCCGCGCCGAGTTTGTGCAAAAAGTGACTGCCCCGCCGCGCGATGGGCAAACGCCGCGCGTACGCAGCAGTCGTGGTCAACTGTCGTATCAACGCCCCGACCTGTTTCGTCTGGAGTACACCGCACCCGATGAGCAGATACTGCTCGCCGATGGCCGACAGTTCTGGCATGTGGATGTGGCACTGAGACAAGTCACGGTTCGCAACCAGAAAACCGTGCTGTCGCAGGCGCCGGCGGCCCTGATTTTGACCGCCACCGATCTGCGGACTTTGCAAAGTGCATTCGATCTGCGCCCCCTGGCCGCCTCTGACGGTTTGTCTTGGGTGGAAGTGAACCCCAAAACCAGCGACGGGACCTTGCGTCAATTGCGGGTGGGACTGCGCGGGCAGGGCAAACAGGCACAGGTGTCGGTGTTGGAGTTCACCGATGGGTTTGGTCAAACCTCTCGCCTGGAGCTCAGTGGTTTTGCGGCAGCGCCTGCACAGCCGTCATCGATATTTGTTTATCAACCCCCTTCGGGCTACCAGGTCTTGCGACCATGAGCGATTTGTTTGCGCCAGCGGGTCCATCGCCACATGCACCGCTGGCCGAATTGCTGCGTCCACAGACCCTGGACGAGGTGATCGGGCAGTCGCATCTGTTGGGCGAGGGCAAGCCGCTGCGACTGGCCTTTCAATCGGGCAAGCCGCACTCGATGATTCTGTGGGGGCCACCGGGCGTGGGCAAAACCACCCTGGCGCGCTTGACGGCACGCGCCTTTGGCTGCGAGTTCATTGCCTTGTCGGCGGTGCTCTCGGGCGTGAAAGACATCCGCGACGCAATGGAGCAAGCCAAGCAGCATCTGGCGCTCAACCGCAGCACTTTGTTGTTCATCGACGAGATTCACCGCTTCAACAAATCACAACAAGACGCCTTGTTACCCCATGTGGAGTCGGGCCTGTTTACGTTCATCGGCGCCACCACCGAGAACCCTTCGTTCGAGGTCAACTCGGCCCTGTTATCGCGTGCCCAGGTGTACGTGCTGAAGGCCTTGAGTGACGCCGAGTTGAGGTCTTTGTTTGCCCGCGCCCGGCAGCAGGCATTGGGTGAAATGACCTTGGATGACTTGGCGCTCGATGTGCTCATAGGCTATGCCGACGGTGACGCCAGAAGGTTTCTGAATTTGCTCGAGCAGTGCAAAACGGCGGCCAGTGCCAGTTCGGTGCAACACGTCGACGCCCACTTCATCGAGAACGCCCTGACCCTGAATGTGCGGCGGTTTGACAAAGGCGGTGATCACTTTTATGACCAAATCTCGGCTTTGCACAAATCGGTCCGGGGTTCACACCCGGACGCAGCGCTTTATTGGTTGACCCGCATGCTCGATGGGGGTGCCGACCCCCGGTATCTGGCTCGGCGCATCATACGCATGGCTTGGGAAGACATAGGACTTGCCGATCCAAGAGCCATGCAGATCGCCAATGATGCCGCACTGACCTACGAGCGCTTGGGCAGCCCCGAGGGCGAACTTGCCCTGGGGCAAGCAGTGATCTATTTGGCGGTGGCCGCCAAAAGCAATGCGGGCTACAAGGCCTATAACGCCGCCCGCGCCTTTGTGAAAGGCGACAAGAGCCGGGAAGTGCCAGTTCATTTGCGCAACGCACCCACCCAGTTGATGAAAGAGTTGGGCTATGGGCACGAATACCGCTATGCCCATGACGAGCCCAATGCCTATGCGGCAGGCGAAACCTATCTGCCTGACGACATGACAGAGCCGGTTTGGTACCAGCCCGTGCCACGGGGTTTGGAGATTCAAATCGGTGAAAAACTGGCGCAGCTGAAAAATTGGGACGAGGAAGCGGGAAAGTAAGCTGGGGCCTCGACCCTACTTGACGAAGGTGCTCGTTCAATGCTGAGGATGTCGTTTGGTAAACACGGCTAAACTTCTAATCCAAAAATCTTATGGACATTTTGTTGCAACAAATCATCAATGGCCTGGTGCTGGGCAGTATGTATGCCCTGGTGGCCTTGGGCTACACGATGGTCTACGGCATCATCAACCTGATCAATTTCGCCCATGGGGAAGTCTTGATGGTGGGCGCCATGGTGAGCTGGGTTTTGCTCGGACCCCTGGGGGCCGCGTTACCGGGTGTTTCGGGCTGGGTGCTGATGCTGATTTCTTTTCTGCTTGCCTGTACGGTGACCTCGTTGTTGAATTACACCATCGAAAAACTGGCTTACAAGCCCTTGCGCCATGCGCCCCGTCTGGCGCCCTTGATCACAGCCATTGGGGTATCGATTTTGTTGCAAACGCTGGTGATGATCATCTTCAAGCCCAATTACAAGCCGTATCCTGCTCTGTTGCCGACCGAGCCACTGCGCTTTGCGGGCGCAGTGATCACACCGACGCAGGTGGCCATTTTGTTGCTCACGGCTTTGTCGCTGGCGGTGTTGATGTGGTTGGTGCATGCCACTTCATTGGGGCGCGCCATGCGTGCCACGGCCGAGAACCCGAAAGTCGCCAGCCTGATGGGGGTTCGACCCGATCGGGTGATCTCCGCCACCTTCATCATCGGCGCCATATTGGCCACCCTGGCGGGCATGATGTGGGCCGCCAATTACGGTACGGTGCACCACGCCATGGGCTTTTTGCCCGGACTCAAGGCCTTCACGGCAGCGGTGCTGGGTGGCATTGGTAACTTGGCTGGCGCGGTGGTGGGGGGCGTGTTGCTGGGCCTGATCGAGTCGATCGGCTCGGGCTACATTGGCGACCTCACTGGGGGTGTTTTGGGTAGCCATTACACCGATGTGTTCGCTTTTGCGGTGCTGATCATCATGTTGACCTTGCGGCCTTCGGGCTTGTTGGGTGAGCGGGTGGCCGATCGGGCCTGAAAGTGCGATGTCATGAACTGGCGCTTTGATTTTGCTCGTCACAAATGGCTGGGCCTTGTGGCCTTGCTGGTTTTGCCTCTGTTGCTTCAACAGGTAGGCAACGGTTGGGTGCGCATCGTCGATGTGGCCCTGTTGTATGTCATGTTGGCGCTGGGCCTGAATGTGGTGGTGGGCTATGCCGGCCTGCTCGATTTGGGCTATGTGGCTTTTTATGCCGTGGGTGCCTATATGTTCGCCCTGTTGGCTTCGCCCCATTTGCTCGACACCTTCCCCGCCTTGGCCGCCATGTTTCCGCAGGGCTTGCACATGCCGCTGTGGGTGGTGATCCCTTTGGCGGCCTTGCTGGCGGGGGTGACTGGGGCATTGTTGGGGGCGCCTACGCTGAAATTGCGCGGTGACTATTTGGCCATTGTGACCCTTGGGTTTGGCGAGATCATCCGCATTTTCATGAATAACCTCGACCACCCCGTCAACTTGACCAACGGTCCGCGCGGCATCGGCTCGATCGATCCGGTCACGGTCATGGGGCATCCCTTGTCGCGCCCCTTGGATTTAGGGTTCATCACCCTGCCTTCGGTCACGCTGTACTACTACCTTTTTCTGGCCCTGGTATTGATCAGTGTGTTGGTCTGTCACCGTTTGGCCCATTCGCGCATAGGCCGTGCCTGGATGGCGATACGCGAGGACGAATTGGCAGCCCGTGCCATGGGTATTCACACCCGCAATATGAAGTTGCTGGCCTTTGGCCTGGGGGCCACTTTTGGCGGTGTGTCCGGCTGTATGTTTGCCTCGTTTCAAAGCTTCGTCTCGCCCGAATCGTTCAGTTTGATGGAGTCGGTGATGATCGTTGCCATGGTGGTGCTTGGCGGCATTGGCCATTTGCCGGGGGTCATATTGGGGGCTTTGTTACTGGCGACCTTGCCCGAGGTGTTGCGATATGTGGCTGGGCCGTTGCAAGAACTCTCGGGCGGGCGCATCGACGCAGCCATCTTGCGCCAATTGCTGATCGCTTTGGCCATGATCGGCGTCATGCTGTGGCGCCCCAGTGGTTTATGGCCAGCACCCGAGCGCGGCAAGGGGAATGCCCCATGAGCGAACTGGTTTTACAAGTCCAGGGGGTCAGCAAGCGCTTTGGCGGCCTGCAAGCCCTGAGTGACGTCGGGCTGCAGATTCGTTCCGGCGAGATCTATGGTTTGATTGGACCCAATGGGGCGGGTAAAACGACTTTTTTCAACGTCATCACCGGCATGTACAGCCCTGACGAGGGCGAGTTCATCCTGCGCGGCCAACCCTATCGGCCCACAGCGGTGCACGAGGTCGCCCGTGCCGGCATCGCACGCACTTTCCAGAACATACGATTGTTTGCCGAAATGACCGCCCTAGAGAATGTCATGGTAGGACGCCATGTTCGCACCGACAGCGGTGTTTGGGGCGCAGTATTCAAAACCCGACGTTTTTTGGCGCAGGAAGACGCCATGGCCCAGCAAGCCTTGTCTTTGCTCAAAGAGGTGGGGCTGGCTGAGCGTGCGCATGACAAGGCTCGCACTTTGTCGTATGGCGATCAGCGGCGACTCGAAATTGCTCGCGCCTTGGCGACCGAGCCGGTGTTGTTGGCCCTGGATGAACCCGCCGCTGGCATGAATCCGACCGAAAAAGCCCAGTTGCGTGAATTGATCGAGCAAATCCGGCGTGAGCGTTGCACCGTGTTGTTGATCGAGCACGATGTGAAGTTGGTCATGGGTTTGTGCGATCGGGTCACGGTATTGGATCATGGCAAAGTCATCTGCCAGGGTTTGCCTGCCGAGGTTCAGGCCAATCCACAAGTGGTCGAGGCCTATTTGGGTACGGGGGCCAGCCATGTCTGAGGTCTTGCTCTCGGTCCAGGGTCTGGCGGTGGCCTATGGCGGCATCCAAGCCGTCAAGGGCGTCGATTTGCAAGTTCGAGCGGGTGAAAAAGTATGTCTGATCGGCTCGAATGGGGCGGGCAAGACCACGGTCTTGCGCGCCATCACGGGTCTGTTGCCCCGGCAAGCGGGTCAGATCCAACTCATGGGGCAAAGCACTGTTGGGCTGGGGCCTTGGGACTTGGCCCGCCTGGGGCTGGTCATGGTGCCCGAGGGTCGGGGAGTGTTCGCTCGCATGAGCATCCTTGAGAATTTGCAAATGGGTGCTTACCTCAGGCGCGACCCACAGGTTGTGGACGATCTCGAGCGGGTGTGGGCGCTGTTCCCCAGATTGGCAGAGCGTCGCGCTCAATTGGCGGGCACCCTGTCAGGCGGCGAGCAACAGATGCTGGCCATGGGCCGTGCCTTGATGAGTCGCCCCAAAGTCCTGCTGCTCGACGAACCCTCGATGGGCTTGTCGCCGGTGATGGTGGACAAGATTTTTGAGGTCATCGACCTGGTCTCACGCGATGGCGTGACTCTGCTGCTGGTCGAACAAAACGCCAGTCGCGCCTTGCAAATTTCAGATCGCGCCTATGTCATGGATACAGGCTTGATCAGCGCCAGCGGGGCGGCGGCTGATTTGTTGCACGACCCGCAGGTCAGGCAGGCCTACTTGGGGCATTAAAGCGGATGCGATGGGCCCCTTGCGGCTCAATCGACTTTGGCGCCACTTTGCTTGACCACCGCTTCGTAGCGCTTGCGTTCCGAGTCCATGAATTGCCCAAACTGGCTTGGAGAGGTCGGTGTGGGTTCTGCCATCAGCCGCCCGAAACGCTGTCGGGTATCGGGGTCGTTGAGGGCCGCCACAAAAGCCTGATTGAGCTTCTGGATCACATCGGCGGGCGTGCCAGCCGGGGCCACCAGGCCCCACCAGGTGTCGATCACCAAGCCGGGCAAAGACTCGCTCAAACTGGGGACTTGGGGCAAGAGCGGTGAGCGCTGGGCCGAGGTCACGGCCAGCGCCGTCAACTTGCCGGCATTGATATTGGCCGAAGCGGTGGCCAAGTTGTCGATGTTGAAATCGACCTGCCCCGACAACAAAGCCAACTGGGCCGGGTTGCCGCCGTTGTAGGGGATGTGGACGGCAAAAATACCTGCCTCTTTTTTCAGCATCTCACCCGCCAGATGGCCAGCGCTGCCGTTGCCACCAGAGCCAAAGTTGAGGCGACCCGGATTGGCTTTGGCGTAGGCGATCAAGTCCTGGATGCTGCGAATATTCAGTTGGCGAGCGGTGTCGCTGTTCATGACCAACACATTGGGCACGCGCACCCACTGGGTGATGGGGGCAAAGTCGCGATCGGCCTGAAAGGGCATGCGGCTGAACAACCAAGGGTTGATGGCGTGGGTCGCCACAGCGGCGATGCCCACCGTGCGCCCATCGGGGGCGGCTTTGGCCACCAGATCGACCCCCAGATTGCCGCCAGCGCCGGGTTTGTTGTCGATCACCACTGGGCCCAGGCTGTCTTTGACTTTCTCGGCCAGCACGCGTGCGGTGACGTCGATGGGGCCGCCAGGCGCATAGGGCACGATCAGGCGAATGGGCGCACGCTCTTGTGCCCACAAAACCATCGGGCTGAGTAGCAGGGTGCATAGCGTCAGGCGACGGGTGCTCAGAGACAACAAAATCATGGTACGGATCCTTGAGGTCAGACTTTATCGGCTTGCGAAGTAAAGGAATCGGCAAAGAATTCTTCGCTGGGCAAGCCAGCGCGGGCAAAATCGCTGCGGGCCGAATCGACCACAATGGGCGCACCGCAGGCGTAGACCTGATGTCCAGAGAGATCAGGCAGATCTTGCAATACCGCCAGATGAACAAAGCCAGTGCGGCCGCTCCAGGTGTCTTCAGGCAGCGCGTCGGAGACCACCGGAATATAGCGAAATGTGGGCCAATCTGCGGCCTGCGCACGAACCCAGTCGTCCAGGTACAGGTCGGCCGGGCGCCGACCTCCCCAATAAAGCGTCACAGGCCGTTGTATGCCTTTGAAGCGCATGTGCTCCATCAGTGCCTTGATTGGGGCAAAGCCCGTGCCCGAGGCCAAAAAAACCATGGGTTTATCGCTGTCTTCGCGCAGGAAAAAACTGCCCAGCGGGCCCTCAATGCGCAAGATGTCTTTTTCTTTCATGGCCCCGAACACATGGTCGGTGAACTGGCCACCGGGCATATGCCGAATATGCAACTCCACTGCTTGCGTTTGCTCGGTCAGCAGATGCGGTGCATTGGCCATGGAGTAACTGCGTCGTGAGCCATCACGCAACAAAAAATCCAGATACTGTCCGGCATGAAACTGAAAACGGTCGTTGGCGGGCAGTTGCAATTTGACCCACATGACGTCGGCTGATTTTTTTTCCAGGGCCATCACCCGTACCGGCATTTTCTTGACCGGGAACTGGCCGACATCGACCACTTGACGCGACTCCAGCACCACATCCGAGCGAGCGGTGGCGCAACAGGTCAGAACAAATCCTTGGGCTTCTTCCTCGGCACTGAGTGCTTTGGCCTGATGGGTGCCGTGCACGACCTCGCCCGAGATTTTTTTGCATTTGCACGAACCACAAGCGCCGTCCTTGCAGCCGTAGGGCAATCCGATGCCCTGGCGCATGCCGGCCGCCAACAGCGTTTCATCGGGGTGGGTGTCAAATTGACGGCCACTGGGTTGCACGGTGACATGAAAACTCATCTTTGGTTATCCTCTGGGGCAAACTCACCCACTGAAACCATTATTTTGCCTTCAAACCTTGCTCCGTTGGGCGCCTTACCGGCCCGTTTTCGTCGCACCCGCGTCCTGATCGTCGGCTGTGGTGACGTCGGGTTGCGATTGGCCAGCGTCCTACCCTCCCGAGTGCGGGTCATGGCGCTCACGTCCAGCCCGCAACGCAAAGCCGATTTGCGGACTCAGGGTTTGGTTCCTTTGACGGGCAATCTCGATCAACCCGCCACATTGGCGCGTCTGGCCGGCTTGGCCCAGCGGGTGGTGCATCTGGCACCGCCGCCCACGCAAGGGCGCACCGACTCACGTACCCGACACCTGTTGCAAGCCCTGCAACGCCGCAGCCCCCCTCGACAACTGGTGTATGCCTCGACCACCGGCGTGTATGGCGATTGCAGCGGAGCCTGGGTGCCCGAGACACGTTCGGTGCGACCCATGACCGATCGTGCCTGGCGGCGCGTGGATGCCGAGACCGAAGTGCGGCTTTGGGGGCGTCGCCAGCTGGGGGTCAGTGTGGCCAGCATTTTGCGCGTACCAGGCATTTACGCCCCAGATCGCGCAGGGGGCACACCCCGTGAGCGCCTGCAACGGGGTACGCCGGTGCTGCAGGCCAGCGAAGATGTCTACACCAACCACATCCATGCCGATGATCTGGCGCGTGCGCTTTGGCGTGCCTTGCTGCTGGGTCGGACACAACGAATTTACAACGTCAACGACGAATCCGATTTAAAGATGGGCGACTACATGGACTTGGCGGCCGACCTCTATGGCCTGCCCAGGCCACAGCGCATCTCGCGCCAACAAGCGCAAAGCGAATTGCCGTCGATGTTGCTGAGCTTTATGTCCGAGTCACGTCGCATGCTCAACCAGCGCATGAAACGCGAATTGCGATTGAGCCTCAAGTACCCGCACGTGCGCACGGGCTTGATTCACTTGCGCTTGAGCACGTGAATAAATTCTTTGCCCACGGTCTGCTGTTCGACCAACTCGTTGCCGGTTTGCTTGGCAAAAGCCGCAAAGTCACGCAGTGAGCCGGCATCGGTGGCGATGACTTTGAGCAACTGACCGCTTTGCATGGCGGTCAGCGCTTTTTTGGCCTTCAAAATGGGCAAAGGGCAATTCAAGCCGCGTGTGTCCAATTCCTGATCGATGTTCATGTGCTTGCTCACTCGATGTTCAAACGTGCCCGTTCATCCCAGTCCATGAAGCGCGGCTCAATGCCCAGTCGGCGTTGCCAGTCGGCCACGCCACGCCCAGTCCCCGAAGGCCAACAGATGATGTCCTCGGGCTTGTACAGCTTGTATTCTGCCAGTTCGGGGGATAAGCGGATTTCAGCCCCCTCGGCCTGGGTGTGATAGACGATCAGGACCTGGTTCATGCGCAGAAACTCATACACCCCGATCAGAGACAGTTCGGTCACCTTGAGGCTGGTTTCTTCGAACACCTCACGGGCAATGCCCTCTTCAGGGGTTTCTCCAGCCTCCATAAAGCCGGTGATCAAGGCGAACCGGCGCCCGCTCCAGGCGGCATTGCGCGCCAGCACAATCTGCCCCTGGTATTGAACGATGGCCGCCAGCACCGGCACTGGGTTGTTCCAGTGGGTCCAACCGCAGCCCGTGCAACACAAGCGTTCTTTTTCGCCGCCATCTTCCAGGCGGGCAAGCCATTCAAGCGGCTGCGCACAACTGGGGCAAAAACGGTAGGCCTGACTCATGCCGGAAAGACCCCGGTCGATAGATAACGGTCACCCCGATCACAAACAATAAAAACAATGGTGGCATTCTTTTCTTTTTGGGCAATTTGCTGGGCCACCCAGCACGCGCCAGCGGCCGATATGCCGGCAAAAATTCCTTCCTCGCGCGCCATTTGCCGGCACATGTCTTCGGCATCGGCTTGGCTGACCAGCACCAACTCGTCGACGGTGCTGGGGTCATAGATTTTGGGAAGGTACTCTTGTGGCCACTTGCGGATGCCAGGAATGCGCGAGCCTTCGCTGGGTTGGGCGCCGATGATGCGGATGGCAGGGTTCTTTTCTTTTAAAAACCGCGACACGCCGGTGATGGTGCCAGTGGTACCCATGGCCGACACAAAGTGCGTGACGCGTCCTTGGGTGTCGGCCCAAATCTCGGGGCCGGTGGTCTCGTAGTGGATGCGGGGATTGTCGGCGTTGCCAAATTGATCGAGCACCTTGCCCTTGCCCTCGTTTTGCATTTTTTCAGCCAAGTCGCGGGCGTACTCCATGCCACCGCTTTTGGGGGTCAAGATCAACTCGGCACCAAAGGCTTTCATGGTCTGGGCTCGTTCGATGGACAGGTCTTCGGGCATGATCAAGACCATGCGGTAGCCCTTGATGGCCGCCGCCATGGCCAAAGCGATGCCCGTATTGCCCGAGGTGGCTTCGATCAGGGTGTCGCCAGGCTTGATCTCGCCGCGCTCCTGAGCGCGTTGAATCATCGACAGGGCAGGGCGGTCTTTGACCGAGCCGGCCGGGTTGTTGCCTTCGAGTTTGCCCAAAATGACATTGCCACGCTGGGCATTGCCCTGCGCGCCGATGCGTTGCAGGGCCACCAAGGGTGTTTTACCGATGGCCGATTCAATGGTCGGGTATTTCATGCCTTAACTGTGCCATAATTCAGGTTTCCCTCCGTGCCGGAGTGGCGAAATTGGTAGACGCAGCAGACTCAAAATCTGCCGGTGCAAAACACCGTGCCGGTTCGATTCCGGCTTCCGGCACCACCTTCTTTTTTGCAGGTGCGCCCCTTTGTGCAGCAGTTGGCGCAGGGTGTTGACAAACATACGTCACCACTTCAATTTAACCACAAAATACTCAAATCATCATTGACCCAACTTGCGCCTGTTGCGGGGATGCAGAGTTACCAGAGGAGCCCATCGGTTTATCATGTGGCACATGGCACCGCCGCAAAAAACGAAGGACCGAGCTGGTGCGACCTGTGTAGTTTGTGATACCGGGCTTTGCGGCGGGCGCTTTATTGCATGACTTGAGGAGAATCTGATGTTGCTGATGCGCCTTTTACCAAGCCAACAGTTATGGAGATGTCTGGCTGCAGTCCTGGGTTTTGCCCTGCCTTGCGCCGCTGCTTTGGCGCAGGCCTACCCCAATAAACCGATCAAGGCCATCGTGCCGTTTGCCCCTGGCAGTGCCACCGACACCATAGGGCGCGCCTTTGCCGCCAAGATGTCCGAGGAGTTGGGCCAGCAGATCATTGTCGAGAACAAGCCGGGCGTGAATGGCATGTTGGGTGCCGATGCGGTGGCCAAGTCGCCCGCCGATGGTTACACCATTTTGGTGGGGACCAACAGCACCAATGCGGCCTTGAAAAGCCTGATGAAAAAATTGCCCTATGACCAGGACACGGCTTTTACGCCCATCGGATTTCTGGGTTCGGTGCCCTTGATCGTGGCGGTGAACAATGACTTTCCCGCCAAGACGCTGCGCGAACTGGTTGACCAATCCAAGGCCAAGCCCGGTCAAATCAGCTTTGCCTATGCCAGCACCTCGCAACAGGTGTCGAGCGAAATGCTCTCGAGCATGGCTGGCATACGCATGAACCCCGTGCCCTACAAAAGCGGCCCGGCCGCCATGACCGACTTGATCGGTGGCCAGGTCAATGTGTTCACGGCCGATTTCGCAGTCATGGTGCCACAGGTCAAAGGGGGCAAGGTGCGCGGTCTGGCCGTCACGTCCACCAAGCGCTCTCCCGTGGTTCCCGATCTGCCCACGGTCAATGAAGCCCTGGGCTTGAAAGACTACGAACTGATCGCCTACTTTGCGATCTTTGCTCCGGCGGGAACGCCTGCCGAGGCCGTGGCGCGGCTGAACAAGGCCATCAATAACGCCGCCAATGCCAAAGATGTGCAAGAAAAGCTCTCGGGTTTTGGTTTGGTCATCGACCCGGGTTCGCCAGAAGATTTGGCCCGTCGCAATCAGGCCGAAACCGTCAAATGGTCGAAAGCCATACGCGACGCCAAAATCGAACCCCAATAAATCATGAGCGCTCTCTTTAGTCCCTTGCATTTGGGCTCCCCCACGGGTGGCTTGACCTTGAGCAACCGCATCGTGGTGGCACCCATGTGCCAGTACGTGGCGGTTCAGGGGCAGGCGCAGGACTGGCATTTGATGCACTGGGGCAATCTGCTCAATAGTGGTGCCGCGATGTTCACCATCGAAGCCACGGCGGTGAGTCCCGAAGGCCGCATCACCCCCGGTTGTTTGGGCTTGTGGGACGATGCCACCGCAGCGGCGCTGGACGATAAACTGCAGCGCGCCCGACGACTGGCCCCGACGATCCCCGTCTGCTTGCAAATTTCCCATGCTGGCCGCAAGGCCTCCAGCGCCGAGCCGTGGAATGGCGGTGGACTGCTGGGCGCCGAACAAGGCGGCTGGACCCCATGTGCGCCTTCGGCCGTGCCTCAAAAAACCGATGAACCGCCGCCCCTGGCATTGGATGTCGCGGGTTTGAATCGAATCAAAGACGCCTTTGTGCAAACCGCCCGCCGCGCCCAAGAGATGGGGCTGGAGGCGCTGGAATTGCATGGGGCCCACGGCTATTTATTGCACCAGTTCATGTCGCCGCTGTCCAACCAGCGCGCAGACGCTTATGGTGGCAACTTTGCAGCTCGGGTGAAATTTCCGCTCGAGGTCTTTGCTGCCGTTCGTGCCGTGTTCAAGGGCACGCTGGGTATCCGCTTGTCGGCCACCGACTGGGTGGAGGGGGGGTGGACGCCAGAAGAAACCGCCGATTTGGGCCTGCACCTCAAACAGGCCGGGGCTGATTACCTGCACATCTCCAGCGCGGGTGTGTCACCGCAACAAAAAATTCCCATTGGTCCTGGCTATCAGGTTCATCTGGCGCGTCTGGTGCGAGAACGCTGTGCCCTGCCCACCATCGCCGTGGGCATGATCACCGAGCCCGCACAAGCCAATGCCATTGTGGAGCAAGGCGACGCCGATCTGGTCGCACTGGCTCGTACGTTTCTGTACAAGCCCCGTTGGGCTTGGGAGGCGGCAGCGGCTTTGGGGGGCGAGGTGCAAGCGACACCCTCGTATTGGCGGTGCACACCGCGCGAAGCCGGGGCGATTTTTGGCCCCATTCGGTTTGGTCAGCGATAAGGCACGGTTTGCACCGTGACCGGTCCCCATGCTTGAGCTTGGCTTATGTCTGATCCTGGGGCTGGCCGTGGGTAGCTTCCTGAACGTGGTCATCACTCGATTGCCACGCATGATGGAGCGCGAGTGGAGCGACGCGGCTTTGGCCCTGGCCCAGGAAAAGGGCTGGACTGCGCCCCCCACCCATGATGACCGCCCTACACCCATACTGAGTCTATCTGTCCCAGCCTCGCATTGCCTAGCTTGCCAGACCCCCATTGCTTGGTATCACAACATACCCTTGCTTGGCTTTGCGTTATTGCGGGGGCGTTGCAAGACGTGTGGCCAGTCCATTTCCTGGCAATATCCTGTGGTCGAACTCGTCACTGCCCTTTGGTTTGGTGCATCGTTCTGGTGTTGGGGGCTCAGCATCACGGCTTGTGCCTGGATGGTTTGGGGGGCGACCCTGATCGCACTCGGTGTCATCGACGCCCGCACCCAATATTTACCCGATGCCCTGACCCAACCCCTGTGCTGGGCTGGCTTGATCGCGGCGTCTTTGGGTTGGATTGCCGTCGATGCGCAAAGCGCTTTGCTGGGGGCCGTGGCCGGCTATCTCTTGCTCTATGGGGTGGCGGCTGTGTTTCGGCGCCTGAGGGGCATCGATGGCATGGGGCAGGGGGACTTCAAATTATTGGCTGCACTGGGGGCGTGGATGGGCTGGCAAAGTCTGAGTGCGCTGGTCTTGATCGCTTCGGTGCTGGGCTTGTTGCATGGCGGCTTGCGTCTGAAACTGCGGCCCGATGCGTCGCCTTATTTTCCTTTTGGGCCCAGCCTGTGCCTGGCTGCATGGGCCCTGGTGATTTGGAATCGGGGACAGCCGATGGGGTGGTTCCCCTAGGGATATCTAGGCTTTGGCACCACGCCAGCCTGAATGGGTGATGTCAAAAATCACGCCGTCCGGATCGCGGTATTTTTTCTCGTAGTACTCGGTGCTGGTTTGCGTGGGCGCATCCATGAACAACTCGGCACCTGCGGCCTCGACCTGACGACTTTGGGCCTGCAGGTCTTCGCACACAAAACCCATGTGATGCAAGCCCACAAAGTCTTTACCCACTGGCCCGGCCGGGGCGTCAGATTTGTATTTCAGCAAGGTCAGACTGACGGTGCCGTCGCTGAGATAGACGCCATCGGCGGTGGATGAATGGGCTTCGCCCACTTTTTCCAGACCAAATGCCTCTTGATAAAAACGCGCTGAGGCCCATGGGTCGGGGACCGACAGGGCAATGTGTCTGAGCTTGGCCATGCTTGAACTCCGTACAAGTTTGCTGTCCATTATGGCTATAAAAATTCAGGCGATGGATAGAGTGATGCAGAGCTTGCCTAGGGAAGTTCAGCATCTGGCCGAATTTTCTTAGACTGCATAATTGGCGTATTGATATGGATGGAGTCATACATGATTCAAACCTTGAAGCTGTGGATGAGCCAGCAGCACCTTGGAGTTTTCCTCGCCTGTATCACCGGTTTTTCGGCCTTCGGATTGCAGGCCCAAACGGCTTGGCCGCAAAAGACGGTGCGCATCATGGTCGGCTTTCCGGGTGGGTCCACCCCCGACACCGCAGCGCGCATCTTGGCCGACGGACTGTCCAAACTGTGGGGTCAACCGGTGGTGGTCGAAGCCAAGGTCGGTGCAGCGGGTAACCTGGCTGCCGATGGGGTCGCCAAGGCCAATGATGACCACACCTTGGGCGTGGTGATCAATGGCAATCTGACCACAGCCAAGTTACTCAACCCCAAGCTGACTTACGACCCGGTGAAAGACCTGTTACCGGTCAGCTTGTTGGCCACCGCCCCGCTGTTGCTGGTCTCGCCGGCCGATCTGCCCGCCGCTGCAGCCTGGGTGGGTGCGGTACGGCAAGCGGGTGACAAGCTCAGTTACGGTTCTGTGGGTATCGGGTCGGTGGGGCATTTGGGCATCGAAGTGGTCAAGGCCGCTATCGGTCAATCTGGCGCGGTTCATGTGCCGTACAACGGCAACCCGGCGGTCATCAACGCCATGTTGGGCGGTCAAATACAAATGGCTCTGATGCCTCCGGCTGTGGCCATGCCGCATGTCAAGGCGGGCAAGTTGCAGGCGGTCGGATTGGCCGGCCCGCGCAGCCCCTTGGCCCCCGATGTTGCGTCTTTGGCAGAGGTCGGTGTTCGCATGAGCCCGCTGGAAGTCTGGGTTGCCTTGGTGGCCCCGGCTTCTTTGAGCAAGCCGGCTCAAGAACGGCTGGCCGCCGATCTGGCGACCCTGTTCAAAGACAACGAAATTCGACAACGCATGTTGGCGGGGGGCTGGGACCCGCTGGGCAGCAGCAGCGCAGTTCTGGCCAATCGGGTGCGCGATGAGACCCGTTTGTTAGGTGACATCATCATCTCGCGCGGCATCAAATTGGAATGAACCCATCCCATACCTTCGGCTGGGTGACTGAGCCGGCACGTCAAACCCCGATCTTGGCCGAGTGCGATGTGCTGGTTGCTGGGGGTGGCCCAGCCGGACTGGCCGCAGCAGTGGCTGCCGCACGTTCTGGCGCACGCACCTTGCTGATTGAACGTTATGGCTTTCTGGGGGGCATGGGCACTGCCGGCGGAGTCACCAATTTTGCGGGCCTGTTCGGGCGGCGCAACGGGCAGATGCAGCGTCTGGTTCGAGGGGTGTGCGACGAATTAGTGGATCGCATCAACGCTTTGGGGGGCTTGAATCAGCCCCAGGATGGCATGGGCGGCAAGATTCGGGTGCTCAGCTACGACCTTGCTGCATACAAATGCGCCGCCGACGAATGGCTGTCCGCAGCCGGTGTGCAAACCCTGTTTCACGCCCTGGCCTGCGCCGTTTCGATCGACAACGATCACGTCCAGACTGTGCAGGTTCAAACCCGCTCGGGTCGAGGGGCGATCAGGGTGCGACAAGTCATCGACGCCACTGGTGATGCAGACATCGCGGCCTGCGCAGGCCTGGCATTTACCCTAGGAGATGGAGAGGGGAATATGCTTTACCCCAGCACCATGTTTCGCATCGGCCAGGTCGATGCCGAGCGTGCCAACGCAGCGGTTGGTCAGATGGGCGCCATCGAGCAGTGGATGGAGGCTGCGGCCCCACGTTACCGCTTCCCTCGCCGTGGAGCCATACTGCGGCCTCAGCGTAACCCGAGTCAATGGCGTGCCAACGTCACGCAACTGCGTAACTCGCAGGGGCGGGCGGTCGATGCCACCGACGCCTGGCAGTTGAGTGAGGCCGAAATGGAAGGGCGCCGACAAATCATGGCCTATATGCAGTTCTTGCGTGCCGAGGTACCAGGTTTCGAGCAAGCAGAGATCGCCGAAATCGCACCCCAAGTTGGCATCCGCGAGACGCGCCGCGTGCATTGCCGCCACATGCTGTCAGGCGATGAGGTGGTCAATGGTGCAAGCTTTGATGACAGCATTGGGCTCAATGCCTGGCCGATTGAATCGCATGTCGAGGGTGCCATCGAGTGGCAGCATTTCAGGGACCCAGACAATGCCTTCAACCAATTGCCTCTGCGCATGCTCATGCCCAGCACACCAGCGCCCCATAATCTTTGGGTCGCTGGTCGTTGTGCAGGCATGACGCACCTGGGACAAAGTGCGGCCCGCGCCAGCGGCGCATGCTTTGTCATGGGGCAAGCCGCTGGCACCGCGGCTGCCATGGTCCTGAATTCACCCCTGGATATCACCGCCTTGCAATCCAAGTTGATCAGCGAGGGTGCGGTTTTGGCTTGA
>CAYMJT010000038.1:0-538 GCA_964390775.1 uncultured Bordetella sp.
TAAAATGACCGTTATCAATACAAACATCAAGTCACTGATCACTCAGACCGCCTTGGCGCGCAATGCCCGTGATTTGCAGGATGCCATGAATCAGCTGGCTACAGGCAAGCGCATCAACAGTGCTGCTGATGATGCTGCAGGTCTGGCCATCACCAACAAAATGACACAGCAAATCAAGGGGTTAGATCAGGCGATAAGGAATTCAAATGATGCTATTTCGATGATGCAAACTGCTGAAGGTGCAACCATTGAAATTACGAATATGTTACAAAGAATGCGCGAACTTGCGATTCAAGCAGCTAACGGTACCAATTCGACTGCCAACACAAGCGCACTTCAAAAAGAGTTCGATGAATTACAATATGAAATAAGTCGCATATCCCAGAATACCGAATGGAACGGTATGAAAGTTCTCGGAACAGCGGCTAGTAACTATAGTATGCAAATCGGTGCGAATGTATCACAGACTGTTGTTATCACTTTCAGCGACATAGCTTCGACAGTAGCCATGGCCTCTGCCATTGATGCGAGCTTAGCC
>CAYMJT010000038.1:548-11945 GCA_964390775.1 uncultured Bordetella sp.
GTCAATACCAGTGCCTCTCGCAGCCGGATTTTGGACGCCGACTATGCTGCAGCGGCCTCCGAGATGGCTCGAACTCAGATCATTCAACAGGCGGGCACGTCGATCTTGGCGCAGGCCAATACCGACCAGCAGACCGTGTTGCAGTTGCTCAAGGGTTGATTCAGCTTTCTGAATCACCCTTGGCTTGAGTTACGCCACCTGATTCCGATTCATTTCTCAGGAGTACCCCTGACATGATGAACATCTTTATTGGCTACGACCCCAGAGAATCGGTGGCATACCATGTTTGCAGCAACAGTTTGCTGCGTCACTCCAGCGCCCCGCTGGCCATTACCCCCCTGGCTTTGCCAAACCTGGGGCAATACCATGAACGGCATAGCGATGGTTCAAATCAGTTCATCTACAGCCGGTTTTTGGTGCCGCACCTGATGCAATACCAGGGCTGGGCCTTGTTCATCGACGGCGACATGATCGTGCGCGATGACATCGCCAAGCTGTGGGCCTTGCGCGACGATTCCAAGGCCGTGATGTGCGTACACCACAACTACAAAACCCGCGCCAGCACCAAATACCTGGGGGCTCCAAATGAGAACTACCCCCGCAAGAATTGGTCGAGTGTGGTGTTGTGGAATTGCGCACACCCCAAACACAAAACCTTGACGCCCGAATTCATCCAACACGCCACTGGGGCTCAGTTACACCGTTTCACCTGGCTGGATGATTCAGATATCGGCTCACTTCCCATTGAATGGAACTGGTTGCCCGACGAGTTTGGGGCCAACGAAGACGCCAAACTCTTGCACTGGACGCTGGGGACGCCCTGCTTCAAAGACTATGCGCATTCGCCCATGGCCAAAGAATGGCATGCCGAGCGCGAACTGACCGAACATGCCGACCCGTACAAGCACCCCATGGCGGCTTGAACCCAATATGCAGACTGCGAGCAGCCCGTCATTACAAACACCCAGCCAAGCCACCAATTGTTGGCAGTGCCGACACTTTGGCATCACGCACCAGCCTGCCCAGCCCTACAAATGTGATTTGATGGGATTTAAGAGCATGCAATTACCGGCCTGGGTGGTGATGCAAGTCGACGGACAACCGTGCCGTGGCTTTTCTCCAAAAGTGCAACAAGCTGCGCGTCGACACACCTAAGGCTGCCCGACACCCCGGTGTCAAAGATTCGTCGGCCAAGTTGGCACGTAGGTTGCTAAAGGATGTCACTTCATTCAAGAGGTGATGCATTGAAACCCGCCACTGACTCTTACCCTCAGATCCTGTGGATTGACCCACGGGCGGACATCAGCGCGTCCGAGCGCGAGTTGCTGCAACGCGCCGGTTGGTCGGTGACGCACAGACCTGACCCGCAAGGCGCTCAAGAACTTTTGGCCGATGCCAGCCTGGTCGTTTTACGCTTAATGAAGGATGCTGAAGGCTTGCTTGAATTGCAAGACCTCATGCAGCAACAAGGGCTGATCTTGCCCGTGGTGTGCCGTGTTCAGCCCAGCGAACTGGAGTTGGCCATGTCGGCCATGCATGCCGGTGCCATGACGGTGTTGTCTACCGAAGAAATGGACTGGAACCGATGGGTGCAACTTCGCCAAGAGTTGCAAGAGCGCCAGGGCTCGAGCAAGAGCAGCAAGATTTCCCGCAAATATGTGTTTGTCGATCCTGCCAGCCAGCTGTTGCTGGCTTTGGCGCAACGGGTGGCTCAGGCCGATGTGACCACGCTCTTGGTCGGGCCCACGGGTTCGGGTAAAGAGGTCATGGCCAGGGTGCTGCATGAGTCATCACCCCGCAACAAAGGGCCGTTTGTCGCCTTGAATTGCGCGGCCATGCCCGATCATTTGATCGAAGACATGTTGTTTGGGCATGAAAAGGGCGCGTTTACCGGCGCCCACAAAGATCACAAAGGTCTATTCGAGCAAGCCCAGAGCGGAACCTTGTTTCTGGATGAAATCGGCGAGATGCCCATTCAACTACAAAGCAAATTGCTGCGGGTCTTGCAAGAGCGTCATCTGACGCGCTTGGGTGGCCAACAATCGATTGCGGTCAATGTGCGCATCGTGGCCGCCACCAACAAAGATCTGAAAAAAGCCATCGAAGAAAAAGAATTCCGCGAAGACCTCTATTACCGCATCGCCACCTTCAGACTCAAGCTGCTGCCGCTGGCCGAGCGTCCCCAAGACATCGTCCCCTTGGCATTGCAATGCCTGATGGATACCGCCCCCCACCAACGCTGGCAGATCAATGCGCAGGCGCAACACGAATTGCTGCAATACCCCTGGCCAGGCAATGTGCGCGAGCTGGAAAACGTCATGCGCCGCGCCACGGTGCTGTGCGCCGACCATGTGGTCACCCCCATGCACCTGATGTTTGACGATTGGTTGACCCCAGAAGGGTTTAAGCCACCGCCGACACCCAGCGCGGCCCAAACGAATGCACCAGAGGTCGACGATTGGAGCGAAGCCAATCTGGCGCAACAAACCACCAGCACCGTGATCGATCTGCAGCAAGCAACCCGCCAGAGCGAGCACCAGGTGATCATGGCGACCTTGGCGCAAACGAATAACCGCGAAGAAGCAGCCCGCAAACTGGGCATCAGCCCACGCACCTTGCGCTACAAGCTGGCCCAGTTCAAAGCCATGGGCCTGGGCATGGCGGCCTAAAGGGGATAGAACATGATCGACAAAATCAATTCCCAAGCCAATATTTCGGCCATGTTGCAGACCCTGCGCAGCCACCAGCTGCAAGCGGGCGGTCTGAGCAAAGACGAAGCTGAAAAAGTCACTTCAGGCTCCCCCAGTGGTTTCACCGAAATGGTGGGACAAGCGCTGGGCGAGGTGAATCAATCGCAATTAAAGAGTCGGGCCATGCAAGACGCCTTTGACCGGGGCGAGGACATTCCCTTGACCGATGTCGTCATCGGCATGCAAAAGTCTTCGCTGGCCTTTGAAGCCACCTTGCAGGTTCGCAACAAAGTGCTCAAAGCTTATGAGCAAATATTGAACATGCCGGTTTAAGACCTGCTGAGGATCCGACATGGCCACCGCTACCCTGAACCCCACCGCTGCCGATGCCACACAGACCGCTGGCGCCTTGACGCCAGTCGCCCCTGGCGCGCCTGATGCAGCCGCCCCTGAAGTCAAAACCAGCGTTTCGCTGCTGGGGATCAAGGAAAGCACAGCCCGCTTGTTGGCGCAGCCTTCGGTTCGAAAGTTGCTGCCATTCATCTCGATTGGGGTGGTGCTGCTGTTTTTTGCGCTGACCTATGCCTGGGTCAATGCGGTGCCCTATCGCCCCGTCATGCCCAATTTGCAAGAAGCCGACCAGCAGGCCGCGTTTGACGCGTTAAAGAACAATGACTTCCAACCCAAGCTGGACCCCCAATCCGGGCAAATCACGGTGCCCAGTCACCGCTTCCATGAGGCGCGCATATTTCTGGCCTCGCAAGGCATCCCCAAAGCGGGGGCCACTGGCTTAGAGGCCCTGCGCGATCATTCCTCGATGACCACCAGCCAATTCATGGAGCAGGTCAAGGTGAACGCGGCCATGCAACAAGAGTTGGCGCGCAGCATCATGCAGATTGGCACGGTACAAAGCGCCCGTGTTCATTTGGCTCTGCCCAAGCAAAGTGTGTTTGTACGCGATCGCACGCCTCCCAAAGCCTCGGTGGTGGTCACGCCGCACCAAGGCCGCGTCGTCTCGCCGGCCCAGGTTCAGGCGATCGTGCACATGATCTCGTCCAGTGTGCCGTATTTGGCCCCCGAGAATGTCACCGTCGTCGACAACGTGGGTAAATTGCTGACCGAGTCGGCCACCGAGTCCAAGCTGGGGCTGACGGCAGCCCAAGAACAACACAAGCAGCAGTTGGAAGAAATTTATCGCCAACGCATCGTCCAAATTCTGGCACCAGTGGTTGGTGAATCGAATGTTCGCTCGCAAGTGAATCTCAACCTTGACTTCACGCAAATCGAGAGCACGACCGAGGACTTTGACAATCGCGAAAAAGGCCCCAAAACCCGCTCTGAGGTGTTGGCCGAGGAGCGCGGAGCTTCCAGGGACGCCACTGGGGTGCCTGGTGCCTTGTCTAATTCGCCGCCCCCCAACCCCAATGCCACCACCAACACCGGTGTCGATGGCAAGGAAGGCCAAACCGAATCTCGCTCGACCACCAGCAGTCGCTCGACCCGCAATTACGAAATTGATCGCACCGTCCGACACGTCCGCAGCGCCACCGGCGGTGTGATGAAGGTCAGTGTGGCCGTGGTGGTCAACGAGCGCCCTGCTCCGGCCCCGGCCAAAGACGCGCCTGTCGACCCCAATGCCCCCAAAACCGTCGCCTTCACCGAGCAAGAATTGGGGCAAATGCAACAATTGGTGCGTGGCGTGGTCGGTTTTGACGAAAAGCGCGGCGATTTGGTGACGGTCGTTCCGGCCAAGTTCGAGCCTGGCGAGCCCATGGAGACCATTCCTTGGTACCTGGAATATGCTGTCCAGACGGGCATCAAGAGTGGCTTGATCGCCATCAGCTTTATCGTGTTTTTGCTGATTGTGGTGCGCCCAGTGATCCGTAATATTCTGGATGCACAGGCCAAGGCTGCCGAGGAAGCCGAAGCCCAGAAAGCCCTGGCCGATGGCGAATTGTCTGCCGAGGATATGCGCATGATCCAGATCGGGGAAGGCGAGAGCCTGGAGGAGATCAAGGCCAAGCTCAAGCCCAAAAAGTCGGCCATCTCTGCAGACATGCTCGACACGGCGAACACGTACGACGACAAAGTGGCCCTTATTCGGATGTTGGTCGCCGAAGATTCTGGTCGCGTCGCCAATGTGCTGAAGAAGATGATCAAGGCCGCCTGATAGGAATTAGCCATGGCAACGAAAAAGGAAGAACCGAAAGAAGCCGCACCCAAGGAAGCACCTGCCCCAGAAGGCGTGGTGATGACCGAGGCCCTGCAGGCCGAGCTCGAGTCACTGTCGGGGACCCAACGTGCGGCCGTGCTGATCTTGTTATTGGGCGAACAACAAGCGGCCGAGATCATTAAATACCTCAACCCCAAGGAAGTCCAGGCCTTGGGGGCCGCCATGGTGGGCGTGGCCGATTTATCCCAAGAGGCGGTCAACGTCGTGCTCGATGACTTCGTCTTGACCCTGAAAAAGCAAACCAGTCTGGGGCTGGGGACTGGCGACTATGTCGAAAAAGTCTTCAAGCGCGCCTTGGGCGAAGACAAAGCCGCCTCTGTCTTGGGCCGCATCATGCCCGGCCAAGGCAGCAAAGGCCTGGATATTTTGAACTGGATGGATGCGCGCTCGATTGCGGACATGATCCGCGCCGAACATCCGCAGGTGATTGCCATTATTTTGTCGGTTCTGGAATACGACGTGGCGGCCGATGTATTGAACTTCTTACCTGCCGACGCACGCCCTGAAATCATCCAGCGGGTGGCTAGCCTGGAGACGGTTCAGCCCTCGGCCATGGAAGAGTTGGAATCGATCATGAAGATGCAGTTCGCCAGCAACTCCTCGGCCAAGTCTTCCAGCTTCGGTGGCGTCAAAGCCGCCGCCAAGATCATGAACTTTGTCAAGGTCGAGCTGGAGTCGGGCATTGTCAAGGGATTGACGGCCATCGACCCCGATTTGTTGCAACGCATCCAAGACAATATGTTCACATTCGAGAACCTGGTGGGTGTGGACAACCGCGGTATCCAGGTGCTGATGCGCAGCGTCGAGCCCGACCTGTTGATGACTGCCTTGAAGGGCGCCACCGACCCGGTCAAGAACAAGTTCTTCGACAATATGTCGGCCCGTGCACGGGTCATGTTTGTCGACGACATGGAAGCCAAGGGACCCATGCGGATCTCCGACGTGGAAGAGGCGCAGAAGAACGTGATGCGCATCGCCAGAAAACTCTCCGACGCTGGCGATCTGGTCCTGGCGGGACGCGGAGACGACTTTGTCTGACGCAAGGCCCCTGGGCGTCTGGCAATCGAATGCATTGCTGTATCGCCCGCAGGATGCGCCGCAATTCTTGCGGCATAACTGGGACGAAAAACTCGCTCACAGTTTCGGCCCCTGGCGCATCTCGGGTCAAGCCGACCCCCTGCAAGGTCAGACCGAGGCTCTGGCACTGCCCAATGAAAGCGAGGCGCAGGCTGCGACTGAGCTCACCGCAGAGCCTGTAGGCCACCAAGACCTGGGCGAAGCTGCGACACCGTCTTTACCCTTGGCCGAACAGCCCGAGGTTCAGGCTTTGTTGGAACAAGCGCGGGAGGAAGGTCGTCAGCAGGGCCACGAGGCGGCCTTGGCGAGCTTGACCGAAGAAGCCGAAAAAGAACGCCAAGCCTTGCAATCGATTGCAGCGAGTCTGAAT
Organism: uncultured Bordetella sp.; assembly: GCA_964390775.1. Lineage (GTDB taxonomy): Bacteria > Pseudomonadota > Gammaproteobacteria > Burkholderiales > Burkholderiaceae_C > Limnohabitans. Next base: position 6,919 of record CAYMJT010000038.1, read on the forward strand.
GAATGGCAATCTGACCCGCAACGCTGGCTGGAGCCGCTGAAAAAGTTATCCATTCACGTGGCCCAGGAATTGGTTCGCGGTGAACTGCGCACGGACACCGCTGTGATCGAACGATTGATCCACGCCTGCGTCGAAGCCTTGGAACAACCGGCACAAAGCACCATCGTATTGCTCAGTCCAAGCGATCTGCACCGCCTGAAAGAGATTCATTTACCAGGCGTGTCGCTAGAAGTCGACGAGTCTCTGAGCGAGGGCAGCGTCAGAGTCAAGGTGGCCGACACTCAAGTTCAAGACCTGATCGAGCACCGCTTGGCCGAGTTGTCTCGGCAATTATTGGGGGATGCTCCAGCATGAGTGACCTCAGCGTGATTGAAAACCTGCTGCAATCGGTCAAAGCACCGCCCGCGCAACGCAGTGGCACCTTGGTCAGGGTGGTGGGTATGCGCATGGAAACCCGAGGCCTGAGCGCACCCCTGGGGGCGTGCTGTGTGATCACCGGACATTCGGGTCAGCAAATTCAGGCCGAGGTGGTGGGCTTTAATGACGAAACCTTGTACCTGATGCCCTTTACCGACCCGCAGGGCATCGGCCCAGGTTCGTCGGTGCGCGTCTTGCGAGCCACCCAAGACATTGCCGTCAGCGACGACATGCTGGGGCGCATCATCGACGGGCAGGGTAAGCCTTTGGACGGCGGCGCACCGCTGAAAGTCCAAGAGCTTAAAAACCTCCAAGGCGATGAACTCAACCCCATGCAACGCGGACCCATTCGTGAAGTGCTGGATGTAGGCGTCAAAGCGATCAACGGGGTGTTGACCATCGGGCGCGGTCAGCGCTTGGGTCTGATTGCAGGCTCTGGCGTGGGCAAAAGTGTGCTGCTTGGCATGATGACCCGTTTTACCGAAGCCGATGTGGTGGTCATCGGTCTGATTGGCGAGCGAGGCCGCGAAGTTCAAGCTTTCATCGAAGAAACTTTGGGCGCCGAGGGATTAAAGAAATCGATCTTGGTGGCTGCCCCAGCCAATGTGTCTCCTGTGTTGCGGCTGAAAGCCACACTGGCCACCCACACCATCGCCGAATATTTCCGCGACCAGGGCAAAAACGTCTTGATGCTGGTCGACAGCCTGACCCGCGTGGCCCATGCCCAGCGTGAGGTCGGTCTGGCGATCGGTGAACCCCCCACCGCCAAAGGCTACCCGCCCTCGGTCTTTGCCATGCTGCCCAAATTGATCGAGCGAGCGGGTGTCGGTCGCCATGGCCACGGCTCGATCACCGCCATCTACACCGTGTTGGCCGAGGGTGACGATAGCAACGACCCCATCGTCGATCTGGCCCGGGCTTCCTTGGATGGTCAAGTGATGCTGTCGCGCAAATTGGCCGATCGAGCCCATTACCCGGCCATCGATTTGAACGGCTCCATTTCCAGGGTCATGCAAAACCTGATCTCTGCCGAAGAGTTGGCCCTATCCAATCAATTGCGGCGTCTGTGGTCGCTCTATCAGCAAAACCAGGATTTGATCCAAGTCGGCGCCTATGAGTTCGGCAGCAACCCGGAACTGGATCTGGCGATTCGACTGCGCAATGAGATGGAGCAGTTTTTGATGCAAGACATGAACACTTGCGTCAATACCGAGCAGACGCGCGAAGCGCTGCGGAATTTGATGTCACGCTGAAACCAGCCACCAGGAGCAGACCATGAGCCATTTGAATTGTTGGGTGATTCTGGAGCGCAAAGCCCATGACCAGGTGCGTGACCTGCAAAAGGACTTGGCCGCCACGCAAGCCAAGGCCGAACATTTGCAAGCCACCTTGGACAAATTGACCGGCATGTATGCCGAATATCAGGCGGCCGAGGAAGCCGGTGGCAAGCAGATGGGTTTGAGTGGCAGCATGAATCAACGCCAGTTCATGGCTCAGCTCTTGACCCTGCGTGAGCGAATTGAACGAGATTTGGCGCACCAGCAGGGGGTCATGGCACAACAGCGCACCCGCTTGATCAGGGCCGAAGCCGAGCGCATGAAAATGCAAGCCCTGGTCGATCAGCAAGAGCTCATCGAGCAGAAATCGCGCGAACTGCTGGAACAAAAACAAATGGACGACTTGGGCGTGAGGCGTTTTAATTTGCGTACCAGCCATTGAGACCCTGAGCGCTCACAGCGCCCTGCCCATTTGAACTGACTGGCCAGCGACTCTAGAATGGCTTGATCGGTGCCCATCTCGGCGCCTTCGAACACAGGATAGAGTCATGAAAAAGAAACCCGAAGAACTGCGCAGTCACCGCTGGTACGGTGTCAAGGACCTGCGTTCTTTTGGACACCGCTCACGCACCGCCCAGATGGGGTACCACCGCAGCGACTATGCGGGCAAGCCAGTGATTGCGATCATCAACACCTGGAGCGACATCAACCCTTGCCACTCGCACTTCAAACAACGGGTCGAGGAAGTCAAGCGTGGCATCTGGCAGGCGGGGGGCTTTCCAGTTGAAATGCCGGCCATGTCGCTCTCAGAGCCGTTTCAGAAGCCCACCACCATGCTCTATCGCAATTTATTGGCGATGGAGACCGAAGAATTGCTGCGCAGTTACCCAGCAGATGGTTGTATCTTGATGGGTGGCTGCGACAAAACCACGCCGGCGCTCATCATGGGAGCCCTGGCCATGAACCTGCCGACCCTGTTCGTACCCGCCGGCCCCATGCTGCGAGGTGATTACAAGGGCGGTTTTTTGGGCAGCGGCAGCGACACCTGGAAATACTGGGCCGAGCTGCGAGCGGGCAATATCAGCGAGCAAGATTGGCAAGACGTGGAAGACGGCATCGCCCGCAGCCCCGGTCATTGCATGACCATGGGAACCGCCAGCACCATGACCAGTGCTGCCGAGGTATTGGGCTTGACCCTGCCAGGTGCAGCCTCGATCCCGGCCCCGGACTCTCGCCATGCCCAAATGGCCACCTTGAGCGGCAAACACATCGTCGATTTGGTGTGGAACGACATCAAGCCCTTGGACTATCTCACCCCTGCGTCCTTTGACAATGCCGTGACCACGGTGCTGGCCCTGGGCGGGTCGACCAACTCCATCGTCCACCTGATCGCCATGTCGCGCCGTGCCGGCTTTGATCTGAACCTGGATCGGTTTGATGAGCTGGCCCGACGCACACCGGTGCTGGCCAACCTCAGGCCCAGTGGGCAATACCTGATGGAAGACTTTTACTATGCGGGGGGATTGCGTGGCTTGTTGACCCGTATCACCGATTTACTCGATACGAAGCAGCGTAATGCGCTGGGGCAAACGCTGGAGGAATCCTTGCAAGGGGCTCAGGTCTATAACGACGATGTCATCCGTACCCGAGATCATCCCTTGGTTCACCGTGACGGTTTGGCGGTGCTGCGTGGCAACCTCGCCCCCGATGGTGCAGTGATCAAGCCCGCCGCCATGGAGCCACACCTGCGGCAGCACACGGGTCGTGCGGTGGTATTCAAGGACTACAACGACATGTCCTCACGCATCGACGACCCGGCACTGGATATTGATGCCAATAGCGTGATTGTGCTGCAAAGCGCGGGGCCGCAAGGCGCCCCAGGGATGCCCGAATGGGGGCAACTGCCGATTCCGCAAAAGCTATTGAAACAAGGGGTACGCGATATGGTTCGGGTGTCAGACGCCCGCATGAGCGGCACCAGCTATGGGGCTTGTGTGCTGCACGTTGCGCCCGAATCGCATATAGGAGGGCCACTGGCCTTGGTGCAAGACGGTGATCTGATCAAACTCGACATCGAAGGACGCCGCATCGATCTGATGATCAGCGAAAAAGAAATGATGAATAGGAAAAAAGCCTGGAAGGCCCCCGCCCCGAAATTTGAACGCGGCTATGGGACGCTGTATCTAAAGCATATCCAGCAAGCCAATCAAGGATGTGACTTTGACTTTTTGTTGCCTGAAGTCTCCAAGCCCGAGGGCGAACCCGAAATCCACTGACAGCCAGCATCAGTCCAAACCGAGCAAACGCACAGCATTGCCCTTCAAAATACCCGGCATGACTTCGGGCTTGAAGCCCGCCACCTCAAAGTCCTTCATCCAGCGCTCGGGGGTGATCAGGGGGTAGTCTGAGCCGAACAGCACCCGGTCTTTGAGCAGGGTGTTGGCATACTGAATCAGTTGTTTCGGAAAGTACTTGGGGCTCCAACCCGAGAGATCGATCCAGACATTGGGCTTGTGGGTGGCCACCGACAGGGCCTCGTCCTGCCAGGGAAAACTGGGGTGCGCCATGACGATTTGCATATCGGGCCAATCGATGGCCACGTCGTCTAAGTGCATGGGGTTGCTGTAGGCCAAGCGTAAACCACCGCCACAACGCATGCCGCTGCCGATGCCGCTGTGCCCGGTATGGAAGATGGCTGGTAGCTTGTGGGCATTGATGACCTCGTAAATCGGCCAGGCCATCTTGTCGTAGGGGTGGTAGCCTTGAACGGTGGGGTGGAATTTGAAACCTTTGATGCCCTCTTCCTTGATCAGTCGCTCGGCCTCGCGCGCACCCATCTTGCCCTTGTGCGGGTCGATGCTGGCAAAAGCGATCATCATGTCGCTGTTTTGGCGTGCTGCCTCGGCGATTTCTTCGTTCGGAATCCGGCGCCGCCCCAACTGGGCCTCTGAGTCGACGGTGAACATCACCAAACCGATCTTGCGCTCGCGGTAATAAGCCACCGTTTCAGCGATGGTCGGTCGGCGGTTCGAGCCAAAGTATTTGTCGGCAGCGCGATCGTATTCCTCGCCATAGGCGTCAAACGGGTTCCAGCAGCTCACTTCAGCATGGGTGTGGATGTCGATGGCGATCAGATCCTGGTGCTTCATGGGCTTGCTCCTGCTAGGGGTCGGGGACTTGATTGGTTATAGTTTATAACATTCTGAAAATTTCGCAATCCCGATCCCCCTGGGGCATTGAAATATCCAGATGGGTCCCCATATCGGTTAGAAATCAAACCAAAGTTCCCGGTCAGTCATGTCAGAAACACCCTCTTCCCCAGAAAATCAGTCT
>CAYMJT010000038.1:12108-12927 GCA_964390775.1 uncultured Bordetella sp.
CCCAACGACCAGGCCACCCCCGAGCCCCCAGCCGATCAGGAACGGTCTGAGTTGCAGGCCAAGGTGGCCGAATTGCAAGACCAGGCCTTGCGCGCTGCCGCTGAAGTTCAAAACGCCAGACGTCGGGCCGAAGAAGAAATTTCCAAAGCCCGCAAATACGCGCTCGAGTCATTTGCAGAGAGTCTGCTCCCGGTGATCGATAGTCTGGAGGCGGGTTTGACCATCCAAGACGCCAAGCTCGAACAAATTCGCGAAGGATCCGAAGCCACTTTGCGGCAACTGAAGTCGGCCCTCGAGCGCAACAAGGTCCTGGCCATCGACCCCGCCGTGGGCACCAAATTCGACCCGGCTTTTCATCAAGCCATCAGCATGGTACCGGCTGCGCAAGAACCCAACACCATCGTCAGCGTGCTGCAAAAGGGCTACACCATTGCTGAACGCGTATTGCGCCCGGCCCTTGTCACCGTCGCTGCACCGCAATAAGAGGCCCTTGAATTCAAGGGTCTGACCCACATTTTCAGATCAATTCAACAATTTCGGAGTCACAAAAAATGGCAAAAATCATCGGCATCGACCTGGGCACCACCAACTCGTGTGTGGCCATCATGGAGGGCAACACCACCAAGGTGATCGAAAACAGTGAGGGCGCGCGCACCACGCCTTCGATCATCGCCTATCAAGAAGACGGTGAGGTCCTGGTCGGGGCCTCGGCCAAGCGTCAGGCGGTGACCAATCCGAAAAACACCCTGTACGCGGTCAAGCGCCTGATCGGCCGCAAATTTGAAGAAAAGGAAGTTCAAAAAGACATCGACCTGATGC
>CAYMJT010000038.1:12937-19751 GCA_964390775.1 uncultured Bordetella sp.
ACCTGATGCCGTACAGCATCATCAAGGCCGACAACGGCGACGCCTGGGTCGAAGTACGGGGCAAAAAACTGGCCCCCCCGCAGATCAGCGCCGAAGTGTTGCGCAAGATGAAAAAAACCGCCGAGGACTATTTGGGCGAGACGGTGACCGAAGCCGTCATCACCGTGCCGGCATATTTCAATGACGCCCAACGTCAGGCGACCAAGGACGCTGGGCGCATTGCCGGCCTGGAAGTCAAGCGCATCATCAACGAGCCGACCGCTGCCGCATTGGCCTTTGGCCTGGATAAATCGGCCAAGGGCGATCGCAAGATCGCCGTCTACGACTTAGGCGGCGGCACTTTTGACGTGTCGATCATCGAGATCGCTGATGTCGACGGCGAAAAGCAGTTCGAGGTGCTGTCCACCAACGGCGACACTTTCCTGGGTGGCGAAGACTTTGACCAGCGCATCATCGATTTCATCATTGCCGAGTTCAAGAAAGATCAAGGCGTCGATCTGTCCAAAGACGTGCTGGCCCTGCAACGCTTGAAAGAAGCCGCCGAAAAGGCCAAGATCGAACTCTCGTCCTCGGCCGCCACCGACATTAACCTGCCCTACATCACTGCCGACGCTTCGGGCCCCAAACATCTGAACATCAAGTTCAATCGCGCCAAGCTCGAAAGCCTGGTCGACGAGTTGATCGAGCGCACCATCGCCCCGTGTCGCACCGCCATCAAAGATGCTGGCATTTCAGCCAGCGACATCGACGACGTGATTTTGGTCGGCGGTATGACCCGCATGCCCAAGGTGCAAGACAAGGTCAAGGAATTTTTCGGCAAAGAGCCGCGCAAAGACGTCAACCCCGACGAAGCGGTGGCGGTGGGTGCCGCGATTCAGGGCCAGGTTTTGGCCGGTGACCGCACCGATGTGTTGCTGCTCGATGTGACTCCCTTGTCGCTGGGCATCGAGACCCTGGGTGGCGTGATGACCAAGATGATCACCAAGAACACCACCATCCCGACCCGATTTGCCCAGACTTTTTCGACCGCTGACGACAATCAGCCTGCGGTGACGATCAAGGTGTTTCAAGGCGAGCGCGAGATGGCCACTGGCAACAAGCTGTTGGGTGAGTTCAACTTGGAGGGCATCGCCCCAGCACCGCGTGGCACGCCGCAAATCGAGGTCGCTTTCGATATAGACGCCAACGGTATTTTGCACGTCAGCGCCAAGGACAAGGGCACCGGCAAAGAAAACAAGATCACCATCAAGGCCAATTCGGGTCTGTCGGAAGAAGAAATTCAAAAGATGGTCAAGGACGCCGAACTCAATGCAGCCGAAGACAAGAAAAAACTTGAAATTGTGCAATCCCGCAATCAGGCCGATGCCGCTGTACACAGTGTCAAAAAGAGCCTGAACGAGCATGGCGATCAACTCGAAGCGGGCGAAAAAGAAAAGATTGAGGCGGCCCTCAAAGAGGTCGAAGAAGCGCTCAAAGGCGAGGACAAAGACACCATCGACAGCAAAACCGAAGCGCTGATGAGCGCCAGCCAAAAACTGGGTGAAAAGGTCTACGCCAATATGCAGGCGCAACAAGCCGCTGCGGGTGCTGCGGGCGCTGCCCCTGGGGCCGAGTCCACCAAGCCCGCCGACGATAATGTCGTCGACGCCGAGGTGAAGGAAGTCAAGAAAGGTTAATGCCCCTAAATGGCCAGCAAACGCGATTACTACGAGGTCTTGGGCGTTCCCAAGAACGCCAGCGATGATGAGATCAAGAAGGCTTATCGCAAACTGGCGATGAAGTACCACCCCGACCGCAATCAGGGTGAGGCGGCAGCGCAGGCCGAGATCAAGTTCAAAGAGGCCAAAGAGGCCTATGAGATGCTCTCCGACACCGAAAAGCGGGCCGCTTACGATCAGTTTGGCCATGCGGGTGTCGACCCCAATATGCGCGGACCGGCGGGCGGGGGACAAGGCTTTGGCAACTTTGCCGATGCTTTTGGTGACATCTTTGGCGACATCTTTGGCCAAGCCCGGCGCGGCTCGGGTCGCCAGGTGTATCGGGGCAATGACCTGAGCTATTCGATGGAGATCAGCCTCGAAGAAGCGGCAGCCGGCAAGGACGCGCAAATCCGAATTCCCAGTTGGGATGAGTGCGACACCTGCCACGGCACCGGCGCCAAACCGGGCACCAGCGCCAAAACCTGTGGCACTTGTGGCGGCAGCGGCACGGTGCAAATGCGGCAAGGGTTTTTCAGTGTTCAGCAAACCTGCCCGCATTGCCGGGGCACTGGAAAGATCATCCCCGAGCCCTGCGGCACTTGCCATGGCCAGGGCAAGATCAAACGGCAAAAAACGCTGGAAGTCAAAATCCCTGCGGGCATCGACGAGGGCATGCGCATTCGCAGCAGCGGCAACGGGGAGCCTGGCACCAATGGCGGCCCCGCTGGCGATCTGTACATCGAGATCCGAATCAAAAAGCACGAGGTCTTTCAGCGCGACGGCGACGACCTGCATTGCGTGGTCCCCATCTCCATTGCCACCGCCGCGCTGGGCGGCGAGATCCATGTGCCCACGCTGGGATCAGAGGCCGCCATCGACATTCCAGAGGGTACGCAAAACGGCAAACAGTTCCGTTTGCGCGGCAAAGGAATCAAAGGCGTGCGATCGAGTTTTCCGGGCGATCTGTATTGCCACATCTCGGTTGAAACCCCGGTCAAATTGACCGAACACCAACGCAAATTGCTCAAAGAGTTGGATGAGTCGCTCAAAAAAGGCGGCCAGAAACACTCACCCAACGAAGGCAGCTGGGCCGACAAACTGAAAAACCTGTTCAGTTGAGCTGCAGCCATCCATAGCGATCAAAAGAGCACGGCTTGACCATCGAGGCGGGGTGGCGTGAAAGCATTACTTCGACATTCGAAGGGCTGCTGGTTCATGCCCAATCTCGCACAGGTCAGGTTAAATCGCTGTGACAACAATTGCGCCCAAACCCCTTGACCGGTTTTTCTTTGGCCCCAACTGGCGTCGTAGTCTTTGCCCCCGCGCAAGTCCGCTATGCGCGCCATGATGCGTTGCGCCGCCAAGGGTCGATGGTCTTGCAGCCACTGCCTGAACAAGGGTGAGAGTTCGTGCGGCAAACGCAAGACCGAATAAAACGCACGGCGCGCGCCGGCCTGGTGGGCGGCCTCCAGGCAGTCTTCCATGTCGGTATTCAGAAATGGGATTTGGGGCGCAACGCTCACCCCAACGGGTATACCCGCCTCGGACAAACGGCGAATGATGTCGAGCCGTTTTAAGGGGCTGGCCGCACGGGGTTCCATGACTCGCGCCAATTCGGCTTGCAAAGTGCACAGGCTCACATAAACGGCCAACAAACGATGCGACGCCAGTTCAGACAGCAGTGGCAAATCGTCCAAGATGGCGCTGCCCTTGGTCACAACGGCGCACGGATGCCGCGTATCGAGCATGATTTGCAAAATCTGTCGGGTGATGCGGTATTGCCGCTCGATCGGTTGGTAGGCGTCGGTCACGGTGCCGATGGCCAGGACGCTGGGCCGATAAGTGGGGCGCGACAACTCTTGCTGCAAGACCTGCGGCAAGTTGGCGCGTGCCACCAGACGGGTTTCAAAATCAAGGCCTGGTGATCCATCGAGGTAGCTGTGATAAGGCCGCGCATAACAATAACTGCAGCCGTGCTCGCAACCCCGGTAGGGGTTGATGCTTTGCTCAAAGCCTATGTCGGGTGAGTCGTTGCGCGAGATGGCGCTGCGCGCCGTCTGCAGGGTGACCTGGGTCGGCGTCGGACGCGCTTGGGACTCTTGGGGGTCGCACTCCCAGTCATCGCTCAAGCGCTGCCAGCGCTCAAATCGGTGGGCGATTCGGTCTGTACTACCTCGACCTTTGATGGGGTTGGACATACTGTGATTATATACAGTATCACCCCTCCCCTCAGGGTTTAGGCCTTGACGGTGGGTTCAGCGCTTTTCGATGCCGGCAGAGCGGATCACCCGGTCGTAATCGAGAATTTCAGCGTCCACATAACGACTGAATTCTTGTGGGTTCATGAGCATGAGGTCATTGCCCAAATCGGTCAGGCGCTTGGCGATGGTGGGCTCGGCGAGCACCTTGAGGGTATCGCGCGAAATCTTTTGCACCACCTCGTTGGGGGTACCGCTGGGAACCCACATGCCAAACCACAAAGGTGAAGCGGCATTTTTGATGCCCGCTTCTTCCAGGGTCGGGATTTCGGGCAGGGTACTGCTGCGCTTGGGTGTGCTGACCGCCAGCGCTTTGAGTTTGCCGCCTCGGATGTTGGCGATCACGGCCGAGATGGGTCCCCAATAGGCGTCGACCGATTTGCTGATCACGGCCGCCACCACTTCGGGGGTGCCCTTGAACGGGATCTGGGTCACTTTGATGCCACTGGCCACCAACATTTTTTCGGTACTCAGGTGGGTGCCGCTGCCAACACCGGCATGGCCCCAGTTGATGACGCCCGGGTTTTTGCGGGCGAAGTCCACCATGTCCTGCACCGAGTTGAATTTTGAATCTGGGGCGACCACCAGCACATTGGGCTGAATCGCCAGCGGTGCGATATCGATGAAGTCTTTTTTGGTGTCGTACGGCAAGTTGGCGTACATGGCCGGGTTGACGGCATGGGCGCTGGAGTTGATCAAGATGGTGTAGCCGTCGGCAGGCGATTTCGCCACCAGAGCCGAACCAATCGAGCCGCCGGCACCGGGCTTGTTGTCGACCACGACGGGTTGGCCCCAAACTTCGGACAAGCGTTGGGTCACCACCCGGCCCACGATGTCGGTCGAACTGCCTGCGGTGAAAGTGATGATGACTTTGATGGGTTTGGTGGGCCAGTCCTGGGCCCAAGCCCCAGTGGATGCGGCCAAGGCCGAGACAGCGCAAATGCCCAATGCGGCGCGGCGCACAAAATGCTGCAAATGTTTCACGTTGCTTCCCTTTAATACGAGGTCAATGAATCCATTGTCTGATGACTGTCCTGTGCCCCATCACGGTGTAAGCCCTAATCCGACTCAGACGCAAGGTTGAACATCATGCACCGAAGCCGTCGGCCACCCGGACTTCGATGAGGTTGGGCAGTCCAGAATCGATGCCGGCTTTGAGGGCATCGGCCAGATCGGCGGCCCGATCCACGCGTCGGGCTTGTAAGCCCATGCTTTGCGCCAGACGGACAAAATCAATGTCAGGGTCACGGATGTCCATGCCGATGAAGGTGTCGCTACCTTGCATGGACACCATGCGCTCCTTGATGATGCGATAACCCCGGTTTTGGGCAATCACGTAGGTGATGGGCCGCTTCAGGTGGGCGGCTGTCCACAGGCCTTGGATGCCGTACATGGCACTGCCGTCGCCCACCAAGGCAACCACACTTCGATCGGGTTGAGCCAGACTGACGCCCACTGCCCCGGGTATGGCAAAGCCCAGACCTCCGCTGGCCAAGCCATACAAGGCATGCCGATGGGTTTGTCGCCATAGGGTCGGCAAGGCTTGGCTGCTGGTGAGAGCCTCTTCCAACACGATGGTCTGGGGGGGCACATGCTGGGCCAGGGTGGCGCAAAGGACCGACGGCGCCATGGGGGTAGATTCGATTTGCGCCATCGCTTTGGACCAGGCCTGCTCACGCTGCACCGACCAATTGCGCTCGCTCCAGCGCGCTCGTCGCTGTCGCGCAAGTTCAATCTGTGGGGCAGTTTGACGCTGGCGCAGCACAGGCAGCAAGGCACGTAAAGTTTCCTGGACTTGGGCACAGGCGGCCCAGGATACGGGATGATTCTTGCCCAGCTCGGCATCGCGTTCGCTCAGGTGCGCCACCTGTATCGATTCGGGCAACGGGTCCATCGGGCTAAAGACCGACATGCGCAGCAAATCGGCCCCCAGACAAAACAGTCGGTCATGCGTTTGCAGCGCTAGTCGAGTTTGTGACTGAACCCGAGTCAGTGCCCCCTGATAGAGCGGATGATCGCTGTGAAATGAAGTCCTATAGGGGACCGTCTCGGTATACACCGGCATGCCCAGCAGATCGGCCAGCTCGGCGGCCAGATCCATGGCATCGTGGGCACCAAGCTCCTGGCCTGCGATCATCACGGGTTGTTCGGCTTGCAACAACCAGTCGGCCAATTCAAGCAGGGCTTCATCGCTGGGTCGCACACGGCCATCCACGCGGCTGGGCCGCCCCAGATCAAGCTCGGCTTGGGCGTTGAGCACATCGCCAGGCAAACTGATGAACACCGGGCCCGTGGGTGGGGTCAGAGCCACTTTGGCGGCGCGGTGCATCACTTTGGGCAAATCCTCGATGCGGGTGACCTCGGTGGACCATTTGACCAGTGGGGCTGCGATGGGTGGTAAAGGCTCGTACAACAGCGGCTCTTGCAGGCCATGGCCCTGCTCTTGCTGACCAGCGGTCAAAATGATGGGCGAACCAGAAAATTTGGCGTTATACAAGGCGCCCATGGCATGCCCCAGACCTGGGGCCACATGGACATTGGCGGCCACCAGGCGGCCACTGGCGCGGGCGTAACCGTCGGCCATGGCCACCACCACCGACTCTTGCAAACCCAGCACAAAGCGCAATTCGGGTCGCTGCGGCAATGCCTGCATGATGGGCAACTCGGTGGTCCCCGGGTTGCCAAACAAATGGCTCACCCCTTCTCGATGCAGCAATTCGACAAAAGCCTCTCGGCCAAACATCTTTTGCATCCCAAAATCCCTCGCCGAATGAATCAACAAGGGATTTTAGACAGAAGAATTATTTGTTGACGGGCACCTTGCCCTCAACGCCTTTGATGTAGAAGTTGATGCCA
>CAYMJT010000039.1:0-19566 GCA_964390775.1 uncultured Bordetella sp.
GAACGACTCCTGAAAATTGGACCTCAGTGGTTACTGTTCAGATATCCAGTAACTGTATTTTTAACCAGTTTTTACAATAGCGCAACTGTAGGGGAGCATATGTTGCAAAAAATCATCATTTTGGGGACTGGGGGAACCATAGCCGGCTGGGCATCCGATCCCGAGCAACCCCAGCGCTACCAAAGCGCCCAATTGGGGGTCGAGACTTTATTGGCGTCTAGCGCTGTGAATTTGCATGATCTCGAGTTTGAGCAGGTGGCTCAGATCGATAGCAAAGACGCCAGCGATGAGTTCTGGCGCAAATTGCTGTCGCGAGCTTTGCATCACTTGCAAAGGCCCGATGTTCAAGGTCTGGTCATCACCCATGGCACCGATACCTTGGAGGAGACGGCGTTTTTCTTGTCGGCCTTGTTGCCCTGCGACAAGCCCGTGGCGCTGACGGCAGCCATGCGCGCAGCCAACCACCCGCAAGCCGATGGCCCCGAAAATGTGCGCAATGCGATCTCGGCGGTGGCTCAAACGCGCTTCAAAGGGGTGGCCGTGGTCATGGCTGGACGTTGGTGGGCAGGTAGCCAAGTACAAAAACTCAAAGCCTATGCCCCCGAGGCGGTGGGGGTGTTTGAACCCTGGGCCTGGGGCGACCTTTTGGAGTCTATGCCGCCTGTGATCTTGTCGCCGCCTGAGTCAGTGACGCCTTGGCCGGGGCCCGAAACTGTCTTGGCTCATCTTCAGTGGCCGCGGGTCGAAGTCTTGTTGAGCCATGCGGGGGCGCAGGCCTGGTTGCTGAAGGCATTGCTCAAGGACACGGATCCTCCATTGAGCGGCTTGGTGCTGGCCGCCACGGGTGCCGGAACTTGGCACCAAAGCTGGGATGGGGTGATCGTCGAACTTTTGGCACGAGGCACCTCCATTTGGGTCAGCACCCGTTGTGCCCTCGATCGTTTGGCCCCGCGTCATGAGCAAGGGATTGAGTGGGTGCCCTATACGCCGGTACAAGCCCGGGTGGGCCTGATGCTCACGCTCATTGGCTCAGGGCTGCAAAAGCCCGTTCCTTGATCTCTTCGACAGTCCCCAATCCACTAATCGCACGGTATTTGGGTGCTGCATCGGCTTGGTTTTTGGCCCATTGCGAGTAGTAATCGACCAATGGGCGGGTCTGGGCGTTGTAGACATCGAGACGTTTGCGCACAGTTTCTTCTTTGTCGTCGTCGCGCTGAATCAGGGGCTCGCCAGTGACATCGTCAACGCCAGCGACTTTGGGGGGGTTGAATTTGATGTGATAGGTGCGACCGCTGGCCACATGGGCTCGGCGTCCGCTCATGCGCTCGATGATGGCCTCGAAGGGGACGTCGATCTCCAACACATAGTCGAGTTTGACGCCGGCCTGTTTCATCGCTTCGGCTTGCGGGATGGTGCGCGGAAAACCGTCGAATAAAAAACCTTGAGTGCAATCGGCCTGGGTGATGCGTTCCTTGACCAGACCGATGATGATGTCGTCACTGACCAAGCCCCCTGAGTCCATGACTTTTTTGGCCGCGACGCCCAAAGGTGTGCCCGCTTTGACTGCCGCACGCAACATATCGCCGGTAGAAATTTGCGGAATGCCAAAGCGCTGGCAAATGAAGGTGGCTTGGGTGCCCTTGCCGGCGCCTGGTGCGCCCAGAAGAATGAGTCTCATGGTTATGGGTGTTCCTGGGTCAGAGTTGCGGAGGATATCACGCACACCCTTGGCCGGGGCTTACGCTTAGGCTCTAGTCAAGAATTCAACCACCGACGCACCCGCTCCAGGTCTTCGGGGGTGTCGACCCCCAGTCCCGGCGCAGTCGGGGTGATGTGCACCGCGATTCGGTGACCGTGCCATAGTACCCGCAGTTGTTCCAACGCTTCCAGAGACTCCATGCGTGCGACAGATAACTGGGGAAATTGTTTTAAAAAATGACAACGGTAAGCATAAATGCCCAAGTGCCTTAGGGGGGCGGGATCAGGCAATATGCTCATCCCTGTGGCCGGGGCGTCACGCCAAAAGGGAATGGGCGAACGGCTGAAATACAACGCAGTGCCTCGCGCGTCGAGAACGGTTTTCACCACATTCGGGTTGAGCCAATCGGCCACATCGTCGATGGCATGGGCGGCGGTGGACATGGCGCAGTCGGGCCGTTCGGACAAGGTCTGGGCGACGCGATCAATCAGTTCGGGGGGAATCAGTGGTTCGTCACCCTGGACATTGACTACCAGCTCATCGTCACCCCAGGCCAACAGTTCGCAGGCTTGTGCCAGGCGGTCGCTGCCACTGGGGTGATGCGGCGAGGTCATGACGTGTTCCACGACGAATTGGGTGCAGGTTTGGGCGATCTCGAAGTCATCGGTGGCGACCACCACCCGTTGCGCGCCCGATTGTTGGGCCTGTCTAGCCACTCGAATCACCATCGGCAATCCGGCAATATCGAGCAAAGGTTTGTTGGGCAGGCGGCTTGAAGCCCGACGTGCGGGAATCAGAACGCTGAACGGGAGCTTGCTCATTTCTGCAGTTCTTCGTCACTCAAAGGACGAGCTTCGGACTCCAACAAAACAGGAATGCCGTCACGCACTGGATAGGCCAGTCGGGCCGAGCGTGATATCAATTCTTGAGTTTCGGCCTGAAAGCGCAAAGGGCCTTTGGTGACAGGGCATACCAGCAATTCAAAGAGTTTTGGATCCATGGGGTGATGATAGTCGGGCTTGCAAAAACTGGGAAACCTCGTCAACCAGTCGCTCGGGCAAATCGACTTGCAAGGGAATGGCCCAGACCTGGGGATGACGTTCCCAGATTTTGACCGCGTCTTTTTCAGTGCAAACCCAGCTGAGGTCTGGGTTGGGGCTCCAATCGCCCCAAGGGTCATGGTCGCTGCGGGCCTCAGTGACCATCGGCGTCAGACCGCCGTCGCGCAGGGATTGAAAAAAAACCTCGGGCTGCGCAATCGCCGCCAGCGCACCCACGGGTCCCGACCATTTCCGCCAGGGAAAAGTGACTCCGTGGCCGTTGTGGGCCAACTCAGACAGGCTGCGTCGAATTGGCCAGGCTTCCAACCAGGGGGGCTGTTCGGAAGACAAGAACCAGGTCGGAGCGCGTTGGTCTTCTCGCAAAGGCCAAGGCTCACGCAGTGGACCGGCGGGCAAGAGCCAGCCATTACCGATGCGGCGATGATCAAACAGACACAAAGCCAGATCGTGCGCCAAGGCAGTGTGTTGCATACCGTCGTCGCTGATGATCAGGTTCAACTCAGGGAATTGGTTCAGCAAGCGACAGGCCGCTTGCGAGCGATCATTGCCCACCGCTACTGGTACCCCAGTGCGACGATAAATCAGTAAGGGCTCGTCGCCGACCTCAGCCGCGCGACTGTGGGCATCCAGCAGAGCCACGTCGCTGCGTTGGCGCCCATGTCCCCGTGAGATCACGCCCACACGCCAGCCCAAACGCCCCAGTTGTTGCACCAAAGCGATGACCACTGGGGTTTTGCCGACCCCGCCGAGCATCACATTGCCCACCACCAGAACAGGGATAGGCAATTGGGTCGAGCCGAACCAGCCCCAGCGATAAAGGGTGAGTCGCAGCGACCATAAGGTCCCATAGACCCACGAGATGGGCCACAGCAAGCAAGCCATCAGGCCTCGGTGAGCCCAGATGCGCTGCCAACTGGATTGATTCATGGTTGACGACCCGGACCGTTGGACATGAAAGTGATTTTGGCCAGTCCCGCCATGCGGGCCGCCTCCATGACAGACACCACGCTTTGGTGTGGGGTGCGGGCATCGGCCCCAATCACCACTGTGGGTGGGTCATCGGCTTGCCCAAAGTTTTGACGCATTTGTCTGGACAAGTCTTGGGCCGAAATGCGTCCCAAGGCTTGACGATTCAAAAACACCTGACCTTGACTGTTGATTTGTATCCAAAGGGCAGGGCGTTTTTCGTCCGCAACTTGACCTTGAGCCTGTGGCAATTGAACTTGCAACTCGGCATAGCGCGAGAAGGTCGCCGACAAGGCCATGAAGATCAGCACCACCAACAAAATGTCAATGAAGGGAACCAGAATGAGTTCCGGAGGCGTGTCCTCGGTGCGCTTGAAACGTATGCTCATGTGGGCTTACCGTTGCCGTTGCAGTTGCTGCAGTTGCTGGACCAGGCGTTCGCATGCCACTTCGAGTCGCATCAGGTGCTGATCGGCTCGGGATTTAAGCCAACGCCAGGCCAACAGGCTGGGAATTGCCACCAGCAGACCCAACGCGGTGTTATAGAGGGCGATCGAGATGCCTTGGGCCAATTGAGCGGGTTGTTGGCCTTGCTGGGCTTGGGCAGAAAAAATCTCAATCATCCCGATCACCGTCCCCAGCAATCCCATCAGGGTTGCGGTCGAGGCCACGGTGGCCAACAGGGGCAGATGTTTTTCAATCCGGGCGGCCATTACGCGCCCCTCAACCTCTAGGCTCAGGCGCAAGCTGGCATCGCTGACAGAGGGTTGTTGCCGGACGCGCTCAATGCCCACGGCCAACAGCTCACCCATTAGACTGCTGGACGCCATCGCTTGCGTTTGTTGCTGGGTGGGTAGGGCGCTATGACATTGGGCCAATACCGGTTCAATCAGGGATTCATTGGCCAGGTGATGGGCTCGCAAGAACCAGACACGCTCCAGGATCAAACCTAGAGCCAACACCGAAAGCGCCAACAAAGGCCACACTGGCCAGCCCGCAGACACGATCAAATCGAACAAGTGAAACCCCCGCAATCAATGGTTTGCATCTGTCCATTATCGGTCAGCACAGGCCTCACAACTTCGGTGGATAAAGATGTGGATAAGTCTGTGTGATGGTCTCCAAAGGCGCATGAATTCGATGTTTGATTAAAAAGCCGAAAAATTGATCAAGAAAAATTTCATAAAAATCAAGCGGTTGCACGATCCGATGCGCCTGAGCGTGTGGTTTTGTGCACCTCACCCTGGGGGGTACTTGAATTGGATGACTGCGTACGGCATCGGGTTTGGGCGAGAATCGACGCCATCATGAGTTCACAGGTTTGGTCCGTCGGGGCTTTATGCAAGGCCGTCTCCGATGCACTCTCGGCACGCTTCGAGTCGGTGCGGGTGCGGGGTGAGATCTCGGGCTTTACGCAAGCCAGCAGTGGACATTGCTATTTCTCGCTGAAAGATGCACATGGACAGTTGCGCTGTGCCATGTTCAGGCGCTCTGCATCGATGCTGAAACGCCCGCCCCGCAACGGCGATCAGGTCGAGGTGCTGGGGCGCTTGGGGGTTTATGAGGCGCGCGGCGACTTGCAGTTGGTGGTTGATGCGCTTGAGCCCATGGGACAAGGGGCTTTGTATGAAGAATTTCTTCGACTGAAACAGAAACTGGAGCAAGAAGGTCTTTTTGACCCGACCCAGAAAAGACCAATTCCGGCCCATCCGAGGGTCATCGGCGTGGTGACGTCCCTGGGGGCGGCTGCCTTGCATGATGTGGCCACGGCCTTGCAGCGGCGGGTGCCGCACATTGCGGTGCGCCTTTCGCCGGCCTTGGTGCAAGGAGCCGATGCGCCCGTGACGCTGATCCAGGCCATCGATCGCTTGGAGTCCTTGCCCGAGTTGGATGTGATTCTGTTGGTTCGCGGCGGGGGATCCATCGAAGATTTATGGGCTTTCAATAACGAGGCTCTGGTTCGACGCATCCGTCACAGCAGAGTGCCGATCGTCTGCGGCGTTGGACACGAAACCGACTTTACCTTGGCTGATTTTGCCGCTGATTTGCGCGCCCCCACACCGACGGCGGCAGCGGAGTTGTGCGCGATACCCGCGCAACAACATCTTGAACGCTTGCAGGCTTGGGCCGATCGCATCCATCAACGCATATGGCGCAGCTTCGATGAGCACAGTCAACACCTCGACCGTTTGCAAAATGCTTTGGGACGCCCCCAGGGATTGCACACCCAACAAAGCACAGCTCTCTCGCGACTGGCTCTGCGCCTGGCCCAAGCCCTGCGCACACGGCGACAACTGCAAAAGCAAGCGTTGGCGACCCTGACCCAACAAACGGCCCAGGCCTGTCAGCAAACGCTCTCGGGACAGCGTCATCGACTGGACCTCAGATGGGCCCAGCTCTGCGGACTGGACCCGCGTCAGGTCTTGGAAAGGGGATTTAGTTGGCTGTTGGACGAGCACGGGCAGGCCTTGACGCGGGCCGCCCAACTCAATACCGGGCAACAAGTGCAAGCGGTGTTGGCCGATGGGCAGGTGAATATGCAAGTCCTACCCCCCCGTCGGCATGGTTGATTTGACTTGCCTACAATACTTGTTTTTGATCAGGAGAAACAGATGGAACACACACTGCCCGCACTGCCTTATGCCCTTGATGCCTTGGCCCCGCATTACAGCAAAGAGACGTTGGAATTTCACCATGGCAAGCACCACAATGCCTACGTGGTCAACTTGAATAACTTGCAAAAAGGGACCGAGTTCGAAAGCATGGACCTGGAGTCCATCGTCAAAAAATCATCGGGGGGCATTTACAACAACGCGGCTCAGATTTGGAACCACACTTTCTTTTGGAATTGCATGAAGCCACAAGGCGGAGGTGAGCCCAGTGGTGCTCTGGCCAGTGCGATTCAAACCAAATGGGGAACGTATGCGGCCTTTAAAGAGGCTTTCGTCAAAAGCGCCGTAGGCAACTTCGGTTCGGGTTGGACCTGGTTGGTCAAGAAAGCAGACGGCACTGTGGACATTGTGAACATGGGCGCTGCGGGTACCCCTCTGACCACGGGTGACAAGCCTTTGCTCACGGTCGATGTCTGGGAGCACGCCTATTACATCGATTACCGCAACCTGCGTCCCAAGTTCGTCGAGACCTTCCTCGAACATTTGGTGAACTGGTCGTTCGCCGAACGCAATTTCGCCTGATTCAGTGCGCCCTCCTGGGGCGTCAAGGGGGCTTAGGGCAGACCGAGAATGCGGTCGCCTGGCCCCATTTTCTTTTTGGCAAACCAGCCTTTGTGCATCTCCAGCACATAGCGCACAGGCCGAAGAGAGCAATGGGTCTGTGTGGTCATGGGGGACATATCGGCCAGGTTGACAATGCTGCCGTCTTCGTCAATAAAGGCGGCGGTCAAGGGTAGCAGGGTATTTTTCATCCAGAAACACTGTTCTCTTTTGGCCTCAAAGACAAACAACATACCTTCATGGGCGGGCATCTCTTTGCGAAACATCAGGCCGATTTCCCTTTGCTGAGGCGTCGAAGCCACTTGGGCATCGATGAGGTGCATACCCGCTTGCAATTTGATGCGTGGCAAATTCGTTTGGGGTTCACCCTGCGCCCAAGTCACGGTGCATGCGATAGCCCAACATCCAATCAAACCAAGGACTTTTTTCATACCCTGCATTATCGCAAAGAGGGGCGGCGATAGAATGCGCAGCATGGTTGTCGCACAGGCAACCCGATCTCAATGAGTCACGGAGACGCACACATGTACCAATACATCAAGGTACCCGCCGACGGCGCCAAAATCAAAGTTTTGCCCGATCACAGTCTGCTGGTTCCCGACGAACCCATCATCCCCTACATTGAGGGGGATGGAACTGGTTTTGACATTACCCCCGTCATGATGCAAGTGGTCGATGCTGCGGTGCGTAAAGCCTATGGCGGGCAGCGACGCATTCGCTGGATGGAGGTTTACGCGGGAACCAAGGCGACCATGATGTACGGCCCCGACGTGTGGTTGCCCGAAGAAACGCTGCATGCCCTGCGTGAACACGCGGTATCGATCAAGGGGCCACTCACCACACCCGTCGGAGGCGGGATCCGCTCGCTCAATGTGGCCTTGCGCCAGGAACTTGATTTGTATTTGGCTTTGTGTCCAGTGCGCTATTTCAAAGGGGTGCCTTCCCCATTGCGCGAACCCGAAAAAACCCAGATGGTGGTGTTCAGGGAGAACACCGAGGACGTTTACGCCGGCATTGAATACGAGGCGGGGACCGATCGGGCGCAACGATTGATTCAGTTCCTGATCGATGAATTCGGCGTCAAAAAAATCAAGCATCCCGATAGCACTGGGGTGGGCATCAAGCCAGTATCGCGTCAAGCGACCGAACGATTGGTGCGCAAGGCTTTGCAATACGCCATTGACCACGACAAGCCCAATGTCACCCTGGTGCACAAGGGCAACATTATGAAGTTTACCGAGGGCAGTTTCCGTGATTGGGGCTACGCGCTGGCCAAAAAGGAATTCGGCGCCAAGATGCCCGAAGACGGGGCCTGGTTGCAGTTTGACAATCCCAAGACCGGACACCCGATTGAGGTCAAGGACGTGATCGCTGATGCATTCATGCAGCAGATTCTTTTGCGGCCCGAAGAGTACAGCGTGATTGCCACCATGAATTTAAACGGCGACCTGATCTCGGATGCCCTGGCCGCTCATGTGGGCGGCACGGGGATGGTGCCAGGTGCCAACATTGGCGATTCAGTGGCATTATTTGAAGCCACGCACGGCACAGCCCCCAAATACGCTGGCAAGGACGTGGTGAATCCTGGTTCCATCATTCTGTCGGCCGAAATGATGCTGCGTCACATGGGCTGGCTGGAGGCCGCCGATGTCATTGTGTCGGCCATGGAGCGCACCATCGGTGATCGAATGGTGACTTACGACTTGGCCCGTCTGATGCCCGGAGCCGAACAACTGAGCTGCTCGGGCTTTGGCCAAGCCATGATTGGCCGCATGTGAGCGCTTAGGCTGATGCGGGGTATGCCCCCCCGCTTTACCTTAGTTGGAGCCCAGTTTCTGGATGTTGCTCGCTTGCCAGCCGCGTGGCCCCTTAATGGGCTCATACTGCACTTTCATGCCTTCTTCCAGGGTCCTGTAACCTTCCATATTGATGGCTGAAAAATGTGCAAAGACATCCTCACCGCCGCCCTCCGGGGTGATGAATCCGAATCCTTTCGCATTGTTAAACCATTTGACGGTACCTGTCGCCATTTTTTCTCCTTTACACGACCTCAAACAATAGTAAAGTATGAATTATATCCCCTAATGAATACTAATGGACGCGATATCGGGTTATCGGGGACATTTTTTCAAAAGCAGGGGGCACAACACTAAAATGGGCGTTATGGCCACAAAGAAACCCCCAGCCCCCAAACTGGTGCCCAAGCACGAAGAGGGCGGTTCGGTGGTGCTGGAACGACTCACCCAACGCACCCAGCCCCCCCAAATGCATCAAGTGGTGATGCTCAATGACGACTACACCCCGATGGAGTTTGTGGTGCTGGTGTTACAAGAGTTTTTTGGCAAAGACCGCGAGACGGCCACCCAGATCATGCTGAAAATCCACCTCGACGGTAAAGGAATCTGTGGCGTCTACACCAAAGACGTGGCCGCCACCAAGGTCGATTTGGTGCTCGATGCCGCCCACAAATCAGGGCATCCGTTGCAGTGCTTGTCGGAACCCGTTGAATAATGCAAACTCAACCCCAACTGACAAATATGTTTTTTTGAAAGCAAGCTTGAAGGAACACACATGATTGCCCAGGAACTCGAAGTGAGCTTGCACATGGCCTTTGTCGAGGCGCGTCAGCAAAGACACGAATTCATCACGGTCGAGCACCTGTTGCTGGCCTTGCTCGATAATCCCAGCGCCGCCGAAGTATTGCGCGCCTGTTCGGCCAATACCGACGATTTGCGCAAATCTTTGACCCATTTCATCAAGGACAATACGCCTCAGGTGGCGGGGACCGAAGAGGTCGATACCCAGCCGACCTTGGGTTTCCAGCGCGTGATCCAGCGAGCCATCATGCACGTGCAAAGCACGGGCAACGGCAAAAAAGAAGTCACCGGGGCGAATGTGTTGGTGGCCATTTTTGGCGAAAAAGACTCCCACGCCGTCTACTATCTGCATCAGCAGGGTGTGACGCGACTCGACGTGGTCAATTTCATCGCCCACGGCATCAAAAAGAGCGACCCACCCGAGCCCGCCAAGCCGGCTGAGAACAACTCGTCAGAAGGAGAAGAGGCCTCCGACAAGGGGGAAAAAGCATCGGCGCTGGAGCAATTCACCCAAAACCTCAATCAGTCGGCCAAGGAAGGACGAATCGACCCCTTGATCGGTCGTGAATACGAGGTCGAGCGTGTCATCCAAATTTTGTGCCGTCGGCGTAAAAACAATCCCCTGCTGGTGGGCGAGGCCGGTGTGGGCAAGACTGCCATTGCCGAAGGCTTGGCTTGGCGCATTACCCAAAATGATGTGCCCGAAGTGTTGGCCGAAGCTCAGGTGTATTCTCTCGATATGGGCGCCTTGCTCGCGGGCACCAAATACCGGGGTGACTTCGAGCAGCGGCTCAAAGGGGTGCTCAAAGCCCTCAAAGATCGCCCCCACGCCATTTTGTTCATCGACGAGATACACACCCTGATCGGGGCGGGCGCAGCCTCTGGTGGTACCCTGGACGCCTCCAACTTGCTCAAACCGGCGCTCAGCTCGGGTCAACTGCGCTGTGTCGGCGCCACCACCTTCACTGAATACCGGGGCATCTTTGAGAAAGACTCGGCCCTGTCGCGGCGATTCCAAAAGGTCGATGTGGTCGAACCCTCCGTCGAGCAAACCATCGACATTCTCAAAGGGCTTAAATCGCGCTTCGAAGAGCATCACAATGTCAAGTACGCCACGGCGGCATTGCAAGCAGCCGCCGAACTCAGTGCCAAATACATCAACGATCGTCATTTGCCCGACAAGGCGATTGACGTGATCGACGAGGCGGGTGCCGCGCAGCGCATCTTGCCCCAGTCCAAGCGCAAAAAAACCATTTCGCGCACCGAAATCGAGGACATTGTGGCCAAGATTGCGCGCATCCCGCCCGCGAATGTATCCAACGACGATCGTTCGAAGTTGCAAACCCTCGAGCGCGACCTGAAAAACGTGGTCTTTGGACAAGACAAAGCCCTGGAGGTTCTGGCCGCATCGGTCAAAATGGCCCGTTCGGGTCTGGGCAAGTCCGACAAGCCCATTGGTGCCTTTTTATTCAGTGGCCCCACTGGCGTGGGCAAAACCGAGGCCGCCAAACAATTGGCCTACATCATGGGCATCGACTTGATTCGCTTTGACATGTCCGAGTACATGGAGCGCCATGCGGTCAGTCGCCTGATTGGCGCACCGCCGGGGTACGTGGGCTTTGATCAGGGTGGCCTGCTCACTGAGGCCGTCACCAAAAAACCGCATGCGGTTTTGTTGCTTGACGAAATTGAGAAAGCACACCCCGATATTTTCAACGTCTTGTTGCAGGTCATGGATCATGGCACCTTGACCGACAACAACGGTCGTAAGGCCGACTTCCGCAATGTGATCATCATCATGACCACCAATGCGGGAGCCGAGACCATGAACAAGTCAACCATCGGTTTTACCAACGCGCGTGAATCGGGCGACGAAATGGCCGACATCAAGCGCTTGTTCACACCCGAATTTCGCAACCGCCTGGACGCCATCGTCAGCTTCAAGGCCCTGGACGAGCAGATCATTTTGCGGGTGGTGGATAAATTCCTTTTGCAACTCGAGACCCAGTTGGCGGAGAAAAAGGTCGATGTCAATTTCAGCGACAAGTTGCGCCAACACCTGGCCAAGAAAGGTTTTGATCCATTGATGGGCGCGCGCCCCATGCAACGCCTCATCCAAGACACCATCCGCAAGGCTTTGGCCGACGAGTTGTTGTTTGGGCGACTGACCGAAGGCGGGCGGCTCGGGGTCGACATCGACGATCAAGGTGAGGTGTTGCTGGACATTGCGCCGCACCCCAAAAAAGACGGCAAATCCAAATCAGAGCCGCAGGAAGCCGAACTCTGAAATGATTCAACCTACAATACCCCTCTGATTTGAAAACCTGAGGGGTTTTTTGTGGCAGGACATTCCAAATGGGCCAACATCCAGCACCGCAAAGGCAGGCAGGATGAGAAACGCGGCAAAATCTGGACCCGGGTGATCCGCGAGATCATGGTCGCAGCTCGCTCTGGCGGAGGCGACCTGAACGCCAACCCGCGTTTGCGGCTCGCGGTCGACAAGGCCAAGGCAGCCAATATGCCCGCCGACACCATCAAACGCAATATCGACAAAGCGACCGGCAACCTCGAAGGGGTGAGCTACGAGGAAATTCGATATGAGGGCTACGGCATCGCAGGCGCTGCGGTCATCGTTGACACCATGACCGATAACAAAGTCAGGACCGTGGCCGAAATTCGACATGCCTTCAGCAAACACGGCGGCAATCTGGGAACCGAAGGTTCGGTCTCGTTTCAGTTTCGCCATTGTGGGCAACTCATCTACGCTCCTGGCACTTCCGAGGACCAAGTCATGGAAGTGGCACTGGAGGCAGGTGCTGACGATGTGCTCAGCGGCGAAGACGGCTCGGTGGAGGTCATCACGGCGCCGGGCGACTTTGAGGCGGTGCGTGATGCCCTTCAATCGGCCGGTCTGAATGCCGAACTGGCCGAAGTCACCCTGCGACCGGAAAACACGGTGGCCTTCGAGGGCGACGACGCCGCCCGGATGCAGAAGTTACTCGATGCCCTGGAAGACCTGGACGATGTCCAGGAGGTCTATCACAACGCCGAGCTATGAAAGTCCTGGTCATCGGCTCCGGCGGCCGTGAACACGCCATTGCCTGGAAATTGGCCTCATCACCCAAAGTGCAACAAGTCTTTGTGGCCCCTGGCAACGGGGGCACCTTGACTTCGAGCAACCTCAAGACTGTGCCCATCACCGATTTGACAGAGCTTAGAAGCTGGGCGCTGGCCGAGGGTATCGGCCTGACCGTGGTTGGCCCCGAGGCGCCCTTGGCCGCAGGTGTCGTCGACCACTTTCGTGCCCATGGCATGCGTATTTTTGGTCCGACGCGCGGTGCAGCCCAGCTCGAGAGCTCCAAGGCTTTTTCCAAAGCCTTCATGCAAAAGTATGGCATCCCAACGGCCCGTTTTCAGACTTTCAGTGATGCCACCCAAGCCCATGCCTATGTGGATCAGCAAGGCGCGCCCATTGTGGTCAAGGCCGACGGACTGGCGGCTGGCAAAGGCGTGGTGGTGGCGATGACCCTGGCGCAGGCCCATGAAGCCATCGACGACATGTTGCTGGACAACCGCCTGGGGGTGAATCACACCGAGGCCGGTGCTCGGGTGGTGATTGAAGAATTTTTAGCCGGCGAAGAAGCCAGTTTCATTTGTGTCTGTCACACCGATGAAGCCTTGGCCTTGGCCACTTCGCAGGACCACAAACGCCTCCTTGATGCCGACCAAGGTCCCAATACCGGTGGCATGGGAGCCTATTCGCCCGCCCCGGTGGTGACTCCTGAGGTGCACGCGCGGGCCATGCGCCAAGTCATTTTGCCCACCCTGCAAGGCATGCTCCAAGAAGGGCTTCCTTTCACCGGTTTTTTATACGCCGGTTTGATGATAGACCCCCAGGGCAAGCTTAAAACGCTGGAATTCAATTGCCGCTTAGGCGATCCCGAAACTCAGCCCATCCTCATGCGCTTGCGCTCGGACTTGTTTGAACTGCTGTGGGACGCCACCGAGAGCCCAGCCGCCTTGGCAGCCCATGAGGCCCTATGGGATCGCCGCTGTGCTTTGGGTGTCGTGTCGGCCGCCTCGGGTTACCCCATGCAAGCGCGCAAGGGAGACGTCATCACGGGTTTACCCCCCGATCAATCCGATTGCATGGTGTTTCATGCGGGCACCGCGCAACGCAATGGGCAAATTGTGACCCATGGCGGTCGAGTACTATGCGTGACTGCTTTGGGCGAGACGGTGCGTGCCGCACAGTCTTTGGCCTATCAAACCTTGCAAGGGATCCATTTTGACGGTATGCAATTCCGCCGAGACATCGGTCATCGGGCGCTGCGATAAAAGATTGGGTTTGCATGTATAACGACTTTCCAGGCCCGCATCCTGTCCGGTTCGAAGGCCGTCTTTGGGCGCGCCGAATCTTGTCTTGGATCGGTTGGCAAGTTCATTTTGATGGCTTGCCCACTCGCCAAGGGATCGCCATCGTTTATCCACACACCAGCAACTGGGACTTTGTGGTGGCCATGTTGGCCAAAGCGGCCATCGGTATCGAGATTCATTTTTGGGCCAAAGACAGCTTATTTCAGATTCCTTTGTTTGGCCGCATCCTGAGTGCCATGGGCGGCGTACCTCTGGATCGAAATGCACCTGGTGGTGTGGTCAACGACACCGCATCTGCCTTGTTGCGTGCAAAACAAGAAGATCGTTTGTTCTGGTTGGGGCTGTCCCCGGAAGGCACGCGCTCGTTCCAGCCTGGATGGCGCAGCGGCTTTTATCGATTGGCCCTGCAATCGGGTTTGCCCTTGGGGGTCGGGACGCTGGATTACGGCAAGCGCGAATTGCGTTTGCAGCACTTCATCCAACTCAGCGGTCAGATCGAGTTTGATTACGCCCGTATCCAGGCCATTGTGGGGCAGGCCCGGGGCTATAACCCCCATCAGGCCGCACCGGTTTGCCCCTTGCCCCCCGCATCATCAGTGAAGGAGCCTACATGACGGTTCAAGATCCCAAAGCTTTTCTGCTTGGACTGCAAGCGCGCATCACGCAAGCCATCGCTGAGTTCGACGATAAAGCCTTTTTGGTTGACCGTTGGACCAAGCCCGCCGGGGAAATGTTGCAAGGCGAGGGCGTGACCATGATCTTGGAGGACGGTGCCGTATTTGAGCGGGCCGGCTGTGGTTTTTCGCATGTGAGTGGCTCTAAGTTACCCCCTTCGGCCACCCAACATCGGCCCGAATTGGCGGGCATGCCCTTTGAAGCCATGGGGGTGTCGCTGGTCTTTCATCCCCGTAACCCTTATGCGCCCACGGTACACATGAACGTTCGCAATATCCGCGTCGTGAACCGAGAAGGGCAGACCGTCTCTTGGTACGGCGGCGGTTTGGACTTGACCCCGATCTATGGCTTCGAGGAAGATGCGCGCCATTTTCATCGGGTCTGTCGCGACGCTGTACAGCCCTTTGGCCCCGACTTATATCCGCGCTTCAAGGCCTGGTGCGACGAGTACTTCTATCTGAAACACCGTCAGGAACCGCGCGGCATCGGCGGTCTGTTTTTTGACGATTTCGCTGAGTTGGGGGCCGAGCGTGATTTCGCCATGTGGCAGTCTGTAGGTGAATGTCTGATCGATGCCTATCTGCCCCTTGTGCAAAAGCGCAAAGACACGCCCTATGGTGAGCGAGAAATTGAACACCAACGCGTGCGACGGGGCCGTTACGTAGAGTTCAACCTGGTTTGGGACCGTGGCACCCATTTCGGCTTGCAGTCTGGGGGGCGTACCGAATCGATTTTGTTGTCCATGCCCCGCCACGCCAGTTGGACATACCAGCGCCAACCTGAGCCTGGTTCTGCCGAGGCGCGTCTATATTCCGACTTCTTAGTTGCTCGCGATTGGTTGAAAGACGCCGGATGAAGACCCGAATAGGCTTATTGGGTGGGGCGTTCGATCCACCTCATGCGGCCCATGTGCGATTGGCGCAAACCGCCATGGAGGTTTTGTGTCTGAACCAATTGCGGGTCTTGCCGACAGGGCTGCCCTGGCACCGTGGGCAAGCACCCAGTGCTGCCAGACACCGCGTGGCCATGTGTCGGCTGGCCTTTCGGGGTATTTCTGGGGTCGTGGTCGACGAGCGTGAGATCCAGCGTCCGGGTGCCACTTATACCATTGATACGGTCCGTGAACTGCAGGCCGAACAAGCCGGCGCCGACTGGTATTTGATCATCGGTGCCGATCAGGCGAGGCGCTTTCAGACCTGGCACCGATGGGAAGAGTTACTGTGTCTCGTTCACCTCGCGGTCGCTGACCGTGAAGTCGAGCTGGGGCAGTGGCAAAATGAGGCTCTGGCGCAGTCTGTGACCTTGCCATGGGCGCCAATGGCGGTCAGTTCGACCGGCATTCGACGCCAGTTGGCTTTGGGGCAGTCTGTCCCCTGGCTCGATGCCCAGGTGATGGGCTATATTCAACAACATCAACTTTATCAATCTAACCCATGACCGAGACCAGCGCCAAACGCGACGTTCAAAAACTTCAACGCGCCATCGTCGACGGGCTGGAAGATGTCAAAGCTCAAGACATCGTGGTGTTCAACACCGAGCACCTGTCTCCCTTGTTTGAACGGGTGGTGATCGCCAGTGGCACCTCGAACCGACAAACCAAGGCATTGGCAGCCAGTGTGCGCGACAAAGTTCGCGACGCCGGATTTTCCAAACCCCGCATCGAGGGCGAGGACAATGGTGAGTGGATCATTGTCGATTGCGGTGCAGCCGTCGTCCATGTGATGCAACCCGCCATTCGTCAGTACTACCATTTGGAGGAAATTTGGGGCGAAAAACCCATCCGCCTCAAGCATGGTGCCGATAAGGTACTAACTCCCAAACCCATTGCCGCCAAAAAATCCGCCACCTCTGCCAAGCCTGTGACGGCCAAGAAGCCAGTGCCGTCGCAAAAATCTGCCAAGCTCAGGACCCCAGCCAAAAAGTCGACCAAGCCCCCAGCCAAGACCTTGGCCAAGCCCAAAGCGCCCAAGGCCAAACCCCGTCAGACATGAAGTTGACCGTGGCCGCCATTGGCCTGAAGGTGCCGGATTGGGCGCAAATCGCCTGGGACGACTACGCCAAGCGGTTCCCACCCGACATCAAATTCCAACTCAAAGCGATAAAGGCTGAACCACGGGGCAGTAAGTCACCCGTAGTCCTGATGGCTGCCGAGGCCGAGCGTATTCGTGCGGCCTGGGGCCGTGACAGCCATCGGGTGGTACTCGATGAACGGGGGGATCGATTGCGCACCCTGGATCTGGCCGAGCGCCTGAAAACCTGGCAGTCCCTGGGGCAAGAGGTGGTTTTGGTCATTGGTGGACCAGACGGCTTGGATGAGGAATTGCGATCCGAGGCCCACGAACGCATTCGTCTCTCTGATCTCACCCTGCCGCATGCTTTTGTGCGGGTCTTGTTGGTGGAGCAACTTTACCGAGCCTGGTCGATACTGGCACATCACCCCTATCACCGAGAATGAAACACCCGTTCATTTATCTGGCCTCGCAAAGCCCTCGCAGACGCGAATTGCTGACCCAAATGGGGGTCGAACATCGTTTGTTGTTGCCCTTGCCCGATGAGGACGCTGAAGCCCTGGAGGCCTCTAGTCCCCATGAATCCCCCAAAGCTTATGTGCAAAGAGTGACTTTGTCCAAATTGCAGGCCGCCCAACGCAGAAGGCAACAATTGGGCTGGCCAGCGGCACCCATTTTGTGCGCTGACACAACGGTGGCTTTGGGCAAATCCATCATGGGCAAACCCGCCGATGCAGCCCAGGCAAAAGCCATGTTGAGCGATTTGTCGGGCCGTGAGCATCGGGTTCTGACCGCTGTGGCGGTGGTTTCGGGGCGAACGCTACGGCAGGCCCTTAGCGAGTCCCGGGTGCGCTTTGATCCCTTGACCCCGGCTTGGATCAAACGCTATGTGGCCAGTGGTGAGCCCATGGGCAAGGCAGGCGCCTATGCCATTCAGGGGCTGGCGGCGACCCGCATCGCTGGCATCAGGGGCAGTTACAGCGGCATCGTCGGACTGCCGCTGCGAGAAACGGCCCAGCTGATTGAAGACTGGGTCGAGATTTAGTCCTGTCCAAACAGGTCGCGTGTGTAGACCTTGTCTTTGACGTCTTCAAGCTCGGGGGTATAACGGTTGGCCACGATCAAATCTGATTGGGATTTAAAGAGGGCCAAGTCTTTTACAACGGGCGAATTGAAAAATTCTTCTTCGTTCAAAGCCGGCTCGTAGACCAATACCGGAATACCCTTGGCTTTGATCCGTTTCATGATGCCCTGAATGCTGCTGGCCCGCCAATTGTCTGAACCTGCTTTCATGACCAGCCGGTAGATCCCCACCTGACGCGGAGTACGACTCAAGATGTCTTGTGCCACAAAGTCTTTGCGGGTGCTGTTGGCGGTGACGATGGCACCGATCAGCGATTGCGGCACCTGGTCATAGTTGGCCAGCAGTTGCTTGGTGTCTTTGGGCAGGCAATAGCCACCGTAGCCAAAACTGGGGTTGTTGTAATGCGAGCCTATCCTTGGGTCGAGGCAAACCCCGTCGATGATTTGTCGGGTGTCTAAGCCATGGCTGGCGGCATAGGAGTCCAGTTCATTGAAATACGCCACCCGCATGGCTAAAAAGGTATTGGCGAATAATTTGATGGCTTCGGCCTCGGTGCTGTCGGTGAGCAGGGTGGGGATCGCGGTTTTGATAGCGCCTTGCTGAAATAGCTCCGCCACCCTTTGCCCCCGTTCACTGCGTTCCCCGATCACAATTCGGCTGGGGTAGAGGTTGTCGTGCAAGGCCTGACCCTCGCGCAAAAACTCCGGGCTGAAGATGATCAACTCAGTCTGGTGCTGGGTACGCATTTGGGCGGTGAAACCTACCGGCACAGTGGATTTGATCACCATCAAGGCTTGCGGATGGATGGTCTTGACTTGGGCGATGACCGACTCGACCGATCGAGTGTCGAAGTAATTGCTTTGGGGGTCGTAATCGGTGGGTGTGGCGATGATCACCAATTCAGCATCACGATACGCTGTTTGCGGGTCGGTACTGGCGCTCAAGCGCAGGTTTTTTTCTTTCAAATAACGCGAGATATCGGCATCCACAATGGGTGACTCACGCCGATTGACTTGCGCCACTCGGCTTGCATTGGGGTCAACGGCCACGACTTCGTGGTGTTGGGCCAACAAGACGGCGTTGGACATGCCCACATAGCCCAGACCGGCGACGGCGATTTTCATGGTTTTCAATTCCTTTTCTGGATGAGGAGCGTTGGATTTAACACTGATGGTACTCGCGGTACCAGCTGACAAAGCGTGTTAATCCGGTCACCAGTGGGGTATCGGGCTTGAATCCAGTGAGTTCCTGAATCGCATTCGTGTCGGCGTATGTGGCCAAAACATCGCCGGCTTGCATGGGTTGCAAGTCCAGGGTCGCTGGTCGCTGTGCGCATTTTTCGATGGTCGCAATGTAGTCGAGCAAGCCCACAGGCTGATGATTGCCTATGTTCAAAAGGCGATGGGGCACGTCACCGTCGGCATTGGTTTTCGGCGGATGACGCAGCACTTCCACAATACCACGCACGATGTCGTCGATGTAGGTGAAGTCGCGCTGCATCTGACCGTGGTTAAAGACCCGTATGGGCTCGCCGCGAAGAATGGCACTTAAAAAAAGCCATGGCGACATGTCTGGGCGACCCCAGGGACCGTAGACAGTGAAAAAACGCAAGCCAGTGGCGCTCAGCCCATACAGATGACTGTAGGTGTAAGCCATGAGCTCGTTGGAACGCTTGGTGGCCGCATACAGGCTGACCGGTTGCTCTACCGGGTCCGCCTCCCGATACGGCAGTTGGGCATTGCGACCATAAACACTGGAACTCGAGGCATATACCAGATGCTGAGGTGGGTAGGTTCGGCAGGCTTCAAGCACATGGCCAAAACCGACCAGGTTCGACTGAACATAGACTTCGGGGTGGGTCAGCG
>CAYMJT010000040.1:0-19310 GCA_964390775.1 uncultured Bordetella sp.
AAATGGACAAGTGCACCTTCTGCGCCGGCGGCCCCGAGGCCAACGGCAGCCAAGCCGAATTTGAAAAATATGGTCGGAACCGATTGGCCGAGGGCAAATTGCCCGCCTGTGCCGAGATGTGCTCGACCAAAGCCCTGTTGGCGGGTGACGGCGACGTGGTGGCCGACATCTTCCGCAACCGCGTGCTCAAGCGCAACAAAGGCGCCGAAGTTTGGGGTTGGGGCACCGCCTACGGTTCTCGCTCCGAGGCCCGCGAAGGGAGCAAATCATGAACCGCACAGCCACAGCGGCTCTGTTGGCGCTGACCTTGCTGGTGGCGGCCTGCTCAGAACAAGGCCGCACCGTGGGCGCCGACGCTGCCCCCCATGTAGGACCGGTCGGCAGCATGACCACCTTTGCCGCCCCAGGCTGGAAGCCGGGCGATAAAACCAGTTGGGAACAGAGCATGAAAGTGCGCGCCCAATATGGCCAAAACGATCACGCCCGCTAAGGAGTCGATCATGGCATTGCGTTCATTGCGTCCCGCATGGGTGGCTTGGCTTGTGTTTGCCGCTTGCCTTGGGGCAGGGGCGCAAACCGCGTCCAGCGACCCGTCAGCGGGGGCCCCGGCCGTCAAGGGGGCCAATATTCTGGATATCAAAGATGCCAGCAGTGACCCGGGTTACGCGGCTCAAGACAACGACCAGCGCCACCGGGTGCAACCCGGCAACAACGCCCCCATGTGGCGGCAAGTGGGTGAAGGCGTCACTGGCTATTCCAGCCTGCCCAAGTCACAAGCCCCCGAGGCAGGTAATCTGATTCAGCCCTTTGTTCAGTATCCTGGTTCGAGTCTGACCAACGCGGGTGAGGCCTGGCGTCAGGTTCGAAACAACTTCATCATTCCCTATGGCGGCGCATTTTTGCTGATCGTGTTGGGTGCCATCGCGCTCTTTTACTGGGGTAAGGGCAGCATGCGCTTGCACGGGGCCGAGACGGGTCGCAAGATCGAACGCTTCACCCCGTTTGAACGCTCGGCCCACTGGGCCAATGCCATTGCCTTTGTCATTTTGGCGATCTCGGGCATTTTCATGGCTTTTGGTAAGTACTTCATCTTGCCGGTGGTGGGTAGCACACTGTTTGGTGTCATCACCTATATCCTGAAAAACGCCCACAACTTTGCCGGTCCTTTGTTTGCGGTGTCTTTGCCCATTGTGTTTTTCACTTTCGTCAAAGACAACCTGCCACGGCGCGAAGACTGGGCCTGGCTGATGCGATTGGGCGGCATGTTGGGCGGCCACGAGGTGCCTTCACACCGCTTCAATGCGGGCGAGAAAGTGCTGTTTTGGGGTGGCGTGTTCCTGTTGGGCGCCATTGTGATTGTCTCGGGATTGGTGCTGGATAAACTGGTTCCTGGCCTGATCTACGAGCGCTCGACCATGCAGGTGGCGCACATGGTGCATGCCGTGGCCACGGTGCTCATGATGGCCATGTTCCTGGGCCACATCTATATGGGCACCATCGGCATGGATGGGGCTTATCAAGCCATGCGCACGGGTTATGTGGACGAGACCTGGGCCAAAGAACACCACGAGTTGTGGGCGCAAGATGTAGCGGCCGGCAAAATCCCGGCCCAGCGCAGCACCCCTTTGCATCAACCCGACACCCGGAGCGTTTGAAATGAAAATGATCGCTTTCATCATGGCCCTGGGCTTGGCTGGATCGGCTTGGGCCAAGTTGCCCGCCCCCAGCGAAGAGGCCAAGGCCAAAGCCGCCGAGGCGGCCGCCAAAACCGCCCACGCGGGCAAGGTCGACAACTATAAGTTGTGCAAATCGATCGAACGTGTGGCCGCCCACGTGCAAAAGACCAATAAGGCCAAGATGGGCAAGCCCACCGATACCCCGGCCTGTGCTGACCCAGGCCCTTACGTGCCCAAGGCCTAGGAATGCTTCACCTGGGTGATGCAGAGCTTTCCTAGTCAGTCTTGCACTTGACATGGGCGCTGGTGGCGCTCATGCACAATGGTGAGCATGAACCGCTTTAACGCCCTGCTCCTGAATCTGGGTCACGCCCTCGATCATCTGTTTCTGCTCATATTCGCCACGGCGGTGGCGTCGATTGCCAGCGACTTTGGCCTGCAGCGCTGGGAAGACCTGATGCCCTACACCGCTGGGGCTTTTGTCATGTTTGGCCTGGGCTCTATCCCTGCGGGCCGACTGGGTGACTTGTGGGGTCGACGGCGCATGATGTTGGTCTTTTATTTTGGCATGGGCTTGGCCGCGCTGGCCGTGGCTCTGACCCAGACACCCCTGCAGATGGCGGTGGCGCTGACGGTCTTGGGCCTGTTCTCGTCCATCTACCACCCGGTGGGCATTCCGTTTCTGGTCCAAGGCAGCAAAACCCCGGGTATGACCATCGGCATCAACGGCTTGGCCGGCAATATGGGCATTGCTTTGGCGGCCTTATCGACCGGATTTTGGGTGCAGTATTTTGGTTGGCGCATGGCATTCATTGCCCCTGCGGTGCTGTCCATCGTGTGTGGTTATTTCTTTTGGCGGCATGCCCCGCGCGAGTCGGCCCCGCCGGCCAAGAAGAACGTCACCCCTGTGCACCTGCCGCGCCACTTGGCCTTGCGCACGGTGGTGGTGATGATCGGCTCGGCCATTGCCAGCAGTCTGTTGTTTAACTTCACAACCAACGGCAATGCCCAGTTGTTGGCCGAACGGCTCGATGGATTGGTGTACGAACCGGTCATGCTGGGTTTGTTGTTGGCCATCATCTATGCCGTCGCCTCGTTTGCCCAGGTGGTGGTGGGTCGATTGCTTGATCGGATACCGATCAAGCCCTTGCTGTTTGGTATTTTGTTGGGCCAGGCAGTCATATTTGCCTTGGCCGCGCAAACCACCGGCTGGCTCTGGTACGGAGCAGCCGTGCTCTACATGATCAGTGTTTTTGCTGCTATTCCGTTTAACGACCTGATGGTGGTGCGTTACATCGACGATTCGATGCGCAGCCGAGTCAGTGGTTTTCGGATTGCCGTCTCTTTTGGCATCAGTTCGCTGGCCGTTTATATGTTGGGACCTTTGGTCAAACAACAAGGCTTTACCACCCTGATGTTCGCCCTGTCTGCGATTGCGGCGCTGGGGGCGTGCGTGGTGATCGGTCTGCCGGGCGAAGCCCAGATGCGTGCTGCGCGCCAGGACTGAATTTGCATGGAGCTCAATACCGCCGTTGTTCACACCCCGCCGCGAGATGCGGCCACGGTGCTTTTGTTGCGTGACCATGCTTCGCTCGGTCTCGAAGTGTTCATGTTGCGACGCCATTCGGATTCGGCTGTACTTGGCGGCGCTTATGTGTTTCCGGGCGGCAAGCTCGATGTGGCCGACAGCCTGTTGGCCGACGAGCATCTGGACCAGGCACCTGAGCACTTGCACACCCATTTGGCCGAACCGTCCCTGACGCCACAGCAGGCCAAAGGCCTGTATGTGGCAGCCTTGCGCGAAGCGTTCGAGGAGTGTGGCGTGCTGTTGGCCGATGCACCTGGTGGTATCGATTCGAAAATGTCCGAGATGCAAATCCGCATCCGGGGTGGCGCCCATTTGACCGATTTGGCACCTGAATTCGGCTTGGTTTTGCAAACCTCGTCCATGGTGCCTTTCACCCGCTGGATCACCCCGCACCGTCCCTCGGTGATGAACAAGCGTTTTGATGCCCGTTTTTTTCTGGCCGCCGTCCCCTTGGGGCAATGGGCCGCACACGACAACATCGAGGCCACCGAGAGTGAATGGTTGTCGCCTTCCCAAGCCCTGCGCGATTATTGGGACGGACGCATCGAGTTGGCCCCGCCACAAATCATGAGTCTGGTTCATCTGGCCCGATATAAAGACGTGCAACAAGCCATGATGGCCAGTGCCCAGCGCCCGCCGCCTACCATCCAGCCCGAACCCTTTGACGATGAAAACGGGCGCACCATTTGCTATCCGGGTGACCCTCGTCACAGCCAGTCTGAGCGAGCCATGCCGGGTCCTTCGCGCCTGCGATATGTCAAGGGCCGTTTTGAGCCTCAGGGTGGGTTTGACGCATTTTTTGCTTAGGGATGCTGCATCCTTGAAACACCCTTGCAATTTGTTGGGGATATCTGCACTTTGACAGACTCGGGTTACCATGGTTCCATTGTTTTGGAGGTTTGCATATGTTGAAACGTCGCACATGGTTGTCTGCCCTGGGTTTGGCCGCTGGCTTGGGTGTGGGTGGTTGGGCGCAAGCTCAGGCCTTTCCCAGCAAACCGATTCGTCTGGTCTGCCCGTTCCCACCGGCTGGTGCGGTGGACATTGCTTCGCGGGCGATTGCCGCTGAATTGTCCCGGGTGCTTGGCGTGACCGTGACGGTGGACAACAAACCCGGCGCTGGCGGCAACATCGGCGGTGCCGATGTGGTGCGCTCGGCCCCCGATGGTTACACCATACTCATGACCACCAGCGGCATTCAGGCCATCAATCCGGCCTTGTATTCCAAAATGCCTTTTGACACCATGAAAGACCTGGTCCCCATTTCGGCCCTGGTCTCGCTCAACAACGTGCTGGTGGTTCACCCCTCAGTCAAAGCCAATACCGTGGCCGAGTACATCGCCTTGGGCAAACCAGGTCCGGTCACTGTGGCCTCGAGCGGCAACGGCACCAGCATCCACATGTCGGCCGAGATGTTCAAGCACCTCACCCAGTTCAATATGACCCACATCCCCTACAAGGGCAGCGCACCGGCCTTGACCGACCTGCTCAGCGGTCAGGTGTCGTCCATGTTTGACAACATCCCCTCGGCATTGCCGCACATCAAGGCGGGCAAATTGCGCGCCTTGGCCACCACGGGTGCCAAGCGCGATGCCACACTGCCCGATCTGCCGACCATCGCCGAAGCCGGCGTCAAAGGCTACGAGTCAGGGGTCTGGTTTGGTTTGGCGGCCCCCGCAGGCACGCCCGCCGACATCATTGCCAAGCTCAGCGCGGCGGCCATTCAGGGCACCAAGTCGCCGGAGTTCGTCAAGCGCATGACCGAATTGGGTTACAACATTTTGGGGACCAACGCTGCCGAAATGGCGTCAATGAACCAAGCCGAAATCCAGCGTTGGGGCCCGATCGTCAAGGCCTCGGGCGCCAAAGTCGACTGAGCCCGGCCCAATATGGGGCTGGGGGTATGATCAACCCCCCATGAGCCTGCCATTGTTGGACGTGCGCGAGCTGGCTTGCGAGCGCGGACAAAAACTCCTTTTTCAGGGGGTATCGTTCTCATTGGCCGCTGGTCACTGGTTGCACCTGCAAGGGGCCAATGGGAGCGGAAAAACCAGCCTGTTGCGCATCCTGGCCGGCTTGTCCCCGGCGGCGGCGGGTCAAGTCTTGTGGCAGGGGCAGCTCCTGGGGCGGGCCGATTCAGCCTACGCGGCCCAACGCATGTATTTGGGCCATCAGTTGGCTCTCAAGGAAGAGCTCAGCGCTCTGGAAAATTTGCGCTTCGAGGCCAAGCTCTCGAACCATGACTGGAGCCTTGAACAAGCCCGACAGGCCTTGCGTGAGCAAGGCTTGGCCGGTCGCGAGCACCTCCCTTTGCGGGTCTTGTCGCAGGGTCAGAAACGCCGCTGTGCCCTGGCCAGATTGCGCCCTGGTGTATGTCGGCTGTGGTTGCTGGACGAGCCATTCGTGGCGCTCGATGCGCTGGCGGTCGAACAAGTGAGCGAATTGCTTGACCGCCATCTGGCCTTGGGTGGGGCGGTGCTGTTCACCAGCCACCAGCCGGTCAAGCTGTCTGGCCCTGGCCACACCTACCCACTGTCATGAAACCATTTCTTGCCCTGCTCCAACGCGATCTGCTGTTGGCCCTGCGCCGCAAGAGCGAAGTGTTGACGGGTGTCTTTTTCTTTGTCGTGGTCGCCAGCCTGTTTCCTTTGGCCATAGGCCCAGATTTCAAAATCTTGCGTCTGATTGCCCCGGGTATTTTGTGGGTCGGGGCCTTGCTGGCCAGTATGTTGGTGTTGGCCCGTTTGTTTGAGGCCGATTATCAAGATGGTTCCCTGGAGCAAATGCTCTTGTCACCGCAGCCCTTGGGGGTTTTGGTTTCCGCCAAAATAGCGGCGCATTGGATCTTGTGTGGTCTGCCGCTGGTGGTTTTGTCGCCGGTGTTGGCCTTGCAGTTTGATTTGGCGACCGACGCCATGGCGGTGCTGGCGCTGTCCTTGTTGATCGGTACCCCGGTGTTGTCTCTGATCGGTTCGATCGGCGCGGCGCTCACTTTGGGTTTGCGCGGCGGCGGGGTGTTGCTGTCATTGTTGGTATTGCCCTTGTTTGTGCCGGTACTGGTGTTTGGTGCTGGCGCGGTCGAGGCTCAGGCGGCAGGTTTGGGGGCTCAAGCCCACTTGTCGATACTGTTGGCGATCTTGCTCCCCGCCCTGGTTTTTAGTCCTTGGGCCTGCGCGGTGGCGCTTAAAATCGCCTTGGAATGAGGGATTGATGTCAATTCGCTGGTTTTACTATGCCGCTCCGCAAACGTTTTATGGCCTAGCGGGCAAGTTGTGGCCCTGGTTCGCTGGCCTGGCGGCCGTCTTGGCCTTGTGGGGCCTGAGCATCGGCTTGCTGCTGGCGCCCGCCGATGCGGTGCAGGGCGAGGGCTACCGCATCATTTATGTCCACGTCCCCACATCCTGGATGTCGATGGTCATTTACCTGGCCATGGCCTTTTGGAGTGTGCTGGGTTTGGTGTTCAACACGCGTCTGTCGGGTCTGATGACGCGAGCTTTGGCGCCAACCGGTGCTTTGTGTGCCTTTCTATCGCTGTGGACGGGTGCTTTGTGGGGTAAACCGATGTGGGGCACCTGGTGGGTCTGGGATGCGCGCCTGACTTCCGAGCTGATTTTGTTTTTCCTCTACCTGGGCTATATGGCCCTGACCTCGGCCATAGACGACCCGCGCCGATCGGACCGCGCGGGCGCCCTGGTCGCCATCGTTGGCGCCGTGAATGTGCCGATCATTTATTTCTCGGTCAAATGGTGGAACACCTTGCACCAGGGCGCTTCGGTGTCCATGACGCAGTCGCCGAGCATGGCGCAGACCATGTTATGGGGCATGTTGATCATGGCGCTGGCCTATTGGATGATGACCATTGCCCTGGTTTTGTATCGGGTTCGAAGCCTGATCTTGTGGCGCGAGCGTCACACCGACTGGGTGCGTCAATTGCCCGAAGTCAGGGGGTTGGCATGAACATCTGGTGGGAGAGCTGGGCCGATTTTTGGGCCATGGGCAAGCACGGCGTTTATGTTTGGGGCAGCTACGGTGTGGCGGCTCTGGTGGTACTGGGCGAGCTCATGGTGGCCCGACGGGCCCGTTTGCAGGCCCTGGCCGAAGTGCGCCAAGCGGTTCAGGCCAACGAAGAGCCCACGAGGAGCACCCCATGACCGCACGGCAAAAAAGATTGGCCTTTGTGTTGGCTGCCATCGTCGCCCTGGCTTTGGCGACGGCTTTTGTACTGAATGCGTTTCGCAGCAATCTGGTCTTCTTTTTCACGCCCACCCAGGTGGCTTCGGGTGAAGCGCCTGCGAACCGCGTGTTTCGGGTGGGTGGCTTGGTCAAAGAAGGCAGTCTCAAGCGCGATCAGGTCATGATCGAATTCGTCATCACCGACACTGCTCGCGACATCCCGGTTCGCTACAGTGGCCTGTTGCCCGACTTGTTCCAAGAGGGCAAGGGTGTGGTGGCACAAGGCCGTCTGAACGAACAAGGCTGGTTTGCGGCCGCCGAAGTGTTGGCCAAGCACGATGAAAATTACATGCCCCCTGAGGCCCAGCACGCGCTCGATCAGGCCACGGCATCGAAAGCAGCACAAACGGTCAAACCATGATTCCTGAACTTGGTCAATTCGCCCTGATTTTGGCCCTGTGTGTGGCCGTGGTGCAGGCCGCGTTTCCGCTGGCGGGTACGCTGTCGAACAACCCGGCCTGGTTGGCATTGGCGCGCCCAGCGGCGGGCTTGCAGTTTGGGCTGTTGCTGATTGCATTCGCCTGTTTGGCGGCATCTTTTTTAAGCAACGATTTTTCAGTGGCCTATGTGGCCCAGCATTCCAACTCGCTGCTGCCCAAACCCTATCAGTTTGCGGCGGTGTGGGGTGGGCATGAGGGCTCATTGCTGTTGTGGATCGTCATGTTATCGGGATGGGGCGGGGCGGTGGCGTTGTTTT
Organism: uncultured Bordetella sp.; assembly: GCA_964390775.1. Taxonomy (GTDB): domain Bacteria; phylum Pseudomonadota; class Gammaproteobacteria; order Burkholderiales; family Burkholderiaceae_C; genus Limnohabitans. The sequence continues at coordinate 8,195 of CAYMJT010000040.1, forward strand.
CCCGTAACTTGCCGCTGCCGATGGTGGCGCGGGTGCTCAGCGTCATGGGTTGGGTGGGGATTGGTTTTCTGGCCTTTATCCTGACCACGTCCAATCCCTTTGACCGATTGTTGCCAGCCGCAGCCGAAGGCCGTGATTTGAATCCCTTGCTGCAAGACCCTGGACTGGTGATTCATCCGCCCATGCTCTATATGGGTTATGTGGGCATGTCGGTGGCCTTTGCCTTTGCCCTGGCGGCCTTGTTGGCTGGGCGTCTGGATGCCGCCTGGGCCCGTTGGTCACGCCCCTGGACTGTGGTGGCTTGGTCGTTTTTGACCTTTGGCATTGGTTTGGGTTCGTGGTGGGCTTACTATGAATTGGGTTGGGGCGGTTGGTGGTTTTGGGACCCGGTTGAGAATGCCTCGCTCATGCCCTGGTTGGTGGCCACGGCACTGATCCACTCGCTGATGGTGACGGAGAAGCGCGGCGGCTTCAAGGCCTGGACCGTGTTGTTGGCCATTTCAGCGTTTTCACTGTCTTTGCTGGGCACCTTCCTGGTTCGCTCGGGCGTGCTGACTTCGGTGCATGCCTTTGCGTCTGACCCCTCCAGAGGGGTGTTCATTTTGATATTTCTGGCCATCGTGGTGGGGATATCGCTGACCTTGTTCGCTTGGCGCGCGCCGCAAGTGACCACGGGGGGCACTTTCGGGGTCCTCTCGCGCGAGTCGCTGTTGTTGTCCAACAGCGTGTTGCTGGTGGTCGCCACAGGTGCGGTGTTGTTGGGGACTTTGTATCCGCTGATCATCGATGCCCTGAACATGGGTAAATTGTCGGTGGGACCGCCTTATTTCAACTTGGTTTTTGCCCCATTGATGGTGCCTTTGTTGTTTGTGCTGGTACCCGGTACCGTGGCGCGCTGGCGTGAGGCGCAGGTGGGCGAGCTGTTGCGCGAATTGCGTTGGGTGGGGCTGTTGGCTTTGCTGGGCGGTGTGTGCGCGCCGCTGGCCTTGGGGGCCTGGAGTTGGGGCACCGCCTTGGGAGTCATCTTGGGTTTATGGGTGGGCTTGGGCAGTTTGCAGCACATCCTGATTAGATTGGGCAAGCCGGGACGCATCGGTGCCGGGTTCTGGGGCATGCACCTGGCGCACTTGGGGCTGGCCGTGGTGGTGTTGGGCATCACGGGTGTCAAATCGTTTGAAGTCGAGCGCGATGTGCGCATGGGTTTGGGCGATGTGGTTGAAATTGGGGCTTATCGCTTTCAACTCAAAGAACTGAAAGACGTGCCCGGTCCCAATTACCGCGCTGTGCGTGGCGTATTCGAGGTGTCTCGCGATGGCCGAGTGATCGAGCAGTTGTACCCCGAGAAACGCCGCTATTTCTCGAGTGCCATGCCCATGACCGAAGCCGCCATAGACAGCGGATTCTGGCGCGATTTGTATGTTTCGCTGGGCGATGTGGTGCAGACCCAACCGCCCGAATGGAGTGTGCGGGTCTACTACAAACCCTTCGTGCCTTGGCTTTGGGCTGGTGTTTTGCTGATGACCCTGGGTGGTTTTTTGGCCGCGATCGACCGCCGTTACCGCAAGTCGCCCAAAGGGGGGCGGGAATGAAAAAAACCCTGATCCCTCTGGTTTTGTTTGTCGCGCTGGTGGTATTTCTGGCGCTGGGCTTGCGGCGCGATCCGCGTGAAATTCCTTCGCCCTTGATCGGGCAAGCGGCTCCGGCTTTTGCCCTCAAACAATTGGACCGCGACGAGACCTTTGGTCCCGAGCAACTCAAAGGCCAGGTTTGGGTGCTCAATGTCTGGGCCTCTTGGTGTGTCGCCTGTCGCGATGAACACCCGGTGCTGGTGGCCTTTGCCCGCGACCATCGGGTACCCATCATTGGACTCAACTACAAGGAGATACAACCCCAAGAAACCGAGTTGTCGCAACGACCCCCCGAGCAAAAACTGCAGGCTGCGCGCGACCGCGCACGCCTGTGGTTGGCTCGCCATGGCGGCAACCCCTACCAAGCCTCGGTCATGGACCTTGATGGTAAGGTGGGCATTCAGTACGGTGTGTATGGTGTACCCGAGACCTATGTGATTGACCGGCAGGGCGTCATTCGCTTCAAGCATGTGGGGGCGGTGACCCCGACCTTGATGAGCAAGACCGTTTTGCCCTTGATTCGCCAACTGGAGGCCTCGTGATGACTCGGCATGATCTGCGTATCCATTCGGCCCTGATGTTGACCTGGGTGGGGGTGCTGATATGGGCCTGCATGGGGGTGGCTCTGTCCGCCAGCGAAGTGCCCAAAATGGCGCGTCCCATGGCCGAGGATCCGGTGCTGGAGGCGCGACTGATCGCCATTTCGGAAGAGTTGCGTTGTCTGGTGTGTCAAAACGAATCGCTGGCCTCCTCACACGCCGAGTTGGCCCAGGATTTACGCGAGGAAGTGCGTGGCCTGATTCGTCAGGGTAAGAGCGACCCCGACATCAAGCAATACCTGGTGCAACGCTATGGTGACTTTGTGTTGTATCGCCCCGCTTTCAAGCCCACCACCTATTTGCTTTGGTTGGGACCGTTTGTGTTGCTGGTTTTGGGTCTGGTGATGTTGTGGCGCGTTTTGCGCCAGCGCCGCCCCCAGAACGCTGCCACCGAGCTCAGTGCGCAAGAGCGCGAGCGGGTGCAAAGTTTGTTAAAGGACGGCGCTTGACTGCTTGGCCCTTTTTGGCATTGGCCCTGTGCCTGCTGGCCTGGGTGTTGTGGGTATTGCTGCGTGCTGTGCGCCAGGCGCGTGTCAGCGATGATCCCCTGGATCATTTGACACAGGTCAATGCGGCGGTGTATCGCGAGCAATGGGCCGAGATCGATCGCGATCGAGCCAGTGGCAAGATCAGCGACGCCGAGTGGGCCCAGGCACGCGCTGAACTCGAGTTGCGTTTGGCGCAAGATGTCAAAGACTTGCCCGCTGGGGCCACTGCTGTGCCGCCACCGTCTTGGGTGCGTGCCAGTCTGACGGGCTTGATGCTGGGCATCCCCGCGCTGAGCATCGGCTTGTACCTGTGGCTGGGTCAACCAGCGGCCCTGGACCCGCAAGTGAGGTCAGCCGGATTGCCGCAGGAAGAGGTCACGCCGGAAAAGATCGAGCGCCTGGGGCGCGAGTTGCGTGCCCGTCTGGAGAAAAATCCCGATCAGGCCGAAGATTGGGTCATGCTGTCACGCGTCGAGCGGGCCCTGGAGCGCTACGAGCCCGCGCAAGAGGCGTTGGGGCGGGCCTTGAAGCTGAGCTACAACCCCGATTGGGCGATTGAGCGCGCCGAGCTGTTGGCTACACGCGATCAAGGACGATTTGCGGGTGAGCCCTGGCAGATCATTGCATCGGTCTTGAAAGCCGACCCCTCGCATGTGGGGGCTTTGTTGTTGGCAGGCAGCGCCTCCTACGCCGAAGAGCGCTACCGTGATGCCTTGTCATACTGGCAAAAGGCCAGCGCCTTGGTCGATGCCCAATCGCCCGAGCGACAACCCCTGGATGCGGCCTTGGCCGAAGTCCGCGCCAAGCTGGGCTTACCCGACCCACAAGCGCAACTGCTGGCTGCCACTGCCATTCAGGGCCGGGTCAGCCTAGCGGGCGCGGCACAACAGTCGGTGCGTCCTGAGGACACCGTGTTCATTTATGCGACGCTGCCAGATGCCCGCATGCCGCTGGCGATTTTGCGCATCAAGGCCAGCGAGTTGCCCTACGACTTCACATTGGATGACCGGTTGGCGATGAACCCTCAGGCTCGTTTGTCCATGGCCGAGCGTGTCGTTTTGCGTGCCAGGGTGTCCAAGTCGGGCACCGCCCAGGCTCAGCCCGACGATTGGGGGGCTGAATTGGCTGGCATCAAACCTGGCGCCAAGGGGGCAAACCTGGTGATTCAAAAACGCTTGCAGTAATTGGTTCCACATCCCCTTTGATGAATGTGGCGTGAATGGTTCATTTTTGGGCTTTAAGTTTCTTAACTTGTCAATTTTGTTGATTTTTTGATGCACAATAGATGAGTGCAAGAAATACAACTTATTCAGACTGTGCTGGTTTACGCCTTGCCTGTTCTCTTTGCAATTACTTTGCATGAGGCTGCACATGGCTACGCGGCTCGTTTTTTTGGCGACTCCACAGCCCAGCAAATGGGGCGCGTCACCCTGAATCCCTGGCCCCATATCGATCTTTTGGGCACGGTATTGATGCCGATTGCCTTGTATTTCGCCACTTCCGGGGCTTTGTTGTTTGGCTACGCCAAACCGGTGCCAGTCAATTGGTCGCATCTGCGCCATCCCAAGCGTGACATGATTTGGGTCGCTTTGGCTGGTCCAGGTATCAATTTGTTACAAGGGCTGATCTGGGGCTTGGGATTGGTCATTTTGTCGGTGACCGGGGTGCAAGAGCGGTTCTGGATCGAAGTCTGCGGTGCGGGTGTGCTGGCCAATGTGGTGATGTTTGCTTTTAACTTGTTTCCCCTACCGCCTTTGGACGGGGGGCGTGTGGTGACCGGCTTGTTGCCTTGGCGGCAAGCCATGGTGTACGCCCGAATCGAACCGTACGGCTTTTTCATTGTGTTGGGCCTGGTGTTGCTGGGTCTGGTCAATTCGTTTTGGATGCAACCGGTCATGGGCTGGACTTTTGCCCTGATCAACGGCGTGTTGTCGCCTTTGAAGATGTTTTTGCAATGAGTCAGAAAGAACGCGTTCTATCCGGCATGCGCCCCACGGGTGCCCTTCATTTGGGGCACTACCACGGAGCGCTCAAGAACTGGGTACGCCTGCAATCGATGCACGAATGCTATTTCTTTGTGGCCGATTGGCATGCCCTGACCACCCACTACGAGAGCCGCGAGATCATCGAAAAAAATGTCTACGAGATGGTGATCGACTGGTTGGCCGCAGGCTTGGATCCGGCCCACTGCACCCTCTTTTTGCAAAGCCGCATTCCCGAGCATGCTGAATTGTTTACCCTGCTTGCCATGGGAACGCCGCTGGGTTGGCTTGAGCGAGTGCCCACTTACAAAGATCAGCAGGAAAAGCTGAAGGACAAAGATTTGTCCACCTATGGTTTTTTGGGCTACCCCTTGTTGCAGGCGGCGGATATTTTGATTTACCGGGCGCATTATGTGCCGGTGGGTGAAGACCAGGCCAGCCATGTCGAACTCACCCGCGAGGCCGCCCGACGCTTTAATCACCTCTATGGGCGCGAACCCGATTTTGAGCAAAAGGTGCAGGCCAGTTTGGCCAAGTTACCCAAGGACAGCGCCAAAAGGTTGGAAAAGTCGCGCAAACAGTACCAAGAGACCGGCGACGCCAAGGCCTTTGAGGGCGCCATGGCCTACATCGCCCAAGCCCCGGAACTCGATGCCAGTGACCGCGAGCGACTGTCGGGCCATTTCAAGGGCAGCGGTAAATCGGTGCTGACCGAGCCGCAAGTCTTGCTGACTGAAGCCAGTCGTTTGCCTGGACTCGATGGCGCCAAGATGAGCAAGAGTTATAACAACTCGATTGCCATACGCGAGGACAAGGAAAGCCTGCAGACCAAGGTGCGTCGCATGCCGACCGATCCGGCGCGCATCAAGCGCAGCGACGCAGGTGACCCCGAGCGTTGTCCGGTCTGGGAGTTTCACAAGGTGTACTCCAGTGCCGAGGTCAAGCAATGGGTTCAAAGCGGTTGCCGTTCGGCGGGCATAGGTTGCCTAGAATGCAAGCAACCGGTCATTGATGCGATGCTGGCTGAGCAGCAGCCCATGTTGGAGCGTGCTGAGCCTTACATCACTCACCCGAAGCGGGTGCGCGAAATCGTGGACGCGGGCACTGACCGCGCCCGCAAAACAGCCCAAGCCACCATGGTGGAGGTGCGGGCGGCCATGGGGCTCAATTATTGAAGAGGAGTAATGACATGAGTTTGTATGTGATTGACGACCACCCCCTCGTGCGACAGGCCATCGGCATGTTGCTGCGTCGCTTGCGGCCTTCATCCAAAGTGGTGGAGTTGGAAAAATTGAGCGAGCTGCAGGCCGCCATCATCAAAAATGGCGAGCCCGAGCTGTTTGTGCTCGACTTGCTGTTACCGGGTGTCAAAGGCGCCAGTGCGGTCAGCGACATCAAGGGCATGTATTCCGATGTGCCCTTGGTGGTTTTGTCGGCCATGCCGGCGGGTGAGGCCGAAGAGACTTGTATCGAAGCCGGTGCCGACCTGTATCTGGAAAAAGCCACGCCGCCCAACGAGTTGACGGCAGCCATCCAGGGCTTGTTGGCGGCTGACCCGGCCTTTGATGAAGAGGCCAGCCCGACCGCTGAGACCAAGCTGTCCAAACGCCAAAAGCAATTGATCCTGATGCTTGATCGTGGCATGAGTAACCGCGACATTGCCGCCGAACTCGATATCAGCGAGCACACCGTCAAGGTTCATTTGTGGCGCTTGTTCCGCCGATTGGGCGTCAAGAGCCGCACCCAGACTTTGCATTACGCCCGTACCCACGGGCTGCTGATGGGCTGATCAGGCCAAACCGAGGCGGCCCAGGTCGCCTCCACCCTGGCGCACGACCACCGGCGCTTCACCCGACCCCATCGGGCTGAGGTCGATCACCGTGGTGGGCGCCAAGGGGCAGCGGCCGGCGTCAACGACACCCCCCAACTCGTGCTGCAGGCGCTGGCGTATTTCTTCTGCGTCGTTCAAAGGCTCTTGATCTCCTGGCAATATCAGCGTGGTGGCCAACAAGGGGGCGGCGTGGCATTCGAGCAAGTCCAGTAAAGCCTTGTGCGACGGCACCCGCAAACCGATGGTTTTTCTTTGTGGGTGACTGACCCGTCGTGGGACTTCCTTGCTGGCCTCAAGCAAAAAAGTGTAAGGACCTGGCGTGGCCATTTTGAGCAGTCGGAATTGTCGGTTGTCAACGCGGGCATATTGCGCCAATTCGCTCAAATCGCGGCATAACAGCGTCAGGTGATGGCGTTCATCGACACCTCGAATACGGCGCAAGCGGTCAGCAGCGGCTTTGTCGTCTAAATGGCACACCAGCGCATAGCTCGAGTCGGTGGGCACGGCCAACACCTGGCCTTGATTCAGCGCCGCCGCAGCCAGTCGCAATAAACGAATCTGCGGATTTTCAGGGTGCAACTGCCACAGTTGAGCCATGCGCTTCGTTTCAACGCACGCGGTCGGACAGCAAATCCCATACGGGCGTCAAGTGCCCGGGTAACCAGGGCAGGGCGCCCAAGTCGGTGTGGCTTTCTTGCGGGCTGTGAAAATCGCTGCCGCGCGAGGCCGCCAGATCAAATTCCAGCGCCAGTTCGGCATAGGTCACATATTCGGCGCTGGAGTGGCTGCCGGTGACGACTTCCACGGCCTTGCCGCCATGCGCTTTGAACTCGGAGAACAAAGCGAATTCTTCGTTGGCGCTAAAGCCATAGCGCCCTGGGTGGGCCACCACGGCCACGCCGCCCGAGTCCACAATCCAGCGCACCGCATCTTTCAGGCTGGCCCAGCGATGGGGAACAAAACCGGGCTTGCCCTCGGTCAGGTATTTGCGAAACACCTCTGAGGTGTCGTGACACACCCCCGTTTCGACCAGGTAACGGGCAAAGTGGGTGCGTGAGATCAAATCAGGATTGCCAGCGTGTTTGAGCGCGCCCTCGTAGGCCCCAGCGATGCCCACGCGCGCCAGTTGATCGGCCATTTCTTGCGCGCGCTGATCGCGCCCGCCGCGTGTCCGCGCCAATCCATCGCGTATCAAATCGCTGTCAGGGTCAAACCCCAGGCCAACGATGTGTACGGTTTTGCCAGCGAAGCTGACCGAGATTTCGGTGCCCGTCAGATAGGGCAGTTGTTGGGCATGGGCGGCCGCCATGGCCCGGTGTTGGCCGCCGATCTCATCGTGGTCGGTCAAGGCCCACAGCTCAACGCCCGCAAGCTTGGCACGTTCGGCCAGTTCTTCCGGGGTCAGGGTGCCATCCGAAATCACAGAGTGGCAGTGCAGGTCAGCGTTCAAAATAGTCACAAACCCCATTGTAAGAGTGAAGGGCTCTGCTGCGCTGGGGCCCCCTTATGCCATGGCTTCGATCTGGATTTGCAGGCTTTGATGCCCCTGCCAGCGGTTAATTTGGGGCCGATAGAGCAACTGGGCCTGGCTTGGTAAGGTTTCGGTGCGACCAAACCAGATGCCCTCGACTTGGACCGTGCCTTGGCGCAGACGCAGCTTGAGGTGTTTTTGCCCGACGATCTTTTGCTCGACCACGTGCCACTCAGAGCGGAACAGGGGGGGAGCGAAACCCGCGCCCCAAACTTGGCGCTCGATCTCGGCCACCGTCTCCAAACGCCACTCATGCGGGGCCATCTCGCCATCGGTGATCCATTGTTCGCGGCGATCCGCGGGGTCGATCCATGCCTGTGCCAAGGTCTGCCAGGCACGCTCAAATTCGATCCAATGGCAGGCGCGCAAGGTGCATCCTGCCGCCATCGCGTGACCGCCGAACTGCGTCATCCAGTCGGGGTTTTGTTTGGACAGCGCGTCGAGTGCGTCACGCAAGTGAAAGCCTGCAATCGAGCGCCCCGAGCCCTTGAGCAATTCGGGTTGCCCGTGCGCGGGTGCGAACACCAAGGTGGGGCGCTGGTATCGGTCTTTGAGTCGGCCCGCCAAAATGCCGATGACCCCTTCATGAAACTCGGGATCAAAAAGACACAGGGCGCTCGATGCATCCAGCGCGTGGCGCTCCACTTTGAGCAGGGCCTCGGCCTGCTCGCGCATGCCGTCCTCGACCAGGCGCCGCTCTCGGTTGATTTCATCGAGGGCCTGCGCCAGCGCTTGGGCCTGCGCTGAATCGTCGGTCAGCAAACACTCAATACCCAGACCCATATTGGCCAGACGACCCGCCGCATTGATTCGAGGGCCCAGGGCAAAACCCAAGTCCTGACTTTGTAGCCAATTCGGGTCGCGCGCGCTCACGTCGAGCAGCGCACGCAGGCCTGCAGGCATTTGCCCTTGACGCATGCGCTCTAGCCCCAAATGGACCAAACGACGGTTGTTCGTATCCAGCGTGACCACATCGGCGATGGTGCCCAAGGCCACCAGGGGCAACAAGCCATCGAGCCGGGGTTCGGGGTGGTTTTGAAAATGACCTTGCTCGCGCAACCAGGACCGAGTGGCCAGCAAAACATAAAACATCACCCCGACACCAGCGAGGTGCTTGCTGGCGAAAGCGCAACCCGGCTGATTGGGGTTCACGATGGCGTCCGCTGGGGGCAACTGCGCGCCGGGCAGGTGATGGTCGGTGACCAAGACGCGCAAGCCCAAATCGCGGGCATATTGCACCCCTTGAACGCTGGCGATGCCGTTATCGACCGTCACCAGAATCTGTGCCCCGAGATCGCTGACCTTTTGGGCCAGGGGCGGCGTCAGGCCATAACCGTCAAGGCGGCGGTCGGGGACGATGAATGAAGGCGGCTTGGCCCCCAGGGCGCGCAGACCCCGAATGGCCACAGCGCAAGCGGTGGCGCCGTCACAATCGTAATCGGCCACGACGCAAATGCCTTGTTGACTCAATACCGCCTGGCCCAAAAGCTGGGCTGCCGATTCAATGCCTTTGAGCGTCGTGGGAGCCAGCAAGCGATGGACCGACAGGTCCAACTCGTCGCTGCGACTGACGCCACGCGCCGCCAACAGGCGAGCCATTAATTCGCTCAAGCCAGCTTGTCGCAAGGCCATTCGTGCGCCTTCGTTCACCGGACGTTGTTGCACGCTCATTGGCCTTTGCCCTCCAGGCCGATGGGCTGCCAGCGACGCTGCCAGCGTTGCCACCAAGAGGCCGAATCGGTGCGCCACAAACTGGCCCGAGTGTCGTTGGCGCAAAGCACCCATTGCTGACTCGGGGGCTCGCAGTCGTTCAATGGGCGCAGCCTTTGCAAAACACCCTTCAAGGCGGGGGTCAGGCGGCCTGTGCCGCTGAACCAGACCGAGTTCACGGGCCTGGCGCTGGTTTGCAAGGCGGGGTGCTGGTAAAACCACATTTGCAACTCACTTTGCAGGCGGCGCAATTCGCCTGAATCGGGCAGAAAATGGGCCACCGGTCGGCCCATGACTTTGTCCAGGCTGGCACACGGCAAGTCTTGTAACCAAGGTCCCTCGATCCAACCCCGTTCAGGGCCTTGGCGCACCAAGGTCCAGCCATCGACAGCGACAAACTCGGCCAGTTCGTCCCACAGGCGATCGATTTGTGTCGCCTCGGGCCACTGGGGCGGCATGGATATCACCTGGCCGTTGCTGACGTGCCAATGCACCAAATGCAACTCGGCCCAATGCTGACCCGATAAGCCTGCTTGCTCAGCCCCCCAGGCCGCCCATGGGAACAGACCGTCGCGGAGCGGTTCACCGGCCAAATCAAACAAGGCGGCCTCCAAGGCGCTGCCCCAGCTCTGCTCGCTCGCCTGCCAGCGTTTGAATGACTTCGCCTTTTGTAGCCAGGCTGGTCGCCAGCCCTCATCTGCGGCAAAATCACTCCCGGCGGGTCGGTAGAGCCAGTATGTGTCGTTCGCATCCATGTCATGATTGTGCGTGATGTGGCCTCTGACCCACCGGTCTCAGCCTGCGTTCCCCTTTTCCTGTCCAGACCATGTCTTTTGAGAACCCCTTTGAGTTGCGTATCGGTTGGCGTCATCTGCGCTCCAGCCGGGGGGGGCGCCGCAATCGGTTCATCTCATTCATCTCAGGCGTATCCATGTTGGGCATTGCCTTGGGGGTGGCTGCTCTGATCATTGTGCTGAGTGTGATGAACGGGTTTCAAAAAGAGGTGCGTGACCGTATGTTGGCGGTGTTGTCACACATCGAGGTCATTGGGTTTGATGAGGGGAGCGGTTCGCTCAAGAACATAGAAGATGTGCTGGCCCGTCACCCCCAGGTGCGTGGTGCCGCGCCCTTTGTCACCGCCCAAGCCCTGTTGGCGCGCGGCGAGGACATGAAGGGCGCTTTGGTGCGCGGGATAGACCCCGAGCGCGAGGCGCAGGTCTCTGATTTGGTGGCTCAATGGTCGCCGACCCAGCGGGCGGCCCTGCAACCGGGTCGTTTTGGCGTCATATTGGGTCAGGAACTGGCGCGTCAGATGGGCGTACGCCCATCTGACGCGCCAGTTCCTGA
>CAYMJT010000041.1:0-2339 GCA_964390775.1 uncultured Bordetella sp.
GTAGGGCAGCGACATGCCCATCGCTTCAAAGGCCATGTCCAGTGCCTTTGAAGCGATGGGCATGTCGCTGCCCTACTCTTCGACCATGGCCAATCCGCACGACGAAAAGATGAATTCGGCGAAAGAGTCGGCCAAGGTCTTGCTGGAAGCCATCCGCAAAGACCTCAAGCCGCGCGATATCGTGACGCGCAAGTCGATTGAAAACGCCGTGGCCGTCATCATGGCCACCGGCGGCTCGACCAATGCGGTGTTGCACTTTTTGGCCATTGCGCATGCGGCAGGGGTCGAGTGGAGCATCGATGACTTTGAGCGCATGCGCAAAAAAGTGCCGGTCATTTGTGACCTCAAACCCAGTGGTCGTTACCTGGCTGTTCATTTGCATCAAGCCGGTGGTATTCCGCAAGTCATGAAGATCTTGCTCAATGCGGGTCTGCTGCATGGCGATTGCATGACCATCACGGGCAAGACCATTGCCGAGTCCCTGAAAGACATCCCCGATCAACCGCCGGCAGGTCAGGATGTGATACGCCCCATCAGCGACCCCATGTATGCCCAAGGCCATCTGGCCATTTTGAAAGGCAATTTATCGCCCGAGGGTGCTGTGGCCAAGATCACCGGCCTGAAAAACCCGGTCATCACGGGCCCGGCTCGGGTGTTCGACGACGAGCAGTCGGCCCTGCAGGCCATATTGGACGGCAAGATCAAGGCTGGGGATGTCATGGTTTTGCGCTACCTGGGCCCCAAAGGTGGCCCTGGCATGCCCGAAATGTTGGCCCCTACCGGCGCCCTGATCGGGGCCGGGCTGGGCGAAAGCGTGGGTTTGATCACCGATGGGCGTTTCTCGGGTGGCACCTGGGGCATGGTGGTCGGTCATGTGGCCCCTGAGGCCGCTGTCGGCGGCACCATAGCCCTGGTCCATGAAGGGGACAGCATCACCATCGACGCCCATCAGTTGCTGTTGCAACTCCATGTGCCCGATGCCGAAATCGAGCAGCGTCGCAAGGCCTTCAAGGCCCCTGCCCCGCGCTATGTACGGGGGGTGCAAGCCAAGTTTGCCTTCAACGCGGCCAGCGCCAGCAAGGGTGCTGTACTTGATCACTTCAGCGCCGACTCGGCCTCGCGCTGAGACTAGCCAAGCTCTGCATATGCAGAGCTTCCCTAGAACTCAGAGCATGAATTTCAACCCAACAAAAAGCCCGGCTTGGCCGGGCTTTTTGTTGCGTGGTTGCCGGGTTCAGTTGTTTTCAGTCAACTGATCCAGAATCGCTGGGTTCTCCAGCGTCGAGGTGTCTTGCGTGATGGCCTCGCCCTTGGCCAACGAACGCAGCAAACGGCGCATGATCTTGCCCGAGCGTGTCTTGGGCAGGTTGTCACCAAAACGAATGTCTTTGGGCTTGGCAATGGGACCAATTTCTTTGCCCACATGATCGCGCAAGATCTTGGCGATTTGTTTCGCCTCGTCCCCCGTGGGGCGCGGGCGCTTCAAAACCACAAAAGCGCAAATGGCCTCGCCCGTGGTGTCGTCCGGGCGCCCGACCACAGCGGCCTCGGCCACCAGCTCGGTGCAACTGACCAGGGCCGACTCGATTTCCATGGTGCCCATGCGGTGGCCCGAGACATTGAGCACATCGTCGATGCGCCCCGTGATGGTGAAGTAGCCAGATTTGGCATCGCGGATGGCCCCGTCGCCGGCCAGGTAGTACTTGCCCTTGAAGTCATCGGGGTAGTAGCTTTTCTTGAAGCGCTCGGGGTCGCCCCAAATGGTGCGTATCATCGAGGGCCAGGGTTTTTTGACCACCAAAATACCGCCTTGCCCATTAGGCATGTCTTCGCCGGTTTCGCTCACGATGGCGGCCTGGATGCCAGGGAAGGGCAAGGTGCAGGAACCGGGCACCAGCGGCGTGGCGCCGGGCAAGGGGGTGATCATGTGGCCACCGGTTTCGGTCTGCCAGAAGGTGTCCACGATGGGGCAGCGGCCGCCGCCGACATGCTGGTGGTACTCGCCGGCCTTGATCAGCGAGCGTATGGCCGTCGGGGCGGTATAGAAAATGCTGACCTTGTGGTCCTGAATCATCTTCCAGAAACGACCCGCATCAGGATAGGTGGGCACGCCCTCAAAAACAATTTCAGTGCCGCCCAGGGCCAGGGGTCCGTAGGTGATGTAGGTGTGACCGGTGACCCAACCGATGTCGGCAGTACACCAAAACACATCGTCGGCGCGCAGATCAAAGGTGTATTCGGTGGTCAAGGCGGCGTGCAATAAGTACCCGCCGGTCGAGTGTTGAACCCCCTTGGGTTTACCCGTCGAGCCCGAGGTGTAGAGCAAAAACAGCGGATGC
>CAYMJT010000041.1:2349-19300 GCA_964390775.1 uncultured Bordetella sp.
CACCCGCCGTGACGGCGCCGCCCGCCGCCAACGAGACATCGCGGCCCGCGGTCATGGCAATGTCGGCACCCGTGCGCTTGACCACCAACACATTCTTGACGCTGTCGCAGCCGCCCAAGGTGAGCGCTTCGTCGACGATCGCCTTCAGGGGCAGCTGCTTGCCACCCCGCACCTGATGGTCGGCGGTGATCACCGCCACCGCGCCCGTGTCTTCGATGCGGTCGCGCAAAGATTGAGCCGAAAAGCCCCCAAACACCACCGAATGGGTGGCACCGATGCGGGCACAGGCCTGCATGGCGGCCACGCCATCAATCGACATCGAGATGTAGATGATGACGCGATCGCCCTTTTTGATGCCCAAGGACTTCAGACCGTTGGCCATTTGACAGGTCTTGGCCAACAGCTGGCTGTAGCTGACCCGGGTCACTTCACCGCCGTCGGCTTCAAAGATGAGGGCGGTTTTGTCACCCAGTCCGCGCTCGACATTTCGATCCAGGCAGTTATAAGATGCGTTCAGCGTGCCGTCCTCAAACCATTTGAAGAACGGAGCAGCACTGTCATTGAGCACTTTGGTGAAGGGCTTTTTCCAGCTGAGCAGGCGGCGGGCATGTTCAGCCCAATAACCCTCGTAGTCTTGCTCGGCTTTTTTGCACATGGCCAAATAGGCCTCCATGCCCGACACCTTGGCCTTGGCGGCAAACTCGGCTGGTGGGTTATACAGGGCGTTTTCGCTGCTCATGGGGGGTCTCCTCAAACCTGTTTTCACAAAACACTCAGACTGTCGCTAGTGGCTCTTACAAGCCACTGACTGGCAGCAGGCTGACAAAGGGGGCAAAACCCGAACTGATAGCGGGCCATGGCTTCCCCCTACAATCGGAGTTTATGTCCGAAAAAACACCCCGACCCAATGCCCTGCCCAGGCTGATTTTTGCCAGCCGCTGGCTGCAACTGCCACTGTACCTGGGTCTGATAGCCGCCCAGGCGGTCTATGTCTGGCACTTTTGGATCGAGTTGGTGCACTTGCTGGAAGCGGTTTTTGGCAACCCAGAGGCTTTGCAGGCCCTGATCGACGGCATCGGCTATAAGAGTGATGCCCCGATCACCCAACTCAACGAAACCATCATCATGTTGGTGGTGCTGGCCCTCATTGATGTGGTCATGATCTCGAACCTGCTGATCATGGTGATCGTTGGCGGCTACGAGACTTTTGTCTCCCGAATGTACCTGGAAGACCACCCCGATCAGCCCGAGTGGCTCAACCATGTGAATGCCTCGGTCTTGAAGGTCAAACTGGGTACGGCCATCATCGGCATCTCGTCCATCCACCTGCTGAAAACTTTCATCAATGCCGCCAACTACGAAGAAAAAGTGCTGATTTGGCAAACCTTGATCCACGTCACCTTTTTGCTCAGTGCTTTGGCCATTGCCTACACTGATCGACTTTTGCACCCCCCTCACTCGGAACACTGACATGAGCAACGTCCTGCGCCAAAAAGACCTGATCGAATCCATTGCTTCGGCCCTGCAATACATCAGCTACTACCACCCAGCCGACTACATCCAACATCTGGCTCGGGCCTATGCCATCGAGACTTCGGCTGCGGCGCGCGATGCCATTGCCCAAATTTTGACCAACAGCAAGATGAGCGCCTTCGGTCATCGCCCGATCTGCCAGGACACAGGCATCGTCAATGTGTTCATCAAGATCGGAATGGATGTGCGCCTAGAAGGGTTCACCGGCAGCTTGGAGGATGCGATCAACGAGGGGGTGCGCCTCGGCTACAACCACCCGGACAATATGCTGCGCGCCAGCGTGGTGGCGGATCCGCAGTTTGCCCGTAAAAACACCCGCGACAACACACCTGCCGTCATCTTTACCGAACTGGTGGCTGGCGACCAAGTGGATGTGACCGTGGCCGC
This sequence comes from uncultured Bordetella sp., assembly GCA_964390775.1. Lineage (GTDB taxonomy): Bacteria > Pseudomonadota > Gammaproteobacteria > Burkholderiales > Burkholderiaceae_C > Limnohabitans. Next base: position 4,270 of record CAYMJT010000041.1, read on the forward strand.
CAAGGGTGGCGGCAGCGAAAACAAGTCCAAGATGGTCATGCTCAACCCCAGCGACAGCATCGTGGACTGGGTACTCAAGACCGTCCCGACCATGGGTGCCGGCTGGTGCCCACCGGGCATGTTGGGCATCGGCATCGGTGGTACCGCTGAAAAAGCCGTCCTGATGGCCAAGCAAAGCCTGATGGAAGACTTGAACATGTACCAGTTGCTGCAAAAGTCGTCCAAAGGTGAAAAGCTCGATCAGGTCGAAGAGTTGCGCCTGGAGCTCTATCACAAGGTCAACGCCCTGGGCATAGGGGCCCAAGGTTTGGGTGGTTTGACCACGGTGCTGGACGTCAAAATCCAGATGTACCCGACTCATGCTGCCTCCAAACCCGTGGCCATGATCCCCAACTGTGCCGCAACCCGTCATGCCCATTTTGTGATGGACGGCTCTGGCCCCGTGCATCTCGAAGCCCCGTCGCTGGATTTGTGGCCCAGTGTGGCCTGGGAGCCCGACACCCAAAAAAGCCAGCGTGTCGATCTCAACACCTTGACCCGTGAACAAGTGGCCAGCTGGAAACCGGGCCAGACCTTGTTGCTCAACGGCAAAATGCTGACTGGCCGCGATGCGGCACACAAGCGCATTCAGGACATGCTGGCCAAGGGTGAGAAATTGCCCGTCGATTTCACCAACCGGGTGATTTATTACGTGGGACCGGTGGATCCTGTGCGCGACGAGGCTGTGGGCCCGGCTGGCCCCACCACTTCAACCCGCATGGACAAGTTCACCGAGATGATGTTGGCCCAAACCGGTCTGATCGCCATGATCGGCAAGGCCGAGCGTGGCCCTGAAGCCATTGAGGCCATCCGTCGACACGGCAGCGCCTACCTCATGGCCGTCGGCGGGGCGGCTTATTTGGTGAGCAAGGCCATCAAGACCGCCAAGGTGGTGGGCTTTGCCGACTTGGGCATGGAGGCCATTTACGAGTTTGACGTGGTCGATATGCCCGTCACTGTGGCGGTCGATGCCGGCGGCACCAGCGCCCACATCACCGGGCCAGCCGAATGGTCCAAACGCATCGCCAGCGGCGAGTTCAAGGGCATCACCCTGGCATCGGTTTAAGGAAGCTCTGCGCAGAGCTTCCTTCATTCAGTGCAAATGGCGGGGTTTGCGGCCACCGCCGTGCCCGCCCGGGCCGCCGTGTCCACCCCGGGGGGGTTTGCCCAACTCGAGTGAATTGACCAAATTGTCAAAACGCTCGGTGAACAAGCGGTCGATTTCATGAATCACACCACCCAGTTCGCTGGCTTCAAAGTGGCGCTCCATCAATTGCACGACGTCCTCGATCAGTAAATCGCGCTGCACCTGCATGATGGCCGCCGGCGTGGGGCCGACAAACAACATGAGAAAGTCGTCGCGCGAGTTGGCCCCGGCGGCTTCTTCCTCGTCGAATTCGGCATCGTAGAAGGTCACTTCCAGCACTGCCCCGGTAGCGACCAATTCGTTGAGTCCCATGCACAAATCGTCGAGTTGTTGCCGGAAATCGTCGTCACCCGACACCGTCCAGCAGATGTGCAGCATGTTTTCTTGCTTGTCGTGCCGTATGCCCGGTTCGTCGTCATAGGCACTGGCCGCACCATCGGACAAAGAGCGAGCCCCCGCATAGGTCCACAAGGGTTTCAAGGCCTCTTCGATGTCGCGCGTACCCACCTCGGGGCGCAAGCCCAGGTCGCCATGCACATGGATTTCGAAGGGGGCGTTGTAGCGTGTCATAGTCGTTCTTTCGTGGTGCCCGGAACCGGAATCGAACCGGTACGCCCCTTATTCAGGAAAGCGGCGGATTTTAAGTCCGCTGTGTCTACCAATTTCACCACCCGGGCGCCAGATGCCATTGTCGCAAAAATCCAGCACAATTCGCAGGTCATGGGTCACTTCAATTTGCGTGCCATTTTTCAACACGTTTTGTGGGTCTTAGCCGCCGTGTGGCTGACTGGCTGCGCCAGCCATTCCACCGAGATGGCACGTCAACTCGACAAATCGAAACCCGAATACCGCAGCGCCGCTTGTCAGCAAACCCTGGGCAAGGTCTGGATTCATCAAGACATCAAGAACACCACGGTGTGGGCGACCCCCGTGGTGGCGTGGGCCGCTGGTCCGGTCAGCGCCCTGCCCCTGTTGGTGACGCATGTGGGCTTGGGGGCCATCGATCGGGTCGATGCGTCCACCCTGGCCGAGCGCTGCGGTGCCCCCGCACCCGGCGCAGTGGAGATCACCACCGGCGTGGCGACCGATGCGGCCTTGGGGGTTTTGGGCGGCTCGGCTGGGGCCGTCGTCGGTAAAACCCTGCCGGCCTCTACCCCGGCCCCAACCCGCTGATCAATCCCACTGGGCGACCATGCGCCCCACCACCTGACCGGCCTTGAGTTGATCGAGCATGGCCGATATCTGATCGGGCGGACACACCTGGGTCGGGGTGCGAGCCAAGCGGCCCGATTGAGCCAGCGCAACGACCTCGCGCAACTCGTGGGGTGAACCGACATAAGAACCCTGCAATGTGATGGCGCGCTGTGCCATGGGCACCAATGACAGGGGAATTTGCCCGCCATACAAGCCCACCACCACATAGCGCCCGCCTTTGCGCAGGGCAGCCAAGCCCAGCAGTGCGGTGGATTCTGCGCCCACCAGATCGAGCACACCCCAAACCCCGCCAGACAAGCTCGCCAGTTGGGTGCTGGCATCGGCTTGACTGGGGTCGATGGTGCGCAAAGCGCCCAAGGCTTGGGCAGAGGGCCATTTGCGTGGGTCGATCTCGCAGACGGCGATGTTTTGATGTCCCAGGGCTTTGAGCATGGCCACCGCCATCAAGCCCAAGCCGCCGGCCCCCATGACCACAATCCAATCGCTGGGGTCGCAGGGCATGAGTTTTCGAGCAGCGCTGTAGGTGGTCAAACCAGAGCAAGCCAACACCGGGGCATAACTGGGATCCAGGCCACTGGCGTCGATCAAATAGCGCGGGTGGGGCACCAACATGTGTTGGCCGTAACCACCGGGCTTTTGTATGCCCAAAAAGCGCGGTGTCGGGCACCAGTTGTCCATGCCCTCGATGCAGCGCGGACATTGACCGCAACCCGTCCAAGGATAGACCAGCATGTCTTGGCCGATGGGCGCATCCATCGCATCCGGGCCGGCCGCCACCACGGTGCCGTAGGGTTCGTGGCCCATGGTCACGGGCGGTTGCATGCCGCGCTCACTCATATGAAATTTTTTACCGCCGCCCAAATCAAAATAGCCATCCCGGATATGAACATCCGAATGGCAAATGCCGCAATATTTGACTTGAATGAGCACTTCGGTGCCCCGAGGCTGGGGCATTTCGCGCACAGCTTTTTGCAGGGGCTTGCCCCACTCTTGTATGTCGTAGCTGATCATCAGGGCTCTCCTTATAGAGCCCTATCCTAGCCCGAAATGACTCAGCTGGCGAATTGGGTTTGGCGACCGGCGGTCCCCAGCAAGGAGGGCAGGCTTTGCCAAGCGTCAGAGACGTCCTTCATCAGTGAGTAGACCTCGTCAAGCGCCTCCAGATCGTTCCTGGCATTGATGTGAATCAGACGTCGAATCACATAGCTGTAGAGATCGTTGAGATTTTGGGCCAATTCGCCGCCGCGATTGAAATCGAGAGCGCTTTGCAAACCCACCACAATGCGGCTGGCGCGGGAAATGCTTTTGGACTTTTCCTCGATGGCTTTGTTTTGAATGTGGCCTTTGGCCACGCTCAGGCTTTCCAAAAAACCATCAAACAGCATCTGAATCAACTGCACGTTATCGGCTGTGGCGACACCAGACATCACCTGGACAGATCCATAGCTCTCGGCGGCGCGGGCAAAAGTTCTCATGGGGCACTCCTGAACAAATCTTGTTCAATGTATCGGCCTCAGAGGGATGAACTTGAGAGGAGTTGAGCGGGTAAAAAAAAGCACTCAGCGTGCTGCGCCAGGGGGGACAGGGGGCGCTGGGGGCGACATTTCGTCTGTGGCAGTGGAGGCTGGCGGGGATTGATCCCAATAGACCGGTTGCGGCAAAGGACCGGGCAACAGCAAGTCCGATTGGACGGGCGCATTGACCAGCCCCACTTGGCTGTATAGGGATTTGGCCGACTCATTGAGGGTCGCACGGACCCCCATCAGGGCATCTCCCGTTTGTTGCACGCTGTCACAACCAGACTGGTAAATGGTTTGGACCGGATCAGGGGGTAACCAAGACTCGACCCCGCCGTCGGGTGTCGCAATGACCCGGGGGTTTTTGGGCTGTGAGGCCACGCCCATTTGGGCGTCCTTTTGACCTTCGGCGAAAAGACTCTCGATATGCAGCTGCAACAACAAGGCATAACGGTCCCTCACGCTCGCCCATTCGGCCGCATCGACCCCTGCGGGAGGCTGGGCCACCATGGCGTCCCACAGTTTGCGCCCACCAAGCCCAGCATAGGGGCCCAATTTCACCGCTTGAGCAGGGGCGTGACTTTTATGGCCACGGGTCTCGCGCTCGATGGTATTGACGCGGTCGATCAAATAAATGAGCAGCAGCAGGACCACAATGAAAGCCCCGACGATGACCACGCTGATCAGGACTTCCATGGTGCTTTAGTCCCCTTGTCCTGAGGAAGCCAGACCGTCAGGATCGGCTTCAGTGGATTGGGCTTCGATCTCATCGCGCAAGAACCTCAGGGCCTGAAAAGGTTCTTCCAGGCGAAGTTCATAATATGAAATTTGATTCGCCAGGGCTTGCACGGCATCTATCGCCTGCTGGGCAGAGAGATCGGTGCGCTGGTACTTTGAACCCAAGGAGAAGGCTTCTTGCACGTATTCTTCAGGCAAATAAACAAAGACTTCGTTTTCGCCCGACTTGATTTTTTGGTAACAGCTGGCCTGCGGCAGTTCGGGCTGGGGTTTGCCTTGAGACAAGGCCATCATGGCCAATTCCTGCCAATCTGCAGTCTGTTCTGCGCCTGCGATAAAGGTTTTATCCAAATGGGCTCGGCAAAGCAGACCCATTCTCATGCGGGCGCTGCGTGCGTCGCGTGAATCAGACTTCAGTTCTGCCACCTTTTCATAGGCGACTTTAGCCCTCTTCATTTCATCTTCGGGGCTATTGCGGCTGAAAATGTCGAATATGGCCAAAACAAACCCTCAGTCAAAATCTAGTCTACCTGGAGTTGCGACCTCAACTTCTTGACCACTGTGGACAGAATCTGGCTGACCCGCGACTCGGTAACTCCCAAAACCTCACCAATCTCTTTCAGATTGAGTTCTTCCACATAGTATAACGACATCACCAGCTTTTCCCTCTCAGGCAAGTGGTCTATGGCTTCCACCACCGCTTGCATGAACTCAGCTTCTTCGACCTGAATATCGGGCTGCTGGCCACGATCGGCGGGCATGGACATGACCTCGTCCGAGACCACCTCCATGGAGAAAGTCTCGAACCGTTTGGCGTGGCCACGCTCCTTTTGAAACTCATCCATGTCTTTGCCCATGTACTGAGCCAGCTCAGCCTGGGTCGGCGTGCGCCCCAACTCGGCCGCCAGCACATGCAGGGCTTCAGACTCCGAGCGGTTGAAAGCCACTGCCGAACGAGGCAAGAAAGATTGGCGTCGAACTTCATCCAGAATGGAACCACGGACGCGACTCAGCGCAAAGTGCTCAAATTCGTGCCCTTTGCCTGGGTCAAAAGCTCGGGCGGCTTCAATCAAGCCCACCATGCCGACCTGAATCAGTTCATCGAGCTCCATAAAGGGCGGGATACGGGCTTTCAAGTGAACCGCGACCCTTTTGACCATGGGCATGTGCTTCAGAATCAATTGCTCTGGGTCTGACCGATCCTGATTTTGATGGTAAAGGGCTAGTGCGGCAGACATTTCATCCCCTCAACATGCGTTGCATAAAAAACTGCACACGCCCAGATGCGGCATGGATGGCAGGAAGCTGGCTCACAGACTCGGCCAATGTTCGGAAATCCCTGGCGGCGGCACTGCCTGGGGCATGCTCCAAAACCGAAAGAAACTTGCGCTGCGCCTGCAACATCAATTCATCGGATTCGATGGAGCCCAGGTGATGGACATTAACCCCCAGAAAGCGCATACAAACATCGTTCATGCGTCGATGCAATTGACGTCCCAATTGACTGTTGCCGACCATATTGGTCACCAAATGAATTTCATCGAGATTTTGCTCGCTCGCCATGACCTTGATCAAGCCATAGGCATCGGCAATGGCACTGGGTTGGTCGCACACCACCACCACGCGGCGCTGACAAGCCGATAAAAAATCCAATACAGCAGGAGAAATGCCAGCGGCAATATCGACCAGCAAATAATCCAAAGGCATATCTAGATCGTCAAAGGCCCGGACAATGCCATGGATCTGATCCGATGGCAAGGCAGCCAAATCGCGAACACCCGACGCACCAGGCACCAGAATCACCTCTTGCGATGTCGTCACCAATATGTCCTGTAATTTTTTCTCGCCACGCAAGACGTGCCCAATATTAAAGGGCGCATGGACACCGAGGGCGATTTGCGCGTTGGCCAGCCCCAGATCAGCGTCCATGATCATGACACGATGATTGCGCTTGGCCAAAGCCACGGCCAAATTGGTCGTGACACTCGTTTTGCCTACACCCCCCTTGCCACTGGCTATACCGATGACTTGGGGTGCCATTCTTTTATCCATTTACCGCCTTTGGATCGGTCCTCTTGCTGGCAACAGGTTTGTGTTTGACCTGGGGCCGGGTTTTGGGTAGCGGCTTGGCCGCCGCTGGATGAGCGACGCATTTCAGATCGGCCAGGGCCAATTCACACCAGGCCTCAGGGTTCAAGGCCACGGCAGGCTTCTTGACCTGATCCGAGTCAGCCATGAGGCTGACTTTGAGGGGCGTTTCGCTCAGGGCTTGTAGCCAATGCCAAACCGAAGCACCTTCATCGGCTTTGGTGATCATGATGCTGGACCAGACTTCGGACTGGGTTTGCAAGCGACGCAAACTGGTCACCGATGCATCGAGCGGGGCGAGAGCATGCCACTGCAAATCGGCATGGGCTTGGATGAGCTTGGAGTCGATCTCATAACGGGCATTGCCGGGGGTGTCGATCCAGATGCCCAGGCGTGGCTTGAGTTCGTCGAGCAACACCGCCAAGGTTTCGGGATTGGTCGCCCGATAGACTTCGACGCCAGAACTGGCCGCCAACACTTGCAGCTGGCTCCACGCGCCAGGCCGTGCATCGGCATAACTGATGATGGCCTGGGTCTCGGCACCGTGCTTCTTGGCTGCCATTTGCGCCAATCGCGTCACCATATGGGTTTTTCCTGAGCCGGTGGGTCCAACCAAAGCATGAATGCCCTGCCACTGAAACTGCCCCACACAGGCGGACAAGTGATTCTTGAGGGCGTCAAAGATCGCCGAGCGAACCGCCTTGGCTGAGTTGGCGTTTTTGATCGCATCAATCAAGAGCACCCGAATTCCGGCGGGAACACCCAGATCGGTCATTTCTTGTGCAGCATAGGCGGCGTCGGTTCCCAATTCCTGGGAATTTTGCCAAGGGAGCACCTGACGGTGCAATTGCATTTCGCGTCGCAAGACCGAAACCTCTTGGCGCAGCATTTCCACACATTCACGATGCAAACCGAGCTCAGCTTGCAAGGCCTGCACCGGAACGGCGCTTGACACCATCGCCTCTTGGGGGGTGTCACGGGTCGGGGCCTTGGGGACTGCCTTTTTGGTTTTGGCCTTGATCCCAGGCTGAGGCACTGGAGAGATGAATTTATCGGCAGCTTCTGCGGACCGCACTGGCACTTTGTCCGTCGGTACATCTGCGGACTGGGCCAATTCCTGTCTTTGTACAAAACCGAAGATTTCGGCAAAGACTTCGTCTTTTTCCTGCCTCAGCGCCTTGGCCTTGTCGGGCGTTGGAGCCGTTTGAGCCCAATGGGATTCGCTCTCAGACAAGGCTTCCACGGCCACGATGAGTTCGGTCTGATCGCCCACTTTTTGGGTCGAAATGACCAAAACGTCGTCCCCGTAAAGTTGCATCGCCCGCTCATTGGCGCTGCGTGTGTCTTTGGCAAGAATGCGTTTGAGTTCCATGATTCATCATCCTTGGACAGTTTCTTCGGCTTCTCGGGCTTGCGCAGTGACGCTGGCCAGCACTTGAACAGCCTGGTCATCCGGAATTTCGCTGTACGACAAAACCGTCAGATCGTTGACCCGAAAGCGAACGGCACGCGACATCCAGTTTCTGATGGCAGGTGACACCACCAGTACCGCCGGCATGCCTTTTTCTTCCATGTCGCGGGCATTTTGACGCAAGGCCGCAAACAGGCCTTCGGCCAGTCCAGGCTCGAGCACCACATTGTTATTTCCGCCGCCTTGCTGGACCACGTTGTGGATCATCTGCTCGAGGTTGGGGTCCAACGTCAACACGGACAAACTGTCCCGATTCTCTGTCAAGGCTTGGATGATCATGCGACCCAGCTTGGGCCTGATCAGGCCGATCAATAACTCGGGGTCTTGCGTTTTCAGACTGGCATCGGTCAAGGCTTCCACCACGCTACGCATATCGCGAATAGAGACGCCTTCTTGCAAGAGACCCTGGAGGGTTTTGGTGACCACCCCAAGGCTCAACTTGCCGGGAATGAGATCTTCCACCATTTTGGGGTACTTGGCGGCCAATTTGTCGAGAAGTTTTTGTGTCTCGTCATGGCTCAGAAGTTCGGCCGCATTGTCACGCAACACTTTATTCAAATGGGTCGCAATCGCGGTGCTGGAGTCCACCACGGTATAGCCCAATGCCCGTGCCTGGTCGCGTTGGATCGGATCGATCCACACGGCCTCCAAGCCAAAAGCCGGTTCCTTGGTCGCTTGGCCCGCGATGGTGCCGTAGGTTTTTCCAGGATTGATGGCCAATTCTTTGCCCACTCGAACTTCGCCTTTGCCCCGCACCACCCCATTCAAAATGATGTGATAGACATCGGCATCCAGACTCAAGGCATCACGGATGCGAACCGGTTGGACCAAAAACCCCAACTCGGCCGAGAGTTTCTTGCGTACCCCTTTGACCCGTGCCATCAGTTGTCCGCCCGTCTCGGCATTGACCAGGGGAATCAGCCCATAGCCAATTTCCAGGCCGATTAAATCGACTTGCTCCACATCGTCCCAATCCAGTTCTTTGGGCGCTTGTACCGCCGACTGCGATTCAGTCTCTTTGCTCTCTTGCGAAATTCTTTTCTGCACCACAAAAAGACCGATCCCTGCCGTGGCGGTCGCCAAGGTCAGAAAAACCAGGTGCGGCATGCCAGGGATCAAACCCAGAAAACCCATGATGGCTGCGGTGATGAACAGGGCTGGGGGGTCGGCCAACTGGCGCGTGGCCTGCTCGGTCACAGACTCAGGGGTGGTCACGCGGGTCACAATAATGGCCGTGGCCAGAGACAAAAACAAACCTGGGATCTGAGCCACCAAGCCATCGCCGATGGTCAGCAAAACATAGGTTTTGGCGGCTTCAGCAACTGGCATATTGTGCTGTCCGATGCCGATGGCCAATCCACCCACCACGTTGATTACCAAAATCAGCAAACCTGCGATGGCATCGCCGCTGACGAATTTGGAGGCGCCGTCCATAGAGCCGAAAAAGTCTGACTCCTGGGACAGCTCTTCACGGCGCTTGCGGGCCGTGTCCTGATCGATGATGCCCGCATTGAGATCGGCATCAATGGACATTTGCTTGCCCGGCATGGCATCCAAAGTGAAACGGGCGTTGACCTCGGACACCCGACCCGCTCCTTTGGTGATCACGATAAAGTTGATGATCATCAGGATGATGAACACCACAAAGCCAATGATGTAATTTCCAGCGATCACGAATTCGCCGAAGGCAGCGATCACCATGCCGGCAGCCTCGGTTCCTTCGTGTCCGTGCGACAGAATCACCCGGGTTGAGGCCACGTTCAAGGCCAGGCGCAGCATCGTCGCCAACAACAACACCGTCGGGAACACACTAAAGTCCAGCGGTTTGCGCGTCCCGATGGCGATCATGATGATCACCAAACCCATGATGATGTTGAACGTAAAAAAGAGGTCCAACAGCAGCGGGGGCATCGGCACCACCAACATCGCCATGATGAGCAGCACCAGCATGGGGATGCCCAATCCGCTTTTGTCAAAGCGCGACATCACCTGTCGGAGAGTTGACAAAGTTAAGGTGGACATGGGCTTTTAGATCGGTGTTTGGACAAAAGTGCACCAAATCATGCAATCTTCATGCCATGCTTTTTTGACGCTGGACGTGCTTCAGGTCGGGTTGGCTCGCATTTTGCTCAAACCCAGCCATGCAGCTCGGGCGGCAATCCTTGACCCACCCATTGCGTACCCTCTTGGCAGGACCCAAGCACATGTTGAACCTGAATATCTCCGTCGGTGAAAAGAGCCCTAGCCCCATGACCGGCTCTGAAAATAGTACTTTAGAAATCAAAAAACAATCCGACTCTGGATCTGCCCTCTCACCCTTCCAACAATTGATGGCCGAATTGGCCGCACAAATGGGGGGGGCGACTGGCCAGGCCCAAGCCAAGACGGTCCAAGCCCAGCCAGAACCTGACGCTCCCGAGCCAGCCCTGCGGCAAGATGGTGCCGCCCAAGACCCCTCCATCATGGCCTTGGCCTCTCTGGTCACGGGGAGCTCGCCCAAGGTCAGCGGTGACGAGTCGCAAAGCACAGCAAAACCGGACGTGACCGGACTGCGAACGCCAGAGCTCACCAGCGCGGCGATCGAGTTAAAAGCGCTGTCTTCATCGTCAGAGCTTCAATCCCAAGCTGCCGGAATCGGTTCTGCTGCGGCCACGGACATCGAATCCAAGCTGGCTCTGGGGGCCAATGGTTTGGGTAGCAGCGCCATCGAAGACAAGGCCGGCACCCTGACTTCATTCGCACAGACCCCTCTGGCAGACTATCCCTCCCTATTAAAATCCTTGCCCACCCCTGATCCTGGCCTGACTTGGGCTCCCGGTCTACGCGGTGATTGGCAAGAAACCCAGGTCAGTCAATCCTTGACCGTCATTACCCGCCCGCTCAAGGGTTTGAATGAGGGTAGCTTGAGCGACTTCGCCTTGCAGCAGGGCTTGGACGCCACCACAGTGCGATGGCTCTTGACGCATCCTCCGGCGGACCCTGCCAAGACAGGCGCATTGAACGCGCTGGGCCTTGCGCGGTCTCTCGATGAATTCAAATCAGGGATTGAAACCATCGCCACCGGCGATGCGCAGGATTTAGCGACTTCCCCCAAAATCACCCAGGTCTGGATTGATTTGACCACGGGCGCACAAGCGCAATGGGGTCAATGGTTGAAGACATCTTCGTCCCTTTCAAAAGTCGACCTCGATCTGTCGAACTCCAGCAACCGAATAGAGGGCAATCTAGCGATCGATGCCCTGGCCACGCCAGGCACAGACCTGATGAACCCCAATCATCCTGGCGATTCTGGCCAATCGGGTCTGCAGAATCCGACGCAACACCCCAAAACCGTCTCTGATGCGAGTCCCGTTCGCACCGGGCTTCCCATGCAAACCCTGATGACGGGTCAAGACCTGGCCGAGAAAATGAGCCTCGCCATCGGGAAACGCATGTTGGAGGCGATTGAAAAAGGCGATTGGCAACTGAAAATCAACCTCAAACCCGCCGAGTTGGGACACATTGAGGTCGATCTGCGGATGAGGGATAACGCCCTGGAAGCCAGATTCACGGCGGGTCAGATGGTGACTCGAGATTTGCTGGAAACCGGCTTGAGTCGGCTGAAAGACACCCTGCAGCAATCGGGCATGGATGTTGCTTCAATCCGAGTGAACGATGGATCCACATCCCGACATGGCGGAGATTCGACACCACGACAGGCCCCCCAAGGTCAGCCGGTGTTTGACCGCCCTGGTGAGGAGACATCGCAAATGGATCAAGCATCCCTCACCATAAAGGGAACCAATTCTGAGGGAGGGCTTGATCTAATGGTTTAGTTTTTGAGTTGAAAGGCATTGCCATGGCTGACGAAGAAGTCGAAGTCGAGAAAAAAAGCAAAGGCCCGTTAATCAAAATGATCCTGCTGGTGCTGGGTTTGATCCTGGTTCTGGTTGGAACGGTGATTGGCACCTTGTTCGTATCTGGCGCGTTCGATCGCAAGCCCGATGAGCTCATGGCGGAAAAACTCAAGGAAATTGAAGCCAAGCTTGAAGCCCAACAGGCCGAAAAAGACGCCGCCAATTGCAAACCCGACAAAGAGGGCAAAGGCTGTGAGGACGGCCCACAAAAAGTTGCCAAAGAATCTCCCGAACTCAAGCGCTTTGAGAGTTCTTATATGGAGCTCGAGAAAAACCTGCTGGCCAACGTCACCGGTTCGCGCAAAGTCATGTCGGTCAACCTGGGGCTGATGACTTTCTATGATGATCGCGTCTTCAAAAATGTCAAAAAGCATGAAATGGCTTTACGCTCAGTGGCGCTGGACATCATGCGCCAAACCACCGAAGCCGATATCTCCAAACCCGAATTCCGCAAGGAACTAGCGGCCAAGATCCGTGATGGCTTGAACGCCTTGCTCACCAAGTACGAAGATTTTGGTGGCATCGAAGAGGTTTATTTCACCCAGTTTGTGGTGCAGTAATTTTTGCTTGAATTGAGACGCACATGGCCGATTCAGCCCCTCTCCTGAGTCAGGACGAAATTGCCGCTTTGACCGAAGGGGTTAAGAACGGCAGCATCGAAGTGGACTCGGGTTTCAACACCGAAGCAAACGTCAAGAAGCACGATCTGGCGTCGGAAGACAGCAGCTTGGGCGTGAACGTCGGCTCGCTGGACATGATCAACGAGCGCTTCATCCGGCTGTTCCGTCTGGGCATGTTGGAAGTATTGCGCACCAGCCCGCGCATGAATCCCGGTCATGCACAAATCGTTCGATTCGGTGAATATCTGAGGGACCTCAAAGCCCCCCTATCGGTCAACATCATACGCATGGCGCCGTTGCGCGGCTATGCCATGGTGGTCATTGAGCCTGGCCTGATTTTCAGCTCCTTGGACAGTTTCTTTGGCGGCTTCGGCAAAGGGGTTGCCCAATTACCCCCCGGTCGTTTGTTCACCCCCACCGAATCGCGCATCATCAAGATCATTTTGCAACTGGTCTTTCGCTCTTTCAAAGAAGCCTGGTCACCCGTGACGACGATCGATTTCGAGCATGTCAGCTCGGAAATCAACCCGCAGTTTGCCCAAATCGCCGATGAAAGCGATCTCGTGGTGCTAAACCGATTTGAATCCGATCATCAAAATAGCGCCGGTGGATTCATAGACCTGGTCATTCCGTATATGGCCCTCAAGCCGGTTCGTGATGTGTTGCGCAGCCGGGTGCAGACAGGTGATGGCGACGAGGAATCGGACAAGGTCTGGCGCCGTCAATTGACAGAGGCCGTTTACGACTCGAGCCTGGAGATGCAAGTCCTTTTGGGAAGTTTGTCGCAAACCGCACGCCAGATTCAAACCATGAAAGAAGGCGATGTGCTCTATTTCAAAAAACCCGAGCACGCCCGCGTGGTAATCCGAGATATGCCGGTTTTCGATGTCGAAGTCGGCAACCTGGGTAGTCAATTAGCCATCAAGATTGTTAATTCCATTCAATTACCCGATGTGGGAACCAAGCAGGGCTGAGCGCCCCAAGGGAGTATTCATATGAGCGAAGTCACACCCAATCAAGAAGCCGAAGGTCAGATTCAACTCGATGTACTGCAAAACATACCGGTCACGATGTCGATCGAAGTCGGGCGCGCCGTGATCAAAATTCGAGATTTAATGCGCCTGAGTCAAGGTAGCGTCGTGGAATTGGACCGCATCGCCGGAGAGCCTTTGGATTTGCTGGTCAACAACACCGTGGTGGCACAAGGCGAGGTGGTCCTGGTCAACGATCGCTATGGCATCCGCCTGACCCGGGTGGTACCGCCCTCGGAACGACTGGAAAAACTCTGATCCAGTCTTGAATGCAGCGCCATGGCCGCCTTGGACATTGCCCAATATTTGATCAGCTTCGGGCTGGTCATCGGCTTGCTTTTGGCCGCCTTGTGGGGTCTTAAAAAAGTTCAGATGCAGGGCGGTTTGCGCAAACGCAGCAACTCTCAAAGATTACAAATTCTGGAGTCTGTGTCTTTGGGGGCACGGCAAAAAATTCTTCTGATTCGCTGCGATGAGCAAGACCTGATGGTGGGGGTGACCCCGGGGGAAATACGTCCTCTGCATGTTCTGCCCAGCGCCGCCGAATCCACTGCGGAGTGGTTGCGGAGACGTCAATCATGAAACGCTGGTGGATGCTGTTGACGCTGGCCCTGTGCCCGGCGCTGGTTTGGGCCGCACCCGAATTACCTGCCTTGATTGCCAGCAATACTTCACGCGGCACCCAATACAGCCTGAGCCTGCAATTGCTGGCTCTGATGACCTTGTTGTCGCTATTGCCGTCGATCTTTTTGATGATGACGGCCTTTGTACGCATCATCATCGTGCTATCGATTTTGCGGCAGGCCCTGGGTACGGGTCAAACACCGCCCAATATGGTGTTGGTCGGGATTGCCATTTTTCTGACCTTTTTTGTCATGTCCCCCGTCCTGACCGATGTGTACAACAGCGCGGTACTGCCTTATATGAATCAGAACATGCCGTTCGACAAAGCCTTGGGCCTGGCGGAGAAACCCATCCGTTCTTTCATGCTGCAACAGACCCGAGAAGACGATATTGCGCTGTTCATGGAAATCGCCCGCAACAAAGCCGTCTCTAGCCCGCAGGAAGTCCCATTTACAACCCTGGTCCCCGCTTTTTTGACGTCTGAGTTGAAAAGCGCTTTCACCATCGGCTTCCTGATTTACATCCCCTTCGTGGTCATCGATTTGATCGTGGCCAGCGTACTGATGTCCATGGGCATGATGATGTTGTCCCCCATGATGATTTCCATGCCCTTCAAGTTGATGTTGTTTGTATTGGTCGATGGGT
>CAYMJT010000042.1:0-7658 GCA_964390775.1 uncultured Bordetella sp.
GTGATCGCCACCCCAGCCGGTGTGGTGGCCTCGCAGCACAAACGCGCGGCCCAGGTTGGAGCGGCTGTGCTGGCTGCTGGCGGTGACGCGGTGGATGCGGCCGTGGCCACATCATTCGCTCTCGGTGTGGTCGAGCCCTGGATGAGTGGTGCCATGGCCGGCGGGTGCATGGTGCTGTGGCGGGCCGACGAGCGGCGCGCTCAGGTCGTGGACTACGGCATGCGGTCTCCACGCGGGCTCAACCCCAAGGACTACCCCTTGAGCGGCGCTGGCCCGAGTTCCGACCTGTTCCCCTGGCCAGCGGTGGTGGGTGACCGAAATGTGCAAGGTGCCACAGCCGTGGCCGTGCCCGGCGTGGTCTCGGGCATGGGTCTGGCCCACGAGCGCTATGGCCGCAAACCATGGCGCGAACTGGTGCAGCCTGCTGTGCAAATGGCTAGGGAAGGCTTACTGGTTGACTGGTACTCTGGTCTGGTGACCGCATCCAGCGCCAAGGCCTTGTCCCTGGACCCCCATGCCGCAGCGATGTTTCTGGACGAGGGTACATGGCCCATCATGGGCTCTTGGACCGGCACCACGCCACGCCGACTCGACCAGCGCGCCCTTGCTGCCTCGTTGCAAACCATCGCCATCGAGGGTCCCCGTGCGCTCTACGAAGGTTCCCTCGCGCGTGCACTGGCCCAAGATGTGCAAGCCAAAGGCGGCTGTCTGGCCGAAGCCGACTTGGCCGCATATCAGGCGCAGTGGGTCGAACCCTTGACGGTACCCTACCGTGGCGGTCACCTCCATGCGGCGCCAGGACTCACCGGTGGACCCACCTTTGCACAGGCGCTGCAATTGCTGGAGCAAGCCTTTTTACCCACTGGCCAAGGTGCCGACGCACAGGCCTACGAGGCGATCGCTCGCACCTTGGCGGCTGCCTTTCGCACCCGTCTGAGCGATATGGGAGACCATGAGTCGCCCAAGGCCCCTGGCTGCACCACACATTTCAGCGTGGTGGACCGGCACGGCAATATGTGCGCCGTCACCCAGACGCTGCTGTCGATCTTTGGCTCGCGTGTGGTGTCACCATCGACCGGGTTTCTAATGAATAACGGCATCATGTGGTTCGACCCTGAGCCCGGCAAAGCCAACTCGCTGGCCCCCAATAAAAGGGTGCTGGCCAACTATTGCCCTGTGGTGGGCGTGGGTGAGGATGGGCGCCAGTTCGCCCTGGGGGCTTCGGGCGGGCGCAAGATCTTGGGGGCAGTGCTGCAGTTGAGCTCGTTTTTGCTCGACCACCACATGACGCTGGAGCAGGCCTTCCACCAACCACGCATCGATGTCAGCGGGGGTGAGCAGATCACGGTGGACCAAGACCTGGCCCCAGAGATTGTGCAGGCCCTGGCGCAGGTCATGCCCATCACGGCCGTGCGGCGAACCGTCTTTCCTTACGCATTTGCCTGCCCGGCAGGTGTGCTGCGTCAGCAGGGCCTGAATATGGGTTGTACCGAAGTCATGTCACCTTGGGGGGATGCGGTGGCCGAAAGCGCCTGAGGTTCTGGCGGTTTGAGGTCTAGTCGGCATAGACTCCACTGGCCTTGATGATGGGCGCCCATTTCGCAGATTCAGACAGCACAAACGCTTTGTGGGCCGCAGGCTCGACCCTCGAATCGGTAAAGACGGTGGCGCCGCCGCTTTCCTGGCGACGGATGAACTCGGGATCTTTGACTGCGGTTTTGAGGGCCTGATTGAGTTTGGTCAATATCGCCGGGGGTGTACCAGCGGGGGCATACAAGCCTTGCCAAATGGCGACATAAAAATCTTTCAAGCCCAACTCATTCAAGGTGGGCATATCTTTGAGGGCGGGGTTGCTCAATCGCACGGGGGTGGTCACTGCGTACGACTTGACCTTTTTGGCCTCGACTTGGGCGATGGTCGTGGTGGTCTGGTCACACATCAAATCGATTTGTCCGCCCATCAGATCCGTCATGGCCGGGGCCGTGCCTTTGTAGGGGACTGGAACCATATTGATCTTGAGCGCCGACTGCAACATCATGCCGCATAAGTGCGAGGCCGATCCCGGCCCGGCGTTGCCTATGGTGACTTTGCCGTTATTGGCTTGCAACCACTGCACCAATTCAGAAAAATGATTGGCCGCCAAGGTGGGGCGAGCGATCAGGTTCATCGGGTTTTCGCTGACCATGCCCAAATACTCAAAGTCCTTTTCGACATCGTAGGGGAGCTTGCGAAAAAAAGAACTCAGTGTGGCTTGGGCAATATGGGTAAACAACAGGGTGTACCCGTCGTTAGTGGCTCGGGCCACTTTGGCTGTCCCGATACTGCCCGAAGCGCCCGTGACATTTTCGATCACGATCGGATGTCCGCCCATGGCCCTGCTCATGGCTTGAGCCAAATCCCGTGCCGCTTTGTCAGTGGGCCCACCTGCGGCGTAGGGCAGCACGAAAGTGATATTGCGGGAGGCTTGTGGGAATTCTTGCGCCCCAGCAGCGTTCCAAACACCGAGGGTGGTCAAGACAAAGGCAAGCAGAAGGTTAAATCGGAAGTCCACGCGCATGGCAATTTTCTCCTGGGTAGGTCTGGGTAAGCACAATGAGGGGCAGCGGTCAACGCGCATGGCTCAGAGCAGGTCACAGACTGCTTGAGTGACCTGTGCGGTTTTGGCCTTGCCCCCTAAGTCTGCCGTGTGCAAGGCCGGGTTGGCGGTCACCGTTTCGATGGCCTGCATCAACTTGTGCGCCGAAGCTGGCTCGCCCACATGTTCGAGCAACATCACCACCGACCAAAAGGTCCCGATGGGATTGGCCAAGCCACGCCCCATGATGTCAAATGCTGAGCCGTGGATGGGTTCGAACATGCTCGGGAAACGCCGCTCTGGGTCGATGTTGCCCGTGGGGGCAATACCCAGACTTCCAGCCAACGCGGCCGCGAGATCGCTCAGAATGTCGGCATGTAAATTGGTGGCCACGATGGTATCCAACGAGGCCGGTCGGTTGACCATGCGGGCCGTGCAAGCGTCAACCAATTCTTTGTCCCAATGCACATCTGGAAATTCAGCCGCGATTTGCACGGCAATTTCATCCCACATCACCATGCCGTGGCGTTGCGCATTGCTTTTGGTGACCACCGTCAGATGCTTGCGCGGGCGCGATTGCGCCAATTTAAAGGCATAGCGCATGATGCGCTCAACCCCACCCCGAGTCAAAATACTGACATCGGTGGCCACTTCGAGCGGCAATCCCGGGTGCGCTCGACCGCCCACCCCGGCGTACTCGCCTTCGGAGTTTTCACGCACGATGACCCAATCGAGATCTTGGGGACGACAACGTTTCAAGGGCGCGTCGATGCCAGGCAATATGCGGGTGGGTCGAACGTTGGCGTATTGATCCAGACCTTGGCAAATCTTCAGGCGCAAGCCCCACAAGGTCACATGATCAGGAATGTGTGGGTCACCCGCAGAACCAAACAAGATGGCGTCTTTGGTGATCAAGTCTTTCAATCCATCGGCAGGCATCATCACACCGTGCTGGCGATAATAATCGCCGCCCCATTCGAAATTCTCGAAATCAAATTTCAAATGGCCATCGGATTGGGCCAACTTTTGCATGACATGAACGCCAGCGGGCACGACTTCTTTGCCGATGCCGTCGCCGGGGATGGTTGCAATTTTGTATATTTTCATGTTTGCCATTTCAACGCTTAGATTGGCAGCGCTGGGGAGCTTCCTTGCCGCTGGGTTGAAACGGTGCTGGCTGAAGACCACGACTGCTGGCCAACTGATCAAATGCAACTTGTTGCAATGCCAAAACCTGAGCCACAGAGAAGCCCAATTCAAATCCGGAACATTCGTTGGGCCCCAGAGATCGGGGATCACGTCCTGTGAAATGTCCAAACATCACGAGCGCCTTGAGGTAATAACCGTACATGCTGGCGTGATAGTGATCGTAAGTCCATAAATTGACTTTGCCCGCGTCTATGCCATCGTAAGGGTTCCGGTCGGCCACCCCGGTCTGAATGGCACGTTGCCAGGCTTCACCCACTGGAACCACTCCTTTGATGGCCGGATGAATTGCGGCCGCCTTGTCATTTCCAGCGCGTACATCACGCACCATGTCTTCAATGGTTTTTCCATACCAAGCCCCTTTGGCGTCATAGACCTGATCAGCTCTTGGGAAAGTGGCCTCCAACTGAATGTCGACCTGAGGATTGCGTGAGTGCAAATATTCGGCCATGGCTTTGGCACTTTGAATCAGCACAGTTGGATCGCCCGGTTTTTTAGGGTCCATGGTGCTAAAGCCCATCATGGTCACCTTGTCAAATGGCCGCTGTCCCAGGGTGCTGAGTTTGTTATCAAAGTGCCAATCGATTCCCACGCCGGGTTGTGTTTCCAGATAAACATCCCAATCCAAACCCGCTTGATCGGTAAACGACTTGAACAATGCGGGCACGCCCCCTATGCCCAGATGGTTAAGATCGGTCACTGTGTTGGCACGGTAATAGCGCACCGGAGAACCCCAGGCGAAACTGAAACTATTTCCAATGAACAAGATACTGGTCCCAGACCAAGCGGACGCCATGGGCAGGACTAAAAGCCCCAACAAAAACCATTGCCGCACAGACCGGTGTTTGAGTCGATCAATCATTTTTTGTCTCCAAGTGTATATATCAGAACTCGTTTGGGCCAATGAGCTAAGCCAGGGTTTTGACCAAACGGGTCTTCAGGTCAGGCTATCACAAAGACCTGGCGCTCTGCTATTGGCATTCACCCCATGGATGAGGTCGGTCTAAGTATTTGCCCACGCATCATCAGTGCCAATGAAGTCACGCTGGGTAGAGATTGAGATCTCAAACTCAGGGCAATCAGCTTTGTTAAGCCAACTCATTTACCCCAGCGTGAAAGTCGTGCCCGTCGAAGCCAAAGGCACTTTGCCTGGCATCTGCGCTTTGGCCTCTTCATAAAAAGGCAATCCTGAACAATGCATCGGGATCAGAAAGTCGGGGTTCAGTGATTTGAGTTCAGCCACTGTGGTTTTCACATAATCGGCCGGCATAGGCATCAGGTGAAAGCCGCCAATGATCGCGTGTACTTGACGAATGCCCGACACCTGCATGGCCGCGCGCACCGAATTGACGATGCCGCGATGACCGCAAGAGGCCAACACGACCAGCCCTTTGCCCTTGAGGTGAAAACACGTTGCCTGTTCGTGCTGGAAATCATCAGGCGCTACGGTCAGGGTTTGTTTTTCAGCAGGCAAGCTCTGCGCCGCGCAGCCCAAGCCGTCGACACCGAGCCCCACCCGCATGCGCGAGGGCTGCATGGGTTTTTCAAAAGAAACCAGGGGGATATGTCCGGTGGTAAATGCATGGTCAGCGACCACAGACGCGCGTTCTGCAAACACCACCTGGACGCCCGCTTTAGCGATGGCATGGCGGTCGAGCGAGCCAAAATTGCTGGGCGAGTTGACCGGGCCGGTTTCGCGGGTACAAAAGCATTCTTCACCCCCTAGATAAAAGGGAAGGTCTTTTTTGAGCTTGCCCGCATGCTGCTGTAAAAATCCGACCATGCCACCAAAGTGATCGTAGTGGCCGTGCGTTAACAACATGGCATCGAGTTGACTCGGCTCGATGCCCAACAATTCGAGGTTGTTGTTGAGCGCTGTGGCACTGAAACCAAAATCCATCAATATACGTCGCGTTGTCGCACCTTGCGTGGACTCAAGATGCAAGGACAGCCCCCACTCGTTAAGCAAGGTGCGTGGAAGCTCTTTGGACGGCGGCCGAATGGGTCTGTTCACTTGCAAACCCGGCACAGAATCTGCTGCGGCGAACTGATGAAAATAAGAGTCGGTCACCACCCGTACCGACAAACGGTCTATCACCGGGACTGCCCCAGTGAGTGGTTTGGCCTGCGCGACGCTGATACCAGCAAAAAAGCCGCCAGCCAATCCCAGACCCGTCGCCCCAGCGGCGCCCAACAAGGCGCGGCGTGGTATTTGTCCCAAATACTTACCCATGAATTCTCCAGGATTCTGTTGATTTCAATGTGCCCATCTTAATCATCCCGATTGGCTTGGATCTCAGGGTTTGCCTGTTCATGATCGTCGCCGGGTGATGTCCCCCGTATTTTTGAAGGAAGTAATCCACAAGTGAGGCAAAGTATCCTGGGCGGCAGGTGTCAAACTCGAATGAACCCGACGCCGTGGCCTTGCACTTTATTGTGTCAGGGCTCCATAGACCAGATCTTGAATTTGCTCACGATAGTACTTACGTAAGTCCCCAGGCGCAGCGGTGCCAAAGACCACCACTAAGTTGGCCTTGGGATCGACAAAGAATCCGGTGCCGTACGCGCCATTCCAGCTGTATTCACCCACATTACCCGGCACGGAGGCCACACCCGCTTGGGTTCTGACCGCCACCCCAAGGCCAAAACCGTAGCCCGCACGATGTGGTTCAACTTGAGCCACCCGATTGTCGATGCTTGAGTCGAGATGGTTGCTGGTCATGAGTTGAACCATGCCTGTCCCCAATACCACATGATGGTTGAGATATCCACCGTTGAGCAGCATCTGGCCAAATCGCAGGTAGTCAGGCACGGTACTCAGGGCGCAACCGCCACCGCAGTCAAAGGTCGGATTATTGGTGACTGGATGAATAACTTGTGGTTTGCCGGTCAGCGGGTCTTTGGAAAAACCGTGCACAAGCCGATGTCGCTGACTGTTGGGCACTTGAAACATGGTGTCTTTCATGCCCAAGGGATCCCAAATTGCATGTTTGAGATAGGCTCCCAGTCTTTGCTCTGTCACTCGCTCGATGACGGCCCCAAGCATTTCAAAGGATGTGCTGTATTCGAAGGTGGAGCCAGGTTGATAGACCAGGGGTAATGCGGTCACGCGCGAAACAAATTCCTGGGTACCGGACATGCTTGGCAGTTCACCTCCAGCTGGGTAGCGTGAAGCCGCCGCACCGGCAGTATCAGGCCTTCCCCCATAGGTCAGTCCTGATGTATGCCTCATTAAATCGTGAACACGCATGGGCCGCTTTTGATCGGCCAGCTCTGGCTTGCCATTGGCGCCAATCACCTCTACCTTCATCTGTCCAACTTCAGGAATGTAGGCGTCGACCCTCGAAAAAAGTGGCAACTTACCCTGCTGGGTCAAGGTCAGTGCGCCCACGGCAACCATGGGTTTGGTCATGGATGCCACGGCAAAGATGCTATCGGTGCGCATCGGCTCGCCGGTCTCTGGGTTTTGTAGCCCAAATGCCTTGAGATAAACCACCTGGCCATGGCGCATGATGCCGACCACGGCACCAGGCACCCGCTTTTTAGCCATTTCATCAGCAAAAAATGCATCGATCCGTTGCAGGCCTGCGCTTGAAAACCCCTGTTTATTGAATGCGCCTGAAGTCTTGGCACTGCGTTTTGATTCCTCTGATGATTCGGCGGCAAATGCGACACCCAATAAGGTATTGCAAGCAACCAAGATCGATATGGCTATGGGATTGGCAAAGCCTAAGAGACGCTGAACTTTGAGATTTTTTAACATATGAAAGTCTGCTTTGGCAGGGATCCTTGGATCAAATAAGAACTGCCTTGATGGCAACTCCAGTGAATTTTCTTTGTAACTGACCTGCCGCTATTTGCACTACGCTCATGCGAC
>CAYMJT010000042.1:7758-18942 GCA_964390775.1 uncultured Bordetella sp.
TAATCCAAAACCAGAAAACCAGCCGCAAACCACTGGGAGCGTCAATCGACCTTGGCACCCGAGCTGCGTATCACCGCAGCCCATTGGGAGCTGATCTCACGGACCGATAGCGCGAACTCGTTTGTTTTGAGCGGAGCGGAATCGACACCATTTTGTTGCAATGCCGATTTCACTTCCTGTTTACCCAATACGGTTTCGACATCTTGTGCCATTTTGCTGACCACGGCAGTCGGGGTGCCAGCGGGCACCAATAAACCAGATCCCCCCTCCCAGACGATCGGCCATCCTGTTTCTTTCAGGGTAGGAATTGCGGGATCAAGAAAAAACCGCTGGTCAGAAGTGACCGCTAAGGCGCGCAGCTTGCCCGCTTTGACAAAGGGCATGACCACCGCGATGTTTTGAAAGGTGAAATCGATTTGTCCGGCCAAAAGTTCTTGCACCATTTGCGTACTTGACCTGTAAGGAATGTGCTCGAACTTGACATGAGCCTTTTGTGAGAACACTTCGGCAATCACGTGCATTGACGATCCACTGCCGCCAGAGCCGAAGCGGATTTCACCCGGTTTCACTTTAGCCGCTTGAACCAAGTCTTGAACCGATTTATAGGGCGAGTTCACGGGTACGACCAACAAATTGGGGGTTTTGGAGACTCGCGATACTGGGGTGAAGTCTTTTTCCAGATCGTAGGAGAGCTTGGGATAAAGGGCCTTGTTAAAGTACAAGACCGCCGCCGAAGAAAACAACACCGTGTGACCGTCTGAAAGTGATTTGGCCACCTTTTCGGCAGCCAGATTTCCACCTGCACCTGGCACGTCTTCAACCACCACCGGTTGCTTCCAGAGGGTAGACAACTGCTGTGCCAAAACCCGCGCCGTCAGGTCAGGGGAGCTTCCGGGTGCAGCAGAAACAACGATTTTGACGGGTTTATTGGGGAAGTCGGCTGCAAAAGCAAAAAGCCCGCTCAGGTATAAAACCAGCACACTGAAAATCTTGCACATTGTGTTCATGGGCAGCACTCGGTACTGAAAATTTCTCACTCACACCAGATTAATTTTTGAACGCAGGTCAAGATCAGACGTCCTAAAAGATTAAGCCGCTCTGAGCATGGCCTCGGGGGTGTCGTTGATGGTCGTGCGGCGCAATTCGCGGCGCTGGGTGATGTCATAGCGACGCCCCCGGTGCACGGTACTTCGGTTATCCCATATGACCAAATCGCCGACTTGCCACTCATGCACATAGACGTTCTCGCGCTGGGTGGCGTGCTCGAGCAAATCTTGCAGGAACATTCGACTCTCTGCGGTCGGCCAGCCCAAGATTTGGTGCGCATGAACGCCGACAAACAAGACCTTGCGTCCTGAGCCAGGGTGGGTGTCGGCCAGGGGCCAGACCGCCGGCGGAATGGTTTTCTTTTGTTCATCGGTATACGCGTCATCGCCCAACAAGATTCGAGTGTGCAAGGCGTAATGTTCGGCTTTGAGCCCTTGAATTTCGGCCCTGGTCGGTTCGTCCAGGGTGTCGTAGGCGTGGCGCAGATCGGCGAACTCGGTGTTGCCGCCCCAGCTGGGTTTGACCAGGCAGTGCAGCATCGAGTAGGCCGCCCTGGGGTTCATGAAAGAACTGTCGCTGTGCCAGAGCTGATTGGCAAAATTGGATAAATTTTTGGGTGAGTCGCGACGCGACACCTGACCGTTGGCATCGACATTGGAAATATCGATCAGGCGCTCGTCCTCCAATCGCTCGGGTCGTTTAAAAACTCGCTTGAGCCCGATGTCTAAAGGGCCAAAGGCACTGGCAAAAGCCAGTTGCTGTTGCGCCGTCAAGGGCTGACCACGAAACACCAACACAGCATATTGGTTCATCGCCGCATTGATGGATCGCAACTGCGCATCGGTGGGCGCTTGGGTCAAATCCAGGCCGCTGACTTCGGCCGCGAAGATAGGATGCAAGGGCTTGAATTGGATGGCCATTTGATCACCTCATTCCTGTTCGATCTTTGCTTCGGCAATGATACGCCCCCAGCGCTTGATCTCGCTGGCGATGAAAGCGTCAAACTGCTCGGGGCGCGATCCCACAACCTGCATACCAAAATCTTGAGCTCGCTTTTGCACATCGGGCATGGCCAGGGCGCGGGCGGTGTCGGCCTGAATTTTTTGCAAAACGGCTTTGGGGGTGCCCGCAGGGGCGATAAAGCCCAGCAAAGCGCCCACACTAAAGCCCGGCAGGATCTCGGCCACGGTCGGGTAGTCGTAGCCAGCCACGCGCTTGTCACCCAGGGTGGCGATGACTTTCATCTTGCCCGCCTGAACATGCGGCAAGATCGACAAAAACGGATCGACCACCAGATCGAGTCGCCCGCCCAGCAGTTCGGTATGCGCTGGGGCACTGCCCTTCATGCCGATATGCTGCATCTCGAAACCAGCTTCTCGGGTCAACAGTTCGGTGCCCAAGTGGGTGGTGCTGCCAGGGCCGGGGGTGCCGTAATTGAGCCTGCCGGGATTTTTGCGTGCATAGTCCATCAGTTCGCGCAAATTGTTATAAGGCGCATCCGATCGGGCCACCATGGCCAGTTGCATATTAAACAGTTGGGTCACACCGGCCAAGTCTTTTTGGGTGTCGTACGGCAATTTTTTGCGCAAGGTCTGGTTGACCGCAAAGGACGAATTCACCATGCCGATGGTGTGACCATCGGGCGCAGACTTGGCCACAAAATCCACACCGATGGCGGTACCCGCACCAGGTTTGTAATCGAGCAACACCGGTTGTCCCCAGATTTCCTGGAGTTTTTGTGCCAACAATCGCCCCACCGTGTCGGTAGGCCCACCCGGCGGGAAGGGCACGATGATTTTGACCGGCCCCTTGGGGAAATCTTGAGCCAAGGCCAGGTTGAAATGGAGGGCCACACCCAGCCAGATCAGGGGGACCAGAACGATGGATGCGATGGGTCTTGATTTCATCATGGGCGATCTCGAAAAAAATATCGTTTTAGAGTGCATCTTTTAGGCACCATCCTGATAGGCGCTGGACAACACCATCCCCCAATGGGCATCGGCTCGGGGAATGGCTGGTTCGAACCGTTTGGGGGCGGATCGCAAGGCGCTGCAAGTGGTGCTGAGGATATTGAGCAACACGGGTTTGCCGAACTCTTGTTCGAGCATCGGCACGGCATGGATGGCAAACCACAGCCCGCCCGGCATCAGCAAGGCCTGGGCGTCTGGGGCCGCGTTGAGCGCCTCGCGCCCCAAGGTTAAGGCCAACTCGTGATCGGCCAAGGCATTGGCCGACTTGTTTTGCGACAGCGAGCGCCCTTTGGACTTGCACACCAGCACCTCGATGCCGGCATCGGCCAAATACGCCGTCAAGCCCTGATTGACGGCCTCAGACCAGCGCGAAGCCAAAGCGATTCGGGTCACACCCAAATGCTGGAGCGTGGCAATGTGCGCCTCGGCATCGGTGTCACACGGCAGGCCTGTTCTGTCGCTGGATTCTTTGAGCAAGGCCAACATGCGTTTTCGCCCCAAAGCCGCAGCCACCGGGACGCCACTGAGCGAGATGCGGTCGACCGGTTTGTGCGCCAACAAATCAAGCGCCGAATAGTAAGCGGGCATTTGTGCCTCAACCGACTCGAGGGTGTATTCGGCCAGATTGAGCCCAGTGGTCACCAGCATCATGCCCTCGGGCGCCACCCGGTAAAACTGATATCCGTCCAGATCGGTATATCGGTGCGGGATGATGTAGCCCAGATGGAACCAAGGTGCGACGGGTCTCATTCGGGTTTCATCCCCGCACTTTTCACGACTTTCGACCATTTGGTCATCTCCTGGGTCACGTAGACCGACAATTCGTCAGGCGTGGAACCAATGGGCTCGATGCCGTTGGTGGTCATCAAGACCTTGAAGGCCGGGTCTTTCAGCGTTTGCAGCAGCTCGCCATGCAGGCGTTGCACGACTTCTTTGGGGGTATGTGCTGGGGCGATCAAGGCATACCAAACGTTCGAGTCATATCCCGGTACACCGGCCTCGGCCATGGTGGGCACGTCCGGCAAGCTGGACAGTCTTTTTTGACCCGATACCGCCAGTGCTTTCAGTTTGCCCGACTGGATGTATTGCAGCGAACTGGCGGCTGGTGCAAAGATGACTTTCACATGCCCGGCCAGCACATCCGACAAGGCAGGCCCGCCCCCTTTGTAGGGGATGTGGGTCATGGGGATGCCCGTCATGTGTATCAACAGTTCGGCCGCCATGTGACCGCCGCTGCCGCTGCCCGATGAGGCATAGGCCAGCTGGCCTTTTTCTTGGGCGGCCAGGGCCAACAGATCTTTTAGATGGTTCACCGACAGGCCGGGATGCACCAGCAACAGGTAGGGCGCCTCACCGATGAGTGAGATGGGCGTGAAGCTCTGTATCGGGTCGTAGGGCAGCTTGGCATACAGGGCGCCATTGACCGCCAATTGGGGGGTCAAGGCCAGCATCAGGGTGTAGCCATCGGCAGGCGATCGGGCCACGTATTCCATGGCGATATTGCCCCCTGCCCCACCCTTGTTATCGACCACCACGCTTTGCCCAAGTCGGCGCGACAGCTGACTGGCCAGAGGCCGAGCCAGACTGTCGGCCCCGCCTGCGGCCGGGTAAGGCAAGACCAGCCTGATGGTTTTGGCCGGGTAACTGGGGTCGCCTGCGGCTGTGGCCATGCCGCCCATACCGAACCAGGTCAGCACGACGATCAATAGGCCCGTCAACCAGTGCAATGCAGGTGTATCAAAAAAGACAGGGGCAGATCTGGTGAGGACGACTGATCTCATGGTTTCAAGTTCAAATTGAATTCAAGCACCCGTCCAGAGACCACCGTTGACATCGAGTACCGCTCCGGTCGTGAAGCCAGCACCCGGGGTGCAGAAATAATATATGGCGTGGGCGATTTCTTCGGGCTTCCCCAAACGACCGACCGGAATTCGGGCAGAGATGTCTTGCATCCGCTGGGAACCCAATCCGATCACCCGAGGGGTTTCTGTCGTACCGGGCGCGACCACATTGGCGGTGATGCCCATGGGGGCCAACTCCAGCGCCAGTCGCTGGGTCAGCACCGTGACCGCGGCTTTGGAGGCTGAATAGTCGATCGGTGCGGTGGCAACGCCCGCACGCCCTGCGACCGATGCCACATTGACTATGCGCCCATAGGTGTTTTTTTTCATGATCGGGACGACGGCCTGCACGGCTAAAAATGACGAGGTCAGATTCCAATCGATGCCCTGTCGCCAGTCTGCTTCGGAAAGGTCTTCGAGCGTGGGCTTAGACAAAAAACCGCCTGCGCAATGAACCAAGATGTGTATCGTCCCCCAAAGCCGTTCCACCTCTTTGACGGCGTGTGCGACATCGGCCTTGAGGGTGCAATCTGCCTGAATAAATACCAGATGGGGCGAGATCGGCTTCAAATCGATCAAGGCCTGTGCACCCACAGACTCATTGCGCCCCAGGATGGCCACTTTAGCCCCCTCAGCGAGCAGCCTTTGGGCGCAGGCCAATCCGATCCCCTGGGTGCCACCAGTCACGAGAGCCACCTGGTCTTTGACGCTGGACAGATCGGTCATGGTCAGGTCAGTTCAATCGAAGTACATCGCGGCGTTTTTCAGAAAAATCTTGGCCTTTTTATACATGGCGTAATCAATCATCTTGCCTTCATAGACGATGGCAGCGCTACCACTTTGCAAATTGGCATCGAAAATGCGGACCAACTCGGTGTAATGGCGAATGCTCTCGGCGCTGGGGGCGTAGGTTTTTCGGGCAAGTTCCAGATGCCCTGGGTAAATCAGCGTGCGGCCGTCATAACCCAGCCTGCGCGACACCACACAGTCGAGTTCCAGCCCGGCCATGTCCTTGACGCCGCTGTAGGCACCATCCAGCACGTATGGCAATTTGGCCGCCCGAGCGTCGTGCAGACATTTGGCCCTGGGGTACATCATTTCGTACCCATCGCTCGAAAATGCGCACTTCAATTCAGCTTGCATGTCGCCGTCTTCGGCACTGGCAAAGACGACACTCTCGACCCTGGGGCTGGCTTTGCAGTTCTCATAGCAACGAATGACCCCCAATGGAGTTTCGATCATGATCAGAATTTTGAAAGTACCTGATGGCAAGCCCAACTCGGTTTCGCGCCGCGTCAAAACTTGATCGACCAACCTCACTTGGTCTGCTGTTTCGACCATGGGCAGGACGATGCCATACAAGCCTTTGACCGCGACGGCTTCGACGTCTTGCTCCAGATAGGCCTCGTCGTTGTTGACTCGCACCAGCGTAGGCAGAGGATAGTCGGGAATGATATGAGCCAGTTGAGTACGCACCGACGCCTTGAGAGATTCGGGTACGGCATCTTCCAAATCCAGAATCACCGCATCGGGTTTGTATTTGGGGGCTTTGGCGATCAGTTCGGCTTTGTTTCCTGGAACGTACAGGGTGATCAGAGGGTATTTCATGGTGAGCCTAGATGATTTTGTCTTTTTGGAGCATTTCAATATCTTGGGCTGTCAGACCCAAATCGGTGTAGATTGCAGCGTTGTCGGCCCCCAAATCACCCCCAAAATGACGCACCTCACCTGGGGTCATGCTGAGCTTGGGGAACACGCCTTCCATGCGCAAGACCCTGCCATCGTGGTCTGCTTTGCTGATAATCATGTCACGGAATTGGGCATGCGGGTCGTTCAAAAGGTCTTCGACATTGTTCACCGGTCCGAAGGGCACTTCGTTGTCCCGCAAGAGTCGCGCCAGTTCGTCGCGCGTGTACTGAGTCGTCCAGGCGCTAACGATCTCGTCGACCAGCTTGGAATGTTTGACCCGATTGCCATTGGTGCTAAAGCGCGGGTCTTGAAGCAACTCGGACTTGCCCATCAATTCAAACAAACGCACCGCTGTCGATTGGGTGGCACTTGCAATGGCGATCCAGCCCTGGTCTTTCGTGGGGTATATGTTGCGAGGCGATGAGGTCGGGGCTTTGTTGCCGATGCGTTTAGGGGATTGCCCGGTGAGCTGTTGAACCAAGGCATTGGGACCCAGGATTGAGAACAGGCTCTCAAGAATGCTGACATCTATCACCTGCCCCTTGCCAGCCCCGACGGAATCGCGGTGATAAATGGCAAACATGGCCGACATGGCGGCATAAAAGCCCGCGCAGGTATCGGCCAAGGGAAACTGTGGCAAGGTGGGATTTCCATCGACCTCGCCGGTCATTTCAGCAAATCCGCTCATGGCCTCGGCGATGGTGCCAAAGCCAGGTTGTTGGCTATAGGGCCCGGTCTGTCCATAACCAGAGATACGCACCATGACGAGGCGAGGGTTGATTTTTTGCAGGTCCTCAAAATGGATGCCCCATTCCTCGAGTTTGCCTGGCCTGAAATTTTCGATAAACACATCGGCATCGGACAGCAACTGATACAACAATTCCTTGCCCTTGGGTTTGGAAATATCGAGAGTGATGTATTTTTTGTTTCTGCCGTAGTACTTCCACCAAGGGTTGATGCCGTCCTTGGTAAAACCGAAATCGCGCAGCGGGTCGCCTTTTTGGGGGTGTTCGACATGCAACACTTGGGCCCCAAAGTCGGCCAGCAATCGACCGCACAAGGGGGCAGCTACGACGGTGGCACATTCAACCACCTTCAAGCCTTGGAGTGCAGACTTCACAGTTTGATCCCGATTTTCTCGATGACGTCTTTGTACATCTTCAATTCACGAACCACCCTATTCTGAAATTCGGCTGGCCCTTCGTTGACCACACCCAAACCCGATTTGTTGATTTTTTCTGCAATATCAGGTCGCCTCAAAATGGCTTGTACTTCATCTGCCACCCTTTTGGTGATGTCAGCAGGCACTGCCGCGGGCGAGTACAGCGATTGATTGTTCTCTGAGATGACACCCATTAGCGCAGGCACGCCCAGTTCTTCCAGACGCGGCACATTGGGAAGTTCGGGCCAGCGCACACCGCCAGTTTGGGCGATCGCGCGAAGTTTTCCGGCTTTGATTTGAGCCAGCACCGAACCTATATTGGCGGTATACAAATCCACTTGCCCTCCAATGGCGGCCAGCGTGGCCGGACCGGCCCCAGGAAACGGCACATGCACCAGGTTTAAACCCAGTCGGGTCATGATGTTCTCAGTGACCAGAAATGGCGCGGTACCCGCACCTGGCGAGGTCCAGTTCAATTTGCCAGGGCTGGCCTTGGCCTGCTCAACGAAATCTGCGAACGTGTTGATTTTGGAATCTGCGGGCACGATCATCACATCGGGCGCCACGCCCACATTGACCAAAGGCACAAAGTCTTTGAGTGGGTCATAAGGCACATTTTTGTACAAGCTGGGGTTAATCAACAAAGCACTCGAGGCGACCAAAAAGGTGTATCCATCTGGCGCCGATTTGGCCGCGGCACCGATACCGATGTTGCCGCCGGCTCCAGCCCGGTTTTGCACCACCACAGGCACTTTGAGGCTTTCGCTTAATGGACCAGCAAGGATGCGCGCGATGGTGTCTGAGCCCCCGCCTGCGGCAAAGGGCACGATCAGAGTGATGGCCCGGTTGGGCCAATCCGAGGCCCAAGCGGGCGCATGAATGGTCAACAACAAGGTCGAAATAAAGGAGACAAAGACCTTGCTCAAAGCAACAGGAAGTTTGTGGGTCAGTCGGGACATCACAGCTTGGACCTCAGGCTCGCGCCAAAACACAGGATTTGATCGTTTGATCACCAAAGGCTATAAACGCCTGAATCCCCTGTCAATATAGGGTCTTCCATAGGTGCTTCAGGCCCCCTTGAATACCGTCCGGGTTTCAACGACCGACGGCAGAGGGCCACTTGTGCGTTGTGATCGCATTTGACCACCAGGCACAGGCCGACCTACTGCGACTGTCCAAGGGCGATACCGTGACAATGGCTAGCGGGTTGGCCGTATCCACATGAATTGCATATTCCGAACCATCAAAGCAATGGCTGCTGCTTGTCCGAATCGCCATAAGCATCTGCGCGTTTCACCAATTGCCGCACTGTAGGCAGGTCAATACGCCTACCATTGATCAACTCTTCAACGGTAATAATTTGAATGCGATCACCTTCCCAATCAAGCACCGGATGTCTGTACTTCCCAACTTGTCGGGCTTCATTGATCATGGGTTTTGTTGGCTTGCCAAAAGTTATCAAAATGCCTATTTCGGCGCCTTCTCTAGAACGATCATGGTTCAGTGTTGCAATGGCTGAACGATGAACCGTACCTGACTTGACCTGAAAAACGACCTTGCCATTCTCTGCCTTATCGGTCAAGAAATAGGTTTCGCCATCGATGCCACCATCTGCGCCTTTTTTATCGTTGATGCGCGCTTGATTATTGCAGTATGTGAGTACTGCCCACTTTTCAAATTCTTTGCGTGTTTTGTCATCTCTACGCTGAGCAAGTGCCTTGGCCGATTCAATGTCCTTAGGCACTCCATCGAGTAACATTTCATTTTGAATTGCTGGCCATTCATCGGGGTATCGATCTTCGAGCCTTTTCAAAATCAAGCTGATGGATTGATAGGTAATGTCTATGCCTATCCATCTGCGCCCAAGTCTTTGAGCCACGGCCACCGTGGTGCCGCATCCACAGTAGGCATCAAGAACCACATCGCCTTCATTGCTGCTGGCTTTGATGATGCGTTCAAGAAGTGCCTCAGGCTTTTGAGTGGGGTAGCCTAAGCGCTCTTTATTTGTAGGTCCCCCTAATATTTTAATTTCCCACCAATCCTTCATTGGAGGCTCTCCCCCAGAAAATTCGACTGGATTTAAATCTTTTGGAATTTTCCCTTCTTGAACGGCCTTGTTGTACAAATCCCAATCAAAAACAGTAGCCATCTTTTTTGAAATGTTGACGTTATATCCCTTGCTTTTACCGCTTTCAAATGTTTTCAATGACCCCTCAGTGGGTGCATCAAAAAGTTGGTTAAATGTTGATATTTGGCTCTTCCAGTAAAAAAATATTGTGTCATGCTTACCTTGGAACCTTTTTGATTTTGATGGCATACCTCGATAACACCATACAATTTCATTTCTAAAATCTCCACCGTTACCATCGGCACAGAACACACTGTCACAGACCAACTTCAGGTAATGGCTTGCCGTAGGGTCACAGTGCAAATAAAAGCTGCCAGTGGGCTTTAGAACTCGATGAATTTCCACTATCCGTAGTGTCATATGAACAAGGTATGCGAGCAGGTCACTGCGACCCAATACTTGCTCTAATCCTCTGATCAATGCCACCGTTTGCTTGGTGAATTTGCCATTGTTCAAATTCACAACATCGGTGATGTAATTCAAGCCATTGGCCGCTTCATCGCCCCATTGCCATGTGTCCATGAATGCCTGAGCCTGAGCCTGATCGCCACCATCCGTACCGATATTGTTGTAAATCTGAAAATAATTACGTTTGGAATTAAAGGGCGGATCTATGTAGCAAAGATCAACGCTTTCACTTGGGATTTTTTTACGCAACACATCCAAGTTATCGCCATAGAAAAGCTGATGCTTGTAACCGTGTTTACCGGGTTTAGCCCGCGCTTGTCTGGATTCAGTTGACGACTGCAAAGGCGTCACAACAGATTTATGCGGCATCTCTAACCCCATGTGATCTTGGATGTGGTGCGACCGCACCGGGTAGCCAGATGCCGCTAGGCCAATGTGATTACTTTACTACACTAAATCACATTATTTTAATCTATAAGTAACAAATCGATACGGGCAATGGGAACTGATGGGGGGGTAAAGGATGTGCGTCACCAGATCGGCACCGCTGGCCGTCACCGACCCAATGGCGACTGGGCTGGCGTATGTGCGCTATTACAAATGCCGCGCGTTCTCTTTTTTAATCCCTGAATTTCCGAACCGCTATCAATCGGCATCATGTAGGTTTTTCCCGACACTTTCAGAATGTGGGGCAGGATGTGGGGACAAACAAAATGGGCAAGAAAAAACCCCTGTAAATCAACGATCTACAAGGGTTGCTGGCGGGGCAAAAGGGATTGTATAAATAACTTGCACAGTTTTTGGGTCCCCTGTTTTTGGTTGCGGCGGGGATTCGAACAGACGGTCAAGAAACACCCAACTTGCTGTGCGTAG
This sequence comes from uncultured Bordetella sp., assembly GCA_964390775.1. Taxonomy (GTDB): domain Bacteria; phylum Pseudomonadota; class Gammaproteobacteria; order Burkholderiales; family Burkholderiaceae_C; genus Limnohabitans. The sequence continues at coordinate 18,877 of CAYMJT010000042.1, forward strand.
CGCCATACGCTACAATCGGCGCATGATCCGAAGCTTCAGGCACAAAGGCGTTGAGCGCTTCTTCAA
>CAYMJT010000043.1:0-11534 GCA_964390775.1 uncultured Bordetella sp.
CTCATAAAAACGGAATTGAAGTGAACTTCACTTCTATTCTCATGAGTGTTTTAAAAAGTCTTTCGACTTTGGTTACTAGAACCTTGGCAATCGCCTTAAAACACCCACGCTTATCGGCTGTAGATTTTTAATGAACCAATTGGCTTTGTGGTCGATGCCACTGCGCCTTTTGCGAAACAACCTGTGTTTTGCAGAGCCTTAGATTATGACACGCTTTAAGAAGACCTGTCAAACTCAAGGGTTTTTACTGATGGTCACCGGTGTTGGATGCTTTGATCTCAATCGATTCCTCATTGGCATCGACTCTTTTGCACACACCGCTGATTTCAGCTGAGCCTTGGATTATGACACAGAAAAATCGCTGTTGTCAACACTTCGGCAAATTATTTCTCAACCCCTGTTTGGAGCGAAGCCTTGCATTCTAACCACAAAAACAGCACCTGTCCATCGTCGGGCAGAAAAAAACTTTTGCCCTCGATAATGAGCGCATGAGTTGGATCACGCTGCAACAGGCTCAATTGGCCTATGGACACCTGCCCTTGCTGGACCGGGTTGATTTTTCGCTGGCCGGGCAGGAACGAGTGGGGTTGATCGGGCGCAACGGAGCGGGTAAGTCGTCGCTATTGCGCATTTTGGCCGGACTGGAAATGCCCGACGACGGGCAAGTACAGCTGGCCCAAGGCTTGCGGCGCGCCTATGTCGGGCAAGAAGCCGACTTGGACCCCGAAGCGAGGGTGTTTGATGTGGTCTCGCAAGGATTGGGCGAGGTGCGAGCCTGGCTGGCGGCTTATGAGCGCGGCGAAGGCGATATGGACCGCTTGCAAAACTTGATTGAGATTCATCAGGGATGGAATTGGTCGCAGCGGGTGGAGGAAACTTTGCAGCGCTTGCGCTTGAATGGCAGCGACACCTTGGGTACGCTGTCGGGGGGCACAGCCAAGCGGGTGGCGCTGGCGCAGGCCTTGGTACAAGCCCCGCAAGTGTTGTTGCTCGATGAGCCGACCAATCACCTCGATTTGGACAGCATCGCCTGGTTGGAAGATGTGCTGCTGGAATTTCGCGGTAGCCTAGTGGTGATTACCCATGATCGGGCTTTTTTGGATCGGGTGGCCACACGCATTGTCGAGTTGGATCGGGGTCGATTGGGTTCGTACCCGGGCAACTACACGCGCTATCGGTCTTTGAAGGACGAGCAATTGGCCCAAGAGTCGGTGATTCAGGCCAAGGCCGACAAGTTACTGGCAGGCGAAGAGATTTGGGTGCGCAAAGGGGTGGAAGCCCGGCGCACCCGCAGTCAGAGTCGGGTGCGACGACTGGAGTCCTTGCGCTCGCAGCGCCAGGCGCGACGCGAACAAGTCGGGCAGGTGCGCATGGAGGTCGACAGCGGTACCCCCAGCGGCAAATTGGTGGCCGAGATGACTGGGGTCGACAAGTCGTTCAAGCAGGCTGACGGTAGCCAGCGGTGGATTGCACGTAGCCTGGATCTGACCGTGCTGCGTGGCGACAAGATTGGGTTGCTGGGTCCGAATGGCGTCGGCAAAACCACCTTGCTGCGAATGTTGCTGGGCGAATTGACGCCCGATGCGGGCCGTGTGCGGCGGGGCAGCAATTTGCAGGTGGCCTATCACGATCAGCAGCGCGAGGCTTTGAATCTGAACGCCACATTGGAAGATTTCATCAGTCCGGGCAGCGAGTGGATCGAGATTGGCCAACGGCGCCAGCATGTGAAGAGCTACTTGGGTGACTTTTTGTTTTCGCCGGCGCGGGCCGCGCAACCGGTGCGGTCCTTGTCTGGCGGCGAACGCAATCGGCTGTTGTTGGCGCGTTTGTTTGCCCGGCCAGCGAATGTGTTGGTGTTGGACGAGCCAACAAATGACCTGGATATCGACACACTCGAGTTGCTGGAGCAATTGGTGCAAGACTATGCGGGCACGGTATTTATCGTCAGCCACGATCGGGCCTTTCTCGATGCGGTGGTAACAAGCACATGGGTCTTTGAGGGCGATGGCCGTTGGCGCGAGTACGAAGGCGGGGTGGACGACTGGCTGACGCAGTCGCGGCGGGCAGCGTTGTGGTCGTCACGCAGCGAAAGCGCAGTCCCTAATGAGTCCAAGGCCAAAGTCGAGCAAAAAACCGAGCCAGCGGCACCCGCCGAGGTCAAACCCTTGGGAGCCTCAGCAACACGCACGGCACGCAAGCTGAGCTATAAAGAGCAACGTGAACTCGAAGGTTTGCCCGTCCGCCTAGAGGCGTTGGAGCGCGAGCAATTGGCCTTGCGCCAGGCCTTGGCTGACCCGGCGATTTACACCACCGACCCATTGGGGGCTGCACGCATGCACGAGCGCGATGCGGCGATTGAAGACGAGTTGATGCAGTGCCTTGAGCGCTGGGAGGAATTGTCATCTTGAGTAGCGTTCATTTGGTCCGCCATGGGCAGGCTTCTTTTGGAGCCGACGACTACGATCAACTCAGCGAATTGGGTTGGAAACAAAGCGCCCGACTGGGTGAGTATTGGCGCGAGCGTGGACGAACGTTTGATCGGGTGATCATGGGCACCTTGCGCCGCCATGACGAAACTTGGAAGGGCATCGCCCAAGGCTTGGGCGTGCCGGTCGACGCCTGGCCTTTGTTGCGCACCGAACGCCTCAACGAATACGACAGCGCGGCGGTGATTGCCAGCGTACATCCAGGGCCTTTGCCCAAACCCGACACGCCCGAGTTGTATCGGCATCACTTCCAGCTCTTGCGCGTCGGTTTGCAAGCTTGGATGCAAGGTCAGGCGCAACCTGTGGGCATGCCCACCTATGTCGATTTTCGCGCCGGGATCGCCGCCGTGTTGGACGACATCTGTCGCACCTCACCTGGGCGGGTGTTGCTGGTTTCGAGTGGGGGACCGATTGCAACTGCGGTGGGGCTTTTGCTGCAAACTCCAGCACAGGCGACGATTGAGCTGAATTTTCACATCCGCAACAGCGCCGTGACTGAGTTGAGTTATCGGGCCAAGGGGCATCGGCTGATCAGCTACAACACCTTGAACCATTTGGACAGTCCCCAACATCAGGACTGGGTGACTTTCACTTGAGTGCGTCGAGCACGTCTTGCAGGGTGATCAGCTCGGACAAGACCTGCGGCGCAGCATTGGGCTTGTAGATGGCGTAGACCGGAATCCCAGTGCGTCCCAAGTCGGCCAAAGCCTGCGTGATGGCCGGGTCATGCCGGGTCCAGTCGGCGCGTAAAGCCAGCACATGCCCCGTGCGCAGCGCGTCCATCAATTCGGGGCGTTCGAGGGTGGTGCGTTTATTGACCTGGCAGGTGATGCACCAGGCGGCAGTAAAGTCGACCAACACGGTGCGGCCCTGCCGACGGGCCTGTTCGACCACTTCGGGTGTCCAAGGCCACCACTGGCCGGCCGAGCTGTCGGGCGTGGTCGCTGCCTGCGCCTGTTGGGTGGCTTCGGCTGGGGCGCTGAGTTGCTGCCCCAAGATCCAGGTCAACCAGACCACGGTGGCCAGCATGGGCACGGCCAGCCATTGACGCAAGCGGTTCATCCACACCCCGGGACGCGGCAGGAAGCGCACCAGGGCCGGAACGTAACAAGCCAGCAAATAGGGACTGGCCAGGCCAAGTCCCAACACTGCAAATACGGATAGGGCTTGCTGCCAGGGCAAAGTCACTGCCAGACCCAAAGAGGCACCCATAAAGGGTGCACTGCATGGGGCCGCAACGACCACGCTGAGCAGTCCCGTGAGGAATGCGTCAGCAGCAGGGTGTCGGGCCGACCAATGACCGAAGCCGCTGGGAAGGAGACGCTCCAATTCGATCCAACCCAATAAATTGAGGCTGATCAGGGCAAAGAGCAAGGCCAAAATACCGACGACCCAAGGCGATTGCAATTGAAAGCCCCACCCGACCGCCTGACCGGCGGCACGCAGGGCCAGTAAACCCGCCCCCAAACCCAACATGAATACCAGCACGCCCAGGGTATACGCCCACCCCTGCAATTGACGCATGGCGGGGCTGAGTTGAGCACGCCCCAACGCAAACATCTTGAGTGCCAATACGGGCAACACACAGGGCATGAGGTTGAGCAAGAGGCCACCCAGCCATGCCCCTAACCAAGCGCCCCACAAGCCCAGATCGGTACCTGGGTTGGCCGCCACAGGGTTCATTTTTTGGCCTGGCTCGGTCAAGTCGGGCCATGGACCTTGTACCGGAGTGATGACGCGCCAGGCCTGGGCGCGCGGGCCTTCGCCCACGACCCACCACCATGTCAGCTCGGTGGGGGCCTGGGTGCGCAAGTCGCTCAGCGGCAAGCGGGCCGTGTAGATACCGCCTTGCCAGCCGGTGCGTGCACGCGGGTGCTGCTCGGCGGGCGAAGCGATCACCTCGTTTTGTTCGGGAAAGAGACCCAGTTTTTGGCCCTGCATCTGAGGCGGCGTGTTGGAGGCCGTGATGAGCAGTTGACCGTCAACCACACGGGCCTGGACTTCGCCCGGGTAGGTGCGAGGTTGTGCTTGTAGGGTCGCCTCGATGGAGGCAGAGAGTTGATTGCCGCTGCGCCAGGGCAACTCCATGCGGAATTCGGCGCTTTGCGGGATGCATTCATTCCGACAGACCAGCCAATGGGCCGTCATTCCCACACTCAGTGGGCCTTGGGGTGGCTTGAAACCAGGCTCAAAGCGCAGCGGAATGACCAAGGTGGCTTCGCCCTCGAAGCCGTAGTTCACCAATTCGCCCAAGGGCAATTTTTTCGGCACCGGCCAAAGTGTTTCACCCACCGACACACCCGCAGGCAAGCGCCACTCAAAGGCAGTCGGCAAGCCCGAGTCACCAGGGTTTTTCCAATAGGTGTGCCAATCTTTCTGGTGTTTTAGGTTCAGGCCCAGCCATGCCGCTTGGCCTTGATCGAGGCCTTGCGGGGCGTGCCATTGCAGTTCGGCGCGGACCTGGGGCGTGACCTGGATGGTTTGGGCCCAGGCCGGTTGCAAGCCGCAGGCCAGCAGGGCAATCAAGCAAAGACGAATCCACATGGATGAATTTTCGCCCATAAATCAGGCACGACCCAATTGGGGGCAAGGGTGGACTAAGATTAGGGCATGTTGTCTTTGCCCAATCAGTGGGGCGCTTTGCGCAGCGCCGAATTCTCCGAACTGAACGCCGATCGGACGGTGGCGCTTTGGCCTCTGGGTGCAACCGAGCAGCATGGGCCGCATTTACCTCTGAATGTCGATGTGTTGTTGGTCGAGGCCATGGTGGCGGGGGCCTTGAACAAACTTGAATCCGGCACGCCCGTTTTGGTGTTGCCGACGCTGGCGGTGGGATTGAGCGTCGAGCACCGGGCCTTTGCCGGCACCCTGAGTCTGTCGACCACGAGCGCTTTACAGATGATGCGCGAGACGGGCGAGTCGGTGCGTCGAGCAGGGGTACGCAAGTTGTTGATGTTCAATGCACATGGCGGTCATGTGGCGGCCATGGATTTGGCTGCGCGCGAATTGCGCGATGGCGGTCTAACGGTGTTTCACACCAGCTACGAACAACTGCCGCTGGGCTCGGCGCTAGAGGCATTTGACGCCAACGAGCGCCGTTATGGGGTCCATGCTGGCGAAATGGAAACCTCGATGATGTTGGCACTGGCCCCGCAGCGGGTGCGCATGGATTTGGCGCAAGCGTTTGCTTCCAGCGCCCAGTCTCGTGTGCAGTCACACCCATTGCTGGGCCAAGGCCACAGCCGCATGGGCTGGCATGCCCAAGACTTGCATGCCAGCGGTGCCGTCGGACGGGCAGCGTCGGCAGATGCGCAACGGGGCCAAGACCTGCTCGATGCGATATCGCAACAGCTGGCCCATTTGTTGCGGCAACTGGTGGCTTTTGCCCCCTTGAATTGAGCCCGCAGCGCCAGTCTGCGCCTTGCGTTTTGTAATACCCCACAGTTTTGCGACAATGGCCGGATGTTCGCACCGCTGCAAAACGACCTTTTCCTTCGCGCCTGTCGTCGTCAGGCCACCCCCTACACCCCTTTGTGGCTGATGCGCCAAGCGGGTCGCTATCTGCCCGAATATTGCGCCACCCGAGCCAAGGCAGGCAGTTTTATGGGATTGGCCACGAATGTGGACTATGCCACCGAGGTCACCTTGCAGCCCCTCGATCGCTACCCGCTGGATGCGGCTATTTTGTTCAGCGATATTTTGACCGTGCCCGATGCGATGGGTTTGGGGCTGAGTTTTGCCCAAGGCGAAGGGCCCAAGTTTGAGCATGTGGTTCGTGATGAGGCCGCCGTGGCCCGCTTGGCTGTGCCCGATATGAACCGATTGCGCTATGTCTTTGATGCGGTCACTTCGATCCGCCGGGCTTTGCAGGGGCGGGTGCCACTGATCGGTTTTTCGGGCAGCCCCTGGACGCTGGCTTGCTATATGGTGGAAGGCGGCGGCTCGGACGATTACCGCCTGGTTAAGACCCTGATGTACCAGCGCCCCGATCTGATGCACCGCATTTTGGAAGTGAATGCTGACGCCGTGGCAGCTTATTTGAATGCCCAGATCGATGCGGGGGCGCAAGCGGTGATGATTTTTGACAGTTGGGGGGGGGTGCTGGCCGATGGCCCGTTTCAGTCCTTTAGTCTGGCCTACACGCGTCGGGTGTTGGCGCAACTCAAGCGCGAACACGAGGGGCAAGATGTGCCACGCATCGTCTTCACCAAGGGCGGTGGTTTGTGGCTGGACGATATGGCGCAACTCGACTGTGAAGTTTTGGGTCTGGATTGGACGGTCAATTTGGGCTGGGCGCGGCAAAAAGTCGGAGGATCCTTGGGCGGCCCTGGCAAGGCGCTGCAAGGCAACCTGGACCCGAATGTGTTGTTTGCCCGTCCGGAGCAGGTGGCGGAACAGGCGCGAGTGCTGCTGGACAGCTTTGGCAAACCGCATACCGACCCCCATCGGCCAGGTCCGACGCATATTTTCAACCTGGGTCACGGCATCAGCCAGTTCACCCCACCCGAGCATGTCAGCGCCCTGGTGGAAGCCGTACACAGCCACTCCAGAAAGCTGCGGCAATGAAGTAAACACTTGCATGTACGGCCCGCACCGAGTTTTGTTATACACAAATCGGGGGCGTTTGCCTAAGACAATTGCATGGGGCGACTTGCCCGCAGCAGATCGGTGAATGTCACCTGGAGTGTTGATTTTTAAAGGAAAATTTTTTTGCTTCAATTTCAGGCAAAGTCTTGAAAGGCTTGATTTACAAGGCTTTGCGGGGATTGGACCCGCCTTATCCCCAAAATTATCCACAGGAATATGGGGCAACTGAAATCCCAAACCAAAATCAAGGACTTAGTGGGTATTTTTTCTGTTTTGGTTGATGCGCCAGCACACAGCGGTCTGACTGGCACCCTGGATTACACCAGCGAGACCGAATTGCATGCGGGTCAGTTGGTGCGGGTCCCCTTGGGTCATCGTGAAGTGCTGGGGGTGGTGTGGGATAGCTCGCCCACCGGTGATTTGGCGCCAGAAGCCTTGCGCGCGGCGCAGGTCTTGTCAGCAGATTTACCCCCGCTGAACGCCGCTTGGCGAGGTTTGGTTCAATTTGCCGCCCAGTATTACCAACGGACCCCGGGCGAGGTCGCCTTGCATGCCTTACCACCTGAGTTGCGACGCTTGCAAGCCCAGCAGTTGGCGCGTCGATTAAAAAAAGGTTTGACTCCTGCCAAGGCCCTGTCCGAGGCACCCAAACCCAGCGTGCCGCTGCCCACACCGGAACAAGCCCAGGTGTTGGCTGAACTGGCCAAACCCGAAGCGGCTGGGCGCACCCATTTGCTGTTCGGAACCACAGGCAGCGGGAAAACCGAGGTGTATTTGCGCCGCATGGCATCGGTGTTGACGCAAGCCGCTGAGGCTCAAGCGCTGATCATGGTGCCCGAGATCAATTTAACGCCCCAACTAGAGCGCCAGGTGCGTGATCGTTTTGAACCATTGTTGGGCGCGGGGTGTGTGGTGAGCCTGCACAGCGCCATGACGCCAGCACAGCGGCTGCAAGCTTGGTTGGCGGCACACCTGGGTCGGGCCAGAATAGTCTTGGGAACACGCTTGTCGGTGTTTGCGTCGATGCCAGGCCTGCGTTTGATCGTCGTTGATGAAGAGCATGACCCCAGCTATAAGCAACAGGAAGGGGCGCGCTATTCGGCCCGTGATCTGGCTGTTTATCGCGGGCACTTGGAGGGCGTCGAGGTGATTTTGGGCTCGGCCTCACCCAGCCTGGAGAGTTGGCACCAAAGCCGGCCAGCCACGGCCCAAGATCCCGGTGGGCGTTATGTGCGCCTGCACATGCCGAATCGGGTCGGTGATGTGGCACTGCCCGATGTTCGTTGCATCGATATGCGCGCCATGCCCAAGGGCACCTTGTTTGCTCCCCGTTTACTCGATGCCATGAAAGAACGCGTCGATCAAGGCGAGCAGGTGATGGTGTTACTGAATCGGCGCGGCTGGGCACCGGTGCTGATGTGCACCGAGTGCGACTGGAAAAGTCAGTGCCCGCAATGCAGCGCTTATCGGGTGATACACCGTGAGGATCGAACTTTGCGCTGTCACCACTGTGGGCTGACCCATCTCGTGCCACGCCTATGCCCAGCCTGCGGGCAGCAGGATTTGAGCTGGCAAGGCCGGGGTACCGAGCAATTGCAGGAGTTTTTGGAGCAATGGTTTACGCAGCATTGGCACCCCACGGGACGCCGCTATGAAGTCATGCGACTGGACGCCGACAGCACCCGTTTAAAGGGCAGTCTAGAGCGTCAACTCGGGCAGGTGCATGCGGGGGAGGTTGACGTGTTGGTGGGCACCCAAATGATTGCCAAGGGCCACGACTTTAAACACATCGGGATGGTGGTGGTGGCCGACCCGGACGGGGCGTTGTTTTCGGTCGATTTTCGCGCCCCCGAGCGGCTGTTTGCCTTGTTGTTGCAAGCGGCAGGGCGAGCCGGTCGAGCGTTGCGGTCTGGCGCTGCTTCACCCGCGCAGGTCTGGATACAAACCCGACAGCCCGAGCACCCTTTGTTTGCCGCTTTGCGCTTATACGACTACCCTGGTTTTGCTGAGCAGCAATTGCAAGAGCGTCAAGGGTCGGGGATGCCGCCCTTCAACCATCAGGCCTTGGTGCGCGCCGAGGCGCGGCAATTGAGCGATGCACTTGAATTTTTGAATGCGGCTCGTGCCGAAGGTTTGGCTCAGGCGGGTGATCAGGTCACGCTTTACCCAGCGGTCCCGATGGCGATGCAAAAGGTCGCCAATGCAGAGCGGGCCCAGATGCTGATCGAGTCCAGTCATCGGGGGGCTTTGCAGCAGTTTTTAGCGGCCTGGTCGACGCGCTTGCAGGCGCAACGAAGCCAATATCGCCGCGTGCTGCGGTGGGCCATCGATGTCGATCCGCAAGCGATATAGGTCAAGCACTCGTTAGAGCCGGGGGCTGACATCTGGAGCGGCTACCGAAGCCAGGTCACGGCGGCCGAGAAGGTCAGGAAAGATAAGGCAGTGCTCTCAAGCACGATGCGGGCAATTCGCCCGCTGTCGGCGGCAAAGCGTTCGGCCAGCATGACCACGTTGCTGGCACTGGGCAATGCGGCGACCAAGACCGCGACGTGCAGGGCAAACAAGTCCAGTCCCCAACCTTGCCTGATGACAGCACTGCCCACCAACAAGATCAGCATGGGGTGCAAGATCAACTTGATCAGCACCACTTTGCCGTGGTCGGCCCAGGGCGCGCGCTGATGCGCGGGGTCAGCCAACAAGGCCTCGCGATGGCGCAAGGTAGAACGCGCCAGCACCGTGCCCAATGTGAACAAAGCGGCGGGGGAGGCGGCATCGGCCAGCAAGCCGATGGTTTGAAGAGCCGGATCGGGCCATTGCAACTGCAAGCCCGAAGTCAAGGCGCCAAAACCAATGGCCCAAGGCATGGGATTGATCAACATGCCTTTGAGTGCCTTGCGCGCGGCAACGCCAGCGCCGTGGCTGCCAGCGGCATCGAGCCGGGACAAGGCTATGCACAAAGACGTGATGATGACCAGATCGATGGTCAGGGTGACGATGGCGGGACCCGCTGCCGCAGGCCCGAGCAAGGCGACGAGCAAAGGCACACCCATGAAACCGGTGTTGGGGAAGACCGCCACCAGCGCCCCAAATGCGCCGTCGTTCCAGCGGATGCGCTGATTCAGGCTGGCCGCCAGGGAGAAAGCCAGCAACAAAAGCGCGCTACCCAGATAAGTCAGAAACAGCGGTGCATCGAGCAGTTTTTCGAGCGGGGTACTGGAGCCGAAGCGAAAAAGCATACAGGGCAGTGCGAAATACAACACAAAGGTGTTGAGCCCTGGGATGGCCTCGATCGGCAACATGCGACGAATGGCGGCCCAATAGCCCGCCAAGACGAGAGCGAAAAATGGAAAGGTGACGGTCAATACTTCCAACATGACGCCATTGTGCCTGTTGGCTCAAGCCCTGCGGACTTCCTGCGTCTTGCGGGGGACTATGATCGCCCCCTTTGTTTTAAATCTGAACGCGCATGAGCTCTGGTCTCAATCTGGCCCAACACGAAGCGGTGAACCACCTGCATGGCCCTTGCCTGGTGCTGGCGGGGGCGGGATCGGGCAAGACCCGGGTCATCACGCACAAAATCGGCCGACTGATTCAATGCGGGCTGGAACCTGAGCGCATTGCGGCGATCACCTTCACCAACAAAGCCGCCGCCGAGATGCGCGAACGGGTCAAGAGCCTGGTGGGCCGCGATGCGCAAAAGGTCTTGGTTTGTACCTTTCATGCCCTGGGTGTGAGGATGTTGCGACAAGATGGCACGGCTCTGGGTCTGAAACCACAGTTCAGCATTTTGGACAGCGATGATGTGCTGGGCTTGCTCAAAGACGCGGGTGGCACGACCGATGCATCGATGGCACGCCAGTGGCAATGGCGTATCTCACAATGGAAAAACATGGGCCTGAATGCCGACGCCGCAGCGGCTCAGGCCACCAGCGACGATGACTCGGTGCTGGCACGCATCATGGCGCGCTATGAAGAGCGACTGAGCGCCTACCAGAGCGTGGACTTTGACGACCTGATCGGACTACCCCTGAAGTTGTTGCGTGATCATGAGTCGGTGCGGCAGCATTGGCAAGGCCTGCTGGGTCATGTGTTGGTGGATGAGTATCAGGACACGAACGCCACGCAGTACGAATTGCTCAAACTCTTGGTCGATCAAGCACATCGACCCGATGCTCGGCTGACGGCCGTGGGCGACGATGACCAGTCGATTTATGGATGGCGCGGCGCCACGCTGGACAATTTGCGCCGGCTGCCGCAAGACTTTCCCCAACTCAAGGTGGTCAAACTGGAGCAGAACTACCGTTCGACCAGCGCCATCTTGCGCGCCGCCAACAACCTGATTCAACCCAATCCGAAGTTGTTTCCCAAGACTTTGTTTTCCGAATTGGGTGAAGGCGAGCCGGTGCGCGTGGTGGACTGTGACCACGAAGAACACGAAGCAGAGCGGGTGGTGGCGCGAAT
>CAYMJT010000043.1:11634-18854 GCA_964390775.1 uncultured Bordetella sp.
ATCGGGCACCAGACGCTGCAAAGTCTGGGGGTGTTTGCCAGTCAGTCCAAGCTGAGTTTGTTTGGCGCACTGTTTAGCCACAGCTTGCCCAGCGTGTTGAAGGCGCGCGCGCTGGCCAGCTTGCAAGAGTTCGGGCGCTTGGTCAATGACCTGGAATACCGCGCCAGGCACACCGAGGGGCACGAGGACGCCGCTCGATTTCTGTCTGAATGGTTGCGAGACATAGGCTACGAGGCGCATTTGCGCGAGCAAGAAGAAAGCCCCAAACTGGCCGATGCCCGTTGGCGCAATGTGATTGATTTTGTTGAATGGATGGCTCAGCGCTGCGGTGGACAGATTGAGGATGTGGCCGGGGCACAGATGGCCACCCGCAAGCAGACCTTGCTGGAAGTGATCCAGGCCGTATCACTGCTGTCGACTTTGAGCGAGCGCGAAGCCGATCAAAATGTCGTGACGCTGTCGACTTTGCATGCAGCCAAGGGTTTGGAGTGGCCGCATGTGATGCTGGTCGGGATCAACGATGGGGTCTTGCCCTTTCACAAGGAAAGCGCCCGATCGGGTCAGACCGAACCTGTCGAACGCGATGAGCCCGAGGATTTCACGGGCCGCCTAGAGGAAGAGCGACGCCTGATGTATGTGGGCATCACCCGCGCCCAGCGCACCTTGGCGGTGAGCTATACGCGCAAGAGAAAACGGGGCCGAGAGATGGTGAGCTCTAGCCCCAGTCGATTCATTGCCGAGATGCGACTCGATGCGAACACGGTCAAAGAGGATCCGCGCGAAAAACTCAAGGCTTTGCGCGCCGAGTTTGCCCGCAAAGCCGAGCAGGCCAAGGCTGACTTGGCTCGTGACGGTCTGCTCTGAGCCTCAGGCTGGTGTCTGGGAGGCGCGTGAGCGCCAATACTGCGAACCCAAGCCGATGAGAACGCCGCCAAAGCCCACCACGTCGGCGACGGCGCCTGGATAGACCAGGGCAAAGCCGGCGATGATGAAGACCAGCCGCTCAAACAGCGTGGTCTTGCGCCAAGCCCACCCCTGAAAGCCCACCGCCAAGGCGGCAATACCGACAGCGGCAGTCAAAGTGACGGTGGCGATCGACCAGGGATCGGCACCAGCCAAGCCTTTGGTGCTGCCCATCAACAACAGGCCTTGGCCGCTGGGGTCGAGTACGAACATGAAAGGCACCAAGAAGGCGGGCAAGGTGTACTTCCAGCACTGCAAAGTGGTTTTGTAGGGGTCACCGCCGGTGATGGCCGCTGCCGCAAAGGGCGACAGGGCAGTCGGTGGCGACACTTCAGAGAGCACCGCGTAGTAAAAAATGAACATGTGCGCGGCGTATTCGGGCACCCCCAGCTTGGTCAAGGCCGGGGCCGCAATGACGGCGCAGATGATGTAGGAGGCAGTGACTGGCACGGCCAGCCCGACTATCCAGACCACCAGGGCGGTATAGAGCGCGGTCAAAAACAAAGAGCCCGCGGCGTAGTCGATGACGATGCCGCTGAATTTAAGTCCCAGGCCGGTCAGGGTGACCACGCCAACGATGATGCCGGCCCCAGCACAGGTGGCCCCAACGTTGAGTACCCCCACCGAACCGCTTTCCATCGCCTTGATGAAGCCCGAATTCCAAAAGCGGCGCCACCACGAGGTACCGTCGCCGCTCCCCAGCAGATCGTAGGGCAATAGGGCCGTGTCGGAGCGCAACAAACTGGTCAGCCCAGACACGATGGTGGCCCAGAACACCGACATGACGGGCGAGAATCCCAACATCATGAATACCACGATGGAGACCAAGGACAGGAAGTGGAACCAGTATTTGCGGGTCAAGTTCCACAGGGTGTCGACGGTTTCGAAGTGGCCCCGGTTCATGGCATATTTGCGGGCGTCGATTTCCACCATCAGGAACAGGGCCAAATAAAACAAGCCGGTCGGAATGATGGCCATGAGCAGCACATCGAGGTATGAGATTTTGAGAAATTCGGCGATCAAAAAAGCAGCCGCCCCCAGCACCGGCGGCGAGATGATGGCGCCCAAACCACCGGCCGACAATAGGCCGCCAGCGGCATTGCGCTCGTAACCGACCTTGGACAGCATGGGATAGGCGACCGCACCCAGCGTGACCGTGGTGGCCACGCCCGAACCCGAGGGGCCACCCAGCAGGAACGAGGCCAACACCACCGTTCTGCCCGCACCAGTGGGCTTGCCGCCCATGGCGGCAAACGAGAAATCAATGTAGAACTTGCCAGCGCCTGAATATTGCAAAAAAGCGCCAAAGATCGTGAACAAAATAATCAGGGACGATGAGACGTCGACAGCGGTACCGTAGATGCCCTCGAGCGTCATGTACAAAACCCCCACCAGGCGGCCCACCTCGTAACCTTTGTGCGTCCAGGGGGCGGGCAGCAGCGGTCCCATGAGTGCGTAAGCGATAAAGCCCAAAGTCACCACAGGCATGACCCAGCCATTGGTGCGACGCATGGCTTCAAGAATCAGGCCGATGAGAACGATGCCAAAAAAAATATCCCAGGGCTCGGGCATGGTGTTACGGTCGGTGAAGTCATCACCGCCCTGGATGAGGTACCACACCACGGCGATGGACAATAGCACTGCCACCCAGTCCCAAATCATGATGCGATGCCGGTATCGGGCCGCGATCGGGAACAGCATGAAGGTCAATACCAAGACCATGGCGACATGCAAAGGCCGCAAGGTCTGGGTCGGCACGATGGAGTAAGCCGTGTAGAGGTGAAACACCGACATCGCCACGGCAAGCACAGTCACCAAAACGGCGAGGGCACCACGCAATTTGTGCGATGCACCCTCTTCGGCTTCGATATAAGACTCGGCCTTGGCCAACGATTCGGCGCTGACCTCATGTCCAGCAGCCTGGGCCGGTTGCTGCTGGGGTGCGGGTGAGTTCATCAGTTGAGCTTGACGCCTTTTTCAGCGAAGAAGCGAGCGGCACCTGGGTGGTAAGGAATGGGTGTGGCGGCCTGCTTTTGAGCGTCCAGACGCAGATTGGTCGCCTCTTTGTGGGCGGCGATCAGGTCATCGCGTTTGTCAAACATGGTCTTAACAATGTTGTAAGCCGTCTTTTCGTCCATGTTTTCGTGCACCACCAAAATGTTCATCACGGTGGCTTGCTTGTTGTCGTGCTCCATGCCCTTGTACATGTCTTTGGGTATGGTGTCTTCGACGTACAGATTGCCGTATTTGCGGTTCATATTGGCCACGGCGTCGGCATGATCGATCATCTTGATCTTGACACCCGGGGTGTTGGCCAAATCGGTGACCGCTGCGGTGGGCAACCCCCCTACCCAGAAGAAGGCGTCGATCTTGCCGTCTTTGATGGCGTTGACCGACTCGGCAACACCCAAACGCTCGCGCTTGAGGTCTTTGTCTTTGTCCAAACCAGCGGCTTCGATCAAGCGAAAGGCCATGACTTCAGTGGCGCTGCCTGGTGAGCCGGTAGAGACACGCTTGCCTTTGAGGTCGGCAAACTTGGTCACGCCACGCCCATCCACGCTGACCACATGCATGCGGTTGGGGTAGAGCACCGCCAGTGTGCGCAGCGGGACTTTGCCGCTTTTGAATTTGTCTTCACCCTTGAAGGCGTCTTGAGCAGCATCGGACATGGTGAAGGCCACGTAGGGCTTGCCAGAGCCGACCAGTTTGAGGTTGTCGACCGAGCCCCCCGTCACTTCGGCGGTGGCCGCCACGCCAGGAATGTTTTTAGACAAGACCGCTGCCAAGCCGCCGCCATAGGGGTAGTAAACGCCACCCGTACCGCCGGTGGCAATGGACAGGTTTTGCGCCCAAGTGACCCCGCTGAGCAAGGCCAGGGCGACGATCGAGCCCAAGTTTTGGATGGATTTCATGGTTGCTGTTCTCCTCAAATCACGAACATGGCTCACTTTAACTGCTAGCCAGATCATGGTCATTGCGGGTTTCCACAAGACCAGGGTCTAGGAAAGCTCAAGCGTTGGATTTTGCCTGCCCTAGCGGGGCTTGGGCGCAAGTTGAACAAAAGCCATACAAAGTCAGGTCGTGGTCATGGACAACAAAACCCTGCGGGGCCATATGCGCCAGCTCGCCCGGGCATTCGTGGATGTCAAACACCGATTGACAGGCCCGGCACTGAAAATGATGGTGATGGTGTGTGTGGGCACGCTCAAAGCGGGTGGATTCGCCCGGCAAATTGACGGGTCTGGCGTGGCCTTCTTCGACCAAGGATTTGAGGTTGCGATACACCGTGGCCATGCTCAGCCCAGGTGTGGTTTGCTGAGCCAGCCCCAGTATCTCTTGCGGCAACAAGGGGCGCGCCGCCACTTGCAGGGCGTCGCGGATGGCCGAGCGTTGGCGTGTGTTGCGTTCCATGGCCATAGATTACAAGAAAAAATAGCTTTTTGTTATTGATATTGCATTATCATTATAGACTCAGAACTAATGGTGTTTCATGATGATGTGGCGAAAAATCTATTCGGTCTTGGCTTTAACAACTTCGGTGGCCAGCGCGCAGACGGGCCTGTCGGCCTGGGAAGCAGGCTTGGTATTGGACACGGCCCTGAGTTCGTCCAAGCCCGAATTGGCCGCGCGTGATCAGGGCGCGGGGCTGGGTCATAGCGATGTGTTGCTGCGCGGGCCTTTGGGGCCATGGTTCAGTGCCGAGGTGATCGGCTCGTTTCACACCGTAGATCAAAAGCTGGAAACCCATTGGGAAAACGCTTGGGTGCAGACCCGAGGATTGCCCGCCGGTTGGCAGGTTCGGGCGGGGCGATTTGCTTCACAAGTGGGGTACTGGAACGAGATTCACCCCCACGCCGATGATTTTGCCGAGCGCGGCCTGTTGCAACGCGCATTTCTGGGCGGGCACTGGGTCGATGACGGTGTGCGCGTCAACTGGACCGCCCCGACCGACTTTTATTTGCGCCTGGGGATGGAGTCGATGTCGGGTCGGCGCTGGTTGCCCGAATCGACTTCGGGGGGACGGGTGAACACTTACAGCCTGAAGATAGGCCATGACTGGGGGGCAGAGCACAGTTGGCAATGGGGACTGGCCTGGATCAACAATCGGCGTGACCCCTTGCCTGAAGTTCACTCTGAGGCAGAACACAGTCATGCCCATGGCGCCCGCTTTGTGGGCCGTGATTTTTGGCTGTCTGATCTGGTTTGGAAATGGGCTCCGGATGGCAACCCGCAACAGCGGCAAATTCGACTGGTATGGGAATGGGCGCAGGCCCGACGTGCGCTCCCCGAGGCGGGTTGGGCGAACGGCCATTCGGCACACAGTCTGGGACTGGTGTGGCGTTTTGAGCGGGCTTGGGAGACGGGCGTGCGTCACGATCGCCTCCAGGTCCATGCCCGCACGCTGCACGAAGGCGAGTGGGAGATGAACCCTGGCCAATTGAGGGAGAGCAGCGTGATGTTGGCGCACAAACCCAGTCACCGCCAAACCTGGCGCCTGCAAGTGGCGCACCAAACGGCCAGCAACCCCGGCGAACAGCCCGTTTTCGCAAACCCCGCAAGGCGTAGCGTGGTGTTGCAATATATTTTGAGCTTCGGAGCCCACGGTGCACACAGCTATTAAAAGCCTGTTCATGGTGTGGGCCGCACTGTGCGCGGCCGGGTTGCAAGCGCAGGTGATCTTTGCCTGCGAGCCCGAATGGGCGGCCTTGGCACGGGTGTTGTTGCCGCAAGCCCGCATTCATGTGGCCACCACGCATTTGCAAGACCCGCATCACATCGAAGCACGTCCCGCGCTGATCGCCCAATTGCGCGCGGCAGATTTGGCTGTGTGCACCGGGGCCGGTCTGGAAGAAGGCTGGTTTGGGGTTTTGCAACAGCGCTCGGGCAACCCCAAGGTACAAAGCGGACAAGCCGGGCTGTTTTGGGCCACCGACGGTCAGGTGTTGTTGGGTCAAAGGACCGCCAGCGGCAGCCCATTTGAAGGCGATGTCCACCCGCAGGGCAACCCCCATCTGCATGCCAATCCCAAACGCTTGCTGCAAGTGGCCGAAGCCATGGCCCAACGCATGGGGCAGCTCTGGCCGGAGCAGGCCTTGGAGATTGATGCGCGAAGCCGCGAATTTCAGCAACGCTGGCAGACCCATATTCAACAATGGACGGCGCGCGCGCAAACCCTGAAGGGCCGTCGAGTGGTGGCGCAGCACAGCCACTTTGCCTATCTGTGGGAGTGGTTGGGTTGCTCGCAAGTGGCTGATCTGGAACCGAAGCCGGGTTTGTCACCCACACCAGCGCACTTGCAGCAGACGGTTCAGCGATTGCGTGACCTCCATCCTGGGCCCCTGGGCGTGGCCGTGGCCAGTCACCAAGACCCACGTGCGGCCCGCTGGGTCGGTCAACAACTGCCGAGTCTGGCCATCTGGGTCTGGCCGGCCACGGTGAGTGAGGTGAACGAACAGGGCTTGCTGAGCTGGTTTGAAGGCCTGTTGCAAGATTTGCTCAAACGATCATGAGCCTGAACGAACTGACCCAAGCCTGGTTCATCTGGCCCACCCTGTCCTTGCTGGCCGGATTGTGGGCCCTGGCGCCTCTGGGGCGCCAAGTCTTGCAACGTCAGGTGGTTTTTCTGGACCTGGCTTTGGCCCAAGCCTGTGCCGCTGCTGCGCTGTGGGCGGGCGCCTGGCTGCACTGGCATGAGCCCTGGCAAACCCAAGCCGTGGCCGCGCTGGGGGCGGTCGCTTGTGGGGTACTGGTGTCCGCTTTGAGCCGCCGTTGGTCTGAGCAACGCGAGGCCTTGATCGGTGTTTTGTATGTAGGCGGCGCGGCGCTGGCCCTATTGGGTGCGCGCCTGGACCCCCATGGCCAGGAACAATTCATGCGTCTGATCGCCGCCGATGTGCTGTGGGTTCAAGTCGATCAAGTGCTGGCCCTGGTGGCTTGTGCTGTGCTGGTCTGGGGGCTGGGTCGCGGCAAATACAGCCGATTAACCGATGACCGTTGGTTTTACCCCATATTCGCCTTGGTGGTCAGTGTCGCGGTGCCCTCCCTGGGCTTGATGTTGGTGTTTGCCACCCTCATGGCCCCCGCCCTTTGGTTGGCACGTGGTGTGAGCGTTGGGCGAGCCCTGGGCTTGAGTGCCCTGGCGCTGGGTTTGGGTTTGACCGGTTCCTGGGTGTTGGACGCCCCCAGTGGCCCATGCTGTGCCCTCATGTTGGCCCTGCTCGGACTGGTCAGTGCATGGATGCGTGGAAATGACTTGC
>CAYMJT010000044.1:0-4479 GCA_964390775.1 uncultured Bordetella sp.
GGCAGCGAAACAGGCGGTACGGGTCTTCCAGGTTGTCCAGCCGCTCGCCAGTGGCCTGGTCTCGGCTGTCGGCGATGAATCGATACGCCTGCAACAAGCCGGCCGGTCCGACAAATTTATCCGGGTTCCACCAGAAAGACGGACAGCTGGTGGAGCAACTGGCGCACAAAATGCACTCGTAGAGACCATTGAGCTCGTCGCGTTCTTCGGGCGACTGCAAGCGCTCTTTTTCGGGGGCCAGGGTGTCGTTGACCAAATACGGTTTGATGGAGTGGTATTGCTTGAAAAACTGGGTCATGTCGACGATCAGGTCGCGGATGACTGGCAGCCCAGGCAGGGGTTTCAAGACGATGGTCTCGGGCAGGCTGCGCATATTGGTCAGACAGGCCAGGCCGTTTTTGCCGTTGATGTTCATGGCATCAGAGCCACAAACGCCTTCGCGGCAAGAGCGACGAAATGACAGGCTGGGGTCTTGTGCCTTGAGCTTGATCAGGGCGTCGAGCAACATGCGTTCATGACCGTCAAGTTCAATCTTGACCGTTTGCATGTACGGTTTGGCGTCTTTGTCAGGGTCGTAACGGTAGATCTGGAAGGTGCGTTGCATGAATGGACTCCGGCTCAGAATGTGCGGACCTTGAGCTCGACGCTCTCGACGGTCAGGGGTTTGAGGTTGACGGGTTTATAGGTCAGGCTGTTGCTCGCGCTGTGCCACAAGCTGTGCTTGAGCCAGTCGCGGTCATTGCGACCATTCGGATGCTCAGGGGTGTCACCGTAATCGTCAACGGTGTGCGCACCACGGCTTTCCTTGCGGGCAGCCGCCGACTCCATGGTGGCCTGGGCACATTCAATCAGGTTCTCGACCTCCAGGGCCTCGATGCGCGCGGTGTTGAAGACTTTGGAGTGGTCTTTCAGACCGATGGCTTTGACCCGTTCGCGAATGTCGGCGATTTTGCGTACCCCCTCGTCCATGCTGGCCTGGGTGCGGAACACACCGGCGTGACGCTGCATGGTCTGACGGATGTCGTTGGCCACGTCCTGCGCATATTCGCCCTGGCTGGCCGACTCGAGGCGTGCCAGCCGAGCCAAGGTTCGATCGGCCGCGTCAGCAGGAATGGGTTTGTGGGTTTTGTTTTTCAGGTTGAAGTCGACAATGTGGTTGCCCGCCGCGCGCCCAAAGACCAAGAGATCGAGCAAGGAATTGGTGCCCAGGCGGTTGGCCCCGTGCACCGACACGCAAGAGCATTCGCCCACTGCGTACAAGCCTTGGATCGGCTCGGCATGGTTGTGGGCGGTCTGCGCCACCACCTGACCGTGGATATTGGTCGGGATGCCGCCCATTTGGTAGTGGATGGTCGGCACCACCGGGATGGGTTCTTTGGTGATGTCTACGTTGGCGAAGTTGTGCCCGATTTCATAGACCGAGGGCAGTCGCTTCATGATGGTTTCAGAGCCCAAATGGTCGAGTTTGAGCAGCACGTAGTCCTTATTGGGGCCACAGCCACGGCCTTCCTTGATCTCCTGATCCATGGAGCGCGAGACAAAGTCGCGCGGGGCTAAGTCTTTCAGGGTCGGGGCATAGCGCTCCATGAAACGCTCGCCTTCGCTGTTGAGCAAAATCGCACCCTCACCCCGGCAACCCTCGGTCAACAACACACCAGCGCCGGCCACGCCGGTGGGGTGGAATTGCCAGAACTCCATGTCCTCGAGGGGGATGCCAGCCCGCGCCGCCATACCCAGACCGTCACCGGTGTTGATGAAGGCGTTGGTCGAGGCGGCAAAGATGCGTCCAGCGCCGCCCGTGGCGAGCATCACGGTTTTGGCCTCCAGGATGTACAACTCGCCGGTTTCCATTTCCAGCGCAGTGACGCCCACCACGTCGCCCTCGGCGTCGCGTATCAGGTCCATGGCCATCCACTCGACGAAGAAGCTCGTCTTGGCTTTGACGTTTTGCTGATACAAGGTGTGCAACATGGCGTGACCGGTGCGGTCGGCCGCTGCACAGGCGCGCTGCACGGGTTTTTCGCCGTAATTGGCGGTATGACCCCCAAAGGGGCGTTGGTAAATCGTGCCGTCGGGATTGCGGTCAAAAGGCATGCCCATGTGCTCGAGTTCGTAGACCACTTTGGGGGCTTCGCGGCACATGTATTCGATCGCATCTTGGTCACCCAACCAGTCTGAGCCTTTGACCGTGTCGTAGAAGTGATAGTGCCAGTTGTCCTCGGACATATTGCCCAGGCTGGCGCCAATACCGCCTTGGGCCGCCACGGTGTGCGAGCGGGTCGGGAAAACTTTGGATAAGACGGCCACATTCAGGCCGGCTCGCGCCAATTGCAATGAGGCGCGCATGCCGGAGCCGCCGGCGCCGACGATCACGACGTCGAATTTGCGGTGGGCAATGTTGCTAGCGGAAAACATGGATCAGAGCCTCCAGAGAACTTGAACGGCCCAGCCGCCACAGGCGACCAGCCAAACGATGGTAAAAACCTGCAACGTCAGACGGATACCCACAGGCTTGACGTAATCCATCCAAATGTCGCGCACCCCAATCCAAACGTGATAGATCAGGGCCACGATGACGGCAAAAGTGAGGGCCTTCATCCATTGGGCAGCGAAGATGCCCGCCCATTTGTCGTAACCGATCTCGCCCTGACCCAAGATCACCTGAGCCAATACGACCAAGGTGAACAAGACCAATAACACGGCGGTCACGCGCTGGGCCAACCAGTCGCGAAAACCGTAATGGGCGCCAACGACAATGCGCTTTGCTCCGTAGTTCACTGACATATTGTTTTCTCCCTTGCTCTTTAGTACAGACCAAACAGTTTGGCACCCAACACCACGGTCAAACCGATGCTCAGGGCCAAAGTGGCCAGTGCAGACGATTTGCCAAATTCTTTGCTGACCGCGTGACGGGCGTCCATGTACAGGTGCCGCAAGCCGGCGATCAAATGGTGCAAATAAGCCCAAATCAGGGCCAGCGCCACACACTTGAGAAACCAGCCTGGCAGCCAGCCCAAGCCGACGTTGAAGGCGGCTTTGAAGCGGGCGAAGGAATATTCACTGGAGACCGAGGTATCGAAGAGCCAGATGATCAGTGGCAACAACAGGAACATCAGTGCGCCACTGATGCGGTGCAAGATGGATACGATGCCGGCCGCAGGAAGTCGGTACGTGGTCAGGTCTTTGAATGCATGGATGTTTCTGAATTCAGGTCTTTTGGAGGTCACGTCGGACATGGCATTGGCTTTCTGAGAACAAGGGGCGCATTTCAAATGGCAGGCCAGTCAAGGCGCAGGAATTCTATTGGAACGCCGTAATCTGACGACAAGATTTCATGCGGGATGGGGATTGAATCATAAAGGACTCTTTTTTTGATCAATTCAAAGTGTTGAAATAATGGTGCCTGTCGGTCCGATACAGACCACGACGGACCTCCATCGGGGCGTCGTTGTAGGTGTAAGCCACCCGCTCCACGCTCAGCAAAGGGAGGGGGTTTTGCAGCCCCAAATCATGCGCTTGCGTGCTGTCGGGCATCACCGCCCGCACTTGCTCTTGGGCCCGCACCATGCGCACGCCAAATTCGGATTCAAACATGGCGTAGAGGGGGCCACGCCAGTCCTGCAAACGCTCCAAGGTCAGCCCTTTGAAAGCTGCCCCGGGCAACCAGATGTCTTCCAAGATGGTCGCCTGGCCGCCAAAGGAAAGTACCCGACGTACTTGCACCAATGCATCGCCAGCGCGCAAACCCAACAAGCGGGCGATGTCGGCGCTGGCGCGGGTGCGCTTGCAATCGACGATGCGGCGCTCGGCCAGGCCCTGGATCGCTTCTTGTCCGGCATCGGGCATGAGGCGCAAAAAACGGTATTGAACCTGTTGCTCCGAGTGCGTGGCGACAAAAGTACCTTTGCCTTGGCGCCGAATCAACAGGTTTTCGGCCGCCAATTCGTCGATGGCTTTGCGTACCGTGCCCTGACTGACCCGATAACGGGCGGCCAATTCCATCTCACTGGGAATCACTTCGCCAGGCTTCCACTCGCCGCCTTGCAAGCTTTGCAGAATCAAGCCCTTGATTTGCTGGTACAGGGGGCTGAATGCAGGGACCGCCAATGGCCCCATGCCCTCGGCAGCAGTGCCTGAGTGCTGGGGTTCGGGCTGAATGGGGGGCGCTGGCATGGCTTGGAATCAACAGGGTGACTCGACGCATGTCAGGTCACCGTCAAGCCGATATCATATCTTCTATAAGACATAAGAGGATTGGCGTCAGGGTTTTCGAGGGTAAACTTCGGGACACGCTGGCGCACCCCTTAGGCTGCCCCCATCACTTTCATTCACGCATCTGGAGAGTTCTCATGAGCAAAAAGCCCGTTCGCGTCGCCGTCACCGGTGCCGCTGGTCAAATCGGTTACGCGCTGTTGTTTCGCATCGCCTCGGGCGAAATGTTGGGCAAAGACCAGCCGGTGATTTTGCAATTGCTGGAAA
>CAYMJT010000044.1:4489-18415 GCA_964390775.1 uncultured Bordetella sp.
GATGAGAAAGCCCAAAAGGCCCTCAAAGGCGTGATGATGGAGCTGGAAGACTGCGCCTTCCCCTTGCTCGCTGGCATGGAGGCGCACGCCGATGCCAAGACCGCCTTCAAGGACACCGATTACGCTTTGCTGGTGGGGGCCCGTCCGCGCGGGCCGGGTATGGAGCGCGCCGATTTGCTGGCCGCCAACGCCCAAATCTTTACCGCCCAAGGCAAGGCCTTGAATGCCGTGGCCAGCCGTCAGGTCAAGGTGCTGGTGGTGGGTAACCCGGCCAACACCAATGCTTACATAGCCATGAAATCGGCCCCCGATTTGCCGGCCAAGAATTTCACCGCCATGTTGCGACTCGATCACAACCGGGCCGCCAGCCAAATTGCAGCCAAGACGGGTATGGCCGTGGCGGGCATCGAAAAACTGTGTGTCTGGGGCAATCACTCCCCCACCATGTATGCAGACTACCGATTTGCCACCATCGGCGGCAAATCGGTCAAAGAACTGATCAATGACCAGGTGTGGAACGAGACCGTGTTTCTGCCCACAGTGGGCAAACGCGGTGCGGCCATCATCGAAGCGCGCGGCTTATCGTCTGCCGCCTCGGCGGCCAATGCCGCCATCGATCACATGCGCGATTGGGCTTTGGGCACCCACGGCAAATGGGTCACCATGGGCGTTCCATCGCAAGGGTGGTACGGCATACCCAAAGAAGTCATGTTCGGCTTCCCCGTCACTTGCGAACATGGTGAGTACACCGTCATCGAAGGCTTGAGCATTGACGAATTCAGTCAGTCTTGCATCAACAAGACCTTGAAAGAATTGCAGGACGAACAAGCCGGCGTGGCTCATCTGCTCTAAATCGCGGTGGCGCATGACTGAACCCACGACATCTGGCAAAAAGCATCCGCGCGAGGTGCTGCTCGATGCGCAGGCCGGTGCGGTGCACTTGCCCGTTTGTGACCATTACAGCGGGGTTGAAGTGCGGATGCGCAAAAGCCTGCAATTGCAAGCTGAAATGACCGAGGAGTTCGGTGCTTGCGTGTTCGATGTCACGCTCGATTGCGAAGACGGCGCCCCAGTCGGCGGGGAGGCTGAGCACGCCCAGTTGGTGGTCGAATTGGCGCAGAAAGCGGGCCCGCAAGCCCGCATCGGCGTACGGGTGCATCCGGTCGATCATCCGGCTTTTGGGGCCGATGTGGCGACCATCGCCGCCGGTGCGGGTCAACACCTGACGCACATCATGATCCCCAAAGTGGAGCGTCGGGCCGACGTGGATGTGGCGGCCGCCGCCATCGACGCCGCCGGCGCCCCGGGTTTGCCCTTGCAGGTCTTGCTCGAGTCGCCCGGTGCAGTCCACCAGGCTTTCGATATTGCGTCGCACCCGCGTGTGCAGTCGATCAGTTTTGGTTTGATGGATTTTGTATCAGCCCACGGTGGTGCCATACCGGCCCAAGGTCTGGGCGTCGAGGGGCAATTTACCCACCCTCTGGTGGTTCGGGCCAAACTCGAGATTGCCAGTGCCTGCCATGCCCACGGCAAAGTGCCCTCGCACAGCGTGATCACTGAATTCTCGGATGTCAAAGCCATGCACCATGCGGCGCGTCGCGCTTGCAGGGAATTTGGCTTTACCCGGATGTGGAGTATCCATCCGGCCCAGATCCGTCCCATTTTGGAGGCGCTGGCGCCCGATGCGCAGGACATCGAAACCGCCAGCACAATTATTTTGGCGGCGGAGGCGCTCGACTGGGCCCCCATCAGTCATGCGGGTCAGCTGCACGATCGGGCCAGTTATCGCTTTTTCTGGCAGTTGTTGCAACGCGCTCACGACACGGGCAGACCGATGCCTGCGGAAGTGAGAAAATATTTTCAGATCAAGCCCTGAGGAGACTGACCATGCGCATCACCCGATTGACCTGTTTATTGGTGTTTTTGGCGCTCGTCTTGGGCGGGGCCACGGCTCAAACCGTGTCAGGCTCCTCCCCGTCGTCCAGCCCCGAGGCCAAGGCCAAAAAGAGCGGCAAGAGCAAATCCAAGCCGAAAAAAACGGCCACGCTCGAGACGGCCGCCCCTGTGGCCGCCGCTGGGCCTGCGAACTTGGCGTCTGATATGCCCGTGGATTTGCAGGCCATCGTCGACCAGATTCATGTCGGTCGCATGCCCTGTGAATTGGGCCAAACCGTGACCCTGTTGCACGATGCCCATCAAGCGGGTCGGTTTAATTTGTTCATCAAAAATCACATCTATTCGATGCAGCCTGTGCGATCGGCCACGGGCGCTTTGCGTCTGGAAGATCCGGCCAAAGGTGCGGTTTGGATCCAACTCGCTGACAAGTCGATGTTGATGAACAACCAGTTGGGCCAACGCATGGCCGATCTGTGTCAAAGCCCGGCCCAAATGCTAGTGGCCGAAGCGCAAAAGTTGTCACCACCCCCCCATTTGCTCGAATCGGCGCCTGGCGCAGGATTGGCGCAAAAATAATTTCATTTGAATTCTCTGGAGCCCACCATGTTGAAAGCCTACCGTGACCATGTGGCCGAGCGTGCCGCCCTTGGCATTCCACCTTTGCCCCTGGATGCCAAACAGGTCTCTGAACTGATCGAACTGATCAAAAACCCGCCCAAAGGGGAAGAGTCCTTTCTGCTCGATTTATTGACCCATCGGGTACCGCCGGGGGTGGACGATGCGGCCAAGGTCAAGGCTTCGTTTTTGGCGGCCGTGGCCCACGGCGATCTCAGTGTGGCACTGGTGTCCAAGACCAAAGCCACCGAGTTGCTTGGCACCATGGTGGGGGGCTACAACGTCAAACCCCTGATCGATTTATTGGACGATGCAGAAGTGGCCGCAGTGGCGGCGGCCGGCCTCAAAAAGACCCTGCTCATGTTTGATGCCTTTCACGATGTGGCCGAGAAAGCCAAGGCGGGCAACGCCAAGGCCAAAGAGGTCATCCAGAGTTGGGCCGATGCCCAATGGTTCACCTCGCGCCCTGAAGTGCCCAAGAGCATCACCGTGACGGTCTTCAAAGTACCTGGCGAGACCAATACCGACGACCTGTCGCCCGCCCCAGATGCCTGGAGTCGACCCGACATTCCCATGCACTACCTGGCGATGCTCAAGAACACCCGCCCGGATGCGGCCTTCAAGCCCGAGCAAGACGGTGTTCGCGGACCGATCCAATTCATCGAAGACCTGAAGAAAAAAGGCCATCTGGTGGCCTATGTGGGCGATGTGGTCGGTACCGGTTCTTCCCGCAAATCGGCCACCAACAGCGTGATTTGGGCCACCGGTCAAGACATCCCGTTTGTTCCCAACAAGCGCTTTGGTGGGGTCACCCTGGGCGGCAAGATTGCCCCCATCTTTTTCAACACACAAGAGGACTCGGGTTCTTTGCCGATCGAAGTCGACGTCAGCAAACTCGAGATGGGTGATGTCATTGAGGTCTTGCCCTACGAGGGCAAAGTCACCAAAAACGGCGCCACCGTGGCCGAATTCAGTCTCAAGAGCGATGTCTTGCTCGACGAGGTTCGTGCGGGCGGGCGCATCAACTTGATCATCGGACGCTCGCTGACCGGCAAGGCGCGTGAATTTTTGGGCTTGCCCGCCTCCACCGTGTTCCGTCTGCCCCAAGCCCCCAAAGACAGCGGCAAGGGTTACACCCTGGCCCAAAAGATGGTGGGGCGCGCCTGCGGATTGCCCGAGGGCAAAGGCATACGCCCGGGCACCTATTGCGAGCCCAAGATGACCACCGTGGGCAGCCAGGACACCACGGGCCCCATGACCCGTGACGAACTCAAAGACCTGGCTTGTTTGGGCTTTTCGGCCGATTTGGTCATGCAATCGTTTTGTCACACCGCCGCCTATCCCAAGGCGGTCGATGTCAAGATGCACCGTGAATTGCCCGCCTTCATCAGCAATCGTGGCGGTGTGGCGCTGCGTCCGGGCGATGGCGTCATCCACTCGTGGCTGAACCGCCTCTTGTTGCCCGACACCGTGGGCACGGGCGGCGATAGCCACACCCGCTTCCCGATCGGTATTTCTTTCCCGGCCGGCTCAGGTTTGGTGGCTTTTGGGGCCGCCACTGGGGTGATGCCGCTCGATATGCCCGAGTCGGTGCTGGTGCGCTTCAAGGGACAAATGCAGCCCGGTGTCACCTTGCGTGACCTGGTGCATGCCATCCCTTTGTACGCCATCAAGGCGGGATTGCTGACGGTGGAGAAAAAGGGCAAGAAAAACGTGTTCTCAGGTCGCATCCTCGAAATCGAAGGTTTGCCCGATCTGAAAGTGGAACAGGCATTCGAGTTGTCCGATGCCAGCGCCGAGCGTTCCGCCGCTGGTTGCACCATCAAACTCAACAAAGAGCCGGTGATCGAATACCTGCAATCGAATGTGGTGCTCATGAAAAATATGATCGCCGATGGGTATGCAGACAAACGCACTCTTGAGCGTCGCATCAAGGCCGTTGAGGCCTGGTTGGCCAAGCCCCAGTTGCTCGAGGCCGACAAAGACGCCGAATACGCCGCCGTCATCGACATTGACTTGGCCGAAATCAAAGAGCCCATCGTTTGCTGTCCCAACGACCCCGATGACGCCAAGTTCATGTCGGAAGTCGCGGGCACTGCCATCGACGAGGCTTTCATAGGCTCGTGCATGACCAACATCGGTCACTTCCGTGCCGCTTCCAAGGTATTGGGGGGCGCGCGTGACATCCCCGTCAAGCTGTGGGTGGCCCCCCCGACCAAGATGGACGAGAGCGAGTTGATCAAAGAAGGCCACTACGCCACCTTTGGCGCTGCCGGTGCGCGCACCGAAATGCCTGGCTGTTCACTTTGCATGGGCAACCAGGCGCAAGTGCGTGAGGGAGCAACCGTGGTGTCGACCAGCACCCGCAATTTTCCCAACCGTTTGGGCAAGAACACCAACGTCTTTTTGACCTCGGCAGAGTTGGCGGCGGTTTGTTCCAAATTGGGGCGCATACCGACCCTGGCCGAATACCAGGAAGCGGTAGGCATCATCAACAAAGATGCGGCCAGCGTCTACAAATACATGAACTTCGACCAGATCGCCGAGTACGCCGATACCGCCAAGGACGTTGCAGTCTGAATCCTAAGCTGGCCCAGGCTGGATGAATCGTCAGACGGCCTCGACGACTTCAGCCCGCTGGCGCATCTGCATCAGGTGTTGAGCCACACGCGTCAACAAGCCCTGCCAATCGCCCATGGTGGTCTGACGCCAGACGGTCACTTTGGGGTACCAGGTTTGTTCCCCTTCGCCGACATCGAAGAAGTTGCCCCCGTAGGTGGGATAGACCCCCAGGGTGGGCACGCCCAAGGCCCCGGCCAGGTGCAGCACCGAAGTGTCCACGCTGAGCACCAGATCGAGACACTTCATGAACGCCGCTGTTGCAGCGAAGTCATGCAGGTCTGCGCTCAGGTCGATCAGGTTCAAGCCCTCGGGCGTCTCTTCGGTGGGGCGAGTGGGTTCGGTACGGGTCAAACGATAAAAACGCACACCGGGTAAATTCATCAGCGGCATGGCCTCGTCGAGGCCAAACGAACGTCCACCATTGTCCTTTTGACCGGTGCGCCACGACAGACCGACCCGCAAAGGGCGCTCGGGTTCGATGCCCGACAATTTTTTTTCCCAGCGCAACACCTCTGCCTCATCGGCGCGCAAATAGGGGGATTCGCGCGGGACCTGACTTTTGCGCACCGGCTCTGGGTGTGCGATGGCCAGAGCCAGGCTCATGATCGGGCAGTGGAAATCCCACTCTGGGCCCAGTTCAGGGCTGGGCATGGTGCTGCGCTCAAGCACTTCGACCGTCGGCGGTAGGCTGAGTTTGAACAGTCGCAGCAGGGCAGGGTGGGTCAAGAGGGTCAAACGCGCGGGTTGGCGCTCCGCCACCAGCCCCAGGTAACGCACGAATTGCAAGGTGTCGCCAAAGCCCTGCTCACCCCAGACCAGCAAACGCTTGCCTTGCAAGGGCTCGCCACGCCATTGCTGCTCGGGTGTGAAGCGATACAGGTGATACAAGGTCGGGCTGCCGCGCCAGCGCCACTCATACAAAGGAAATCCCAACTCGTAATTGCCTATCCGAATCAGCGACAAGGACTGATTAAAACGCACCCCGGCATTCAGGCGCGGGTCATTCGAGGGCGGCACTTGGTTGTAGAGGTCCACCGCATTTTGGTCCTGCCCCTGGGTGGCTGCCAACAAAGCCAAATTGCCCGAAGCGCTGGCGTTGGCGGCATCGATTTCAAGCACCCGGCGAAACATGGCATCGGCCTCGGTGTAGCGACCGAGCTCTATCAGTACCGTGCCCAAATTGTTCATGGCATTCAAATGCTGAGGGTCGATTTGCAGGGCATTCATGTACGAGACGCAGGCTTCTTGCGGGCGTTTGGTGTCACGCAAAAAATTGCCCAGGTTGTAGTGCGCCATCACATGATCCGGATGCTCGATACAGGCTTTTTGCAACAAAGCGATGGCATCGTCGCTTTGTTCCAGCGCAAATAGGGCCGAAGCCAGATTGATGATGTGCAAAGGGGTGCTGGGGTCGAGTTGATGCGCCCTTTGGCACATCTGGACCGCAGCGTCCACGTGCCCTTGACTCAGGCGCAGCGCACCCAACATGCCCAGCACATCGGGGTCTTCGGTGTTTTGTTGCAGCAAGGCCTGAAACAGTGGGTCGGCACTATCGAGGCGTCCCCCGCGCAGATAAGAGCAGGCCAGTTGATAAACATCGTCCCGAGGCAGTTGCAAGCCGATCAAGGGCTGTGTTGGATGGATCTCTATGGATTTCATATTCGGTTTGATTTGAAAACCAAATATTACAATAAAACGCCCTTTTGTGGAAGAGTCTGATCAGGGCTGACAGCGCCTGATTCGCTGCTGGGTTCGCTGGATCAGGCGTAACTGGCCAAGGCCGCTTTCATTTTCTTCATGGCGGCCACTTCGATTTGGCGAATACGCTCGGCGCTGACGCCGTATTCAGCGGCCAAATCATGCAGGGTCATGCCACCACTGCCGTCGTCGTTGACTTTGAGCCAACGCTCCTCAACGATGCGCCGGCTGCGCGCGTCCAATGCCTCCAAGGCTTGCGCCAGGCCATCGCTCATCATCACGTCGCGCTGGCGCGACTCGATCACTGCGGTTGGCTCATGATCGGCATCGGACAGATAGGTGATGGGACCCAAAGACTCGTCAGCGTCCTCGCGCGGGCTGGGGTCCAGCACCACGTCGCCGCCCGCCATGCGAGCCTCCATTTCCATCACCTCTTCGCGTTTCACGTCGAGCTCGCGCGCCACCACGTCAATCTGGGCTTGAGTCAGGGTGTCACGGTGTGCGCCATCGGATTCTTGGGCGCGCAGGCTCTGTTTGAGCGAACGCAAATTGAAAAACAATTTGCGCTGTGCTTTGGTTGTGGCCACTTTGACCATGCGCCAATTGCGCAAAATATATTCATGGATCTCGGCCTTGATCCAATGCAATGCATAGCTCACCAGCCGAACGCCTTGTTCGGGGTCAAAGCGGCGCACTGCTTTCATCAAGCCCACATTGCCCTCTTGAATCAAGTCGGCATGCGGTAAACCATATCCCAGGTATTGGCGCGATACCGAGACCACCAAACGCAAATGCGACATCACCAATTTACCGGCGGCCTCCAGATCGTTGTCATTTTTCAAGGCGCGAGCGAACGCCTGCTCTTCTTCGAGCGTGAGCAAGGGCATGCGGTTGACCGCCGAGATGTACGCATCCAGATGGCCCAGAGGGGGAATCAGGGACCACGGATTGGCCACCAAAGCGGTTTGGGGGGCTGTCAATGCCGTCATGAGGGTCTCCTAGCGAATACCTATGGGTGAATATTAGCACTCAAAGCGCATGAGTGCCAATCTTGACTCAAAATTAAGGGTATTCCCTAGATCTGGGCGCGACTCAGCCCAAAAGGGCCTGTGCAAACTCTCGGGCGTCGAAGCGTTCCAGATCTTCCAGCTGTTCGCCCACACCGATGAAATACACCGGAATCGGGCGACCTATTGTGAGTGCGCGCTGACTTCCCCATAAGGCAATCGCAGCCAAAACACCGCCTTTGGCGGTTCCATCGAGTTTGGTCACGATCAAACCGGTCAATTGCAAGGCTTCGTCAAAGGCTTTGACCTGAGCCAGGGCATTTTGTCCGGTGTTGCCGTCGATCACCAACAAAACCTCGTGGGGCGCACTCGGGTCGGCTTTTTGCACCACGCGCTTGATTTTCTTGAGCTCGTCCATCAGGTGCAACTGCGTGGGCAGTCGCCCGGCCGTGTCGACCAGCACCACATCACGGCCTCGGGCCCGCCCGGCGCTGACCGCATCAAAACTGACCGCTGCCGGGTCACCGCCCTCCTGGCTGACGATGTCCACCTGATTGCGCCCGGCCCAAACACTGAGTTGTTCTCGCGCTGCCGCCCGAAATGTGTCGGCCGCTGCCAATAAAACACTGGCCCCCTGATCGCTGAGGTGTCGGGTGAGCTTGCCAATCGAGGTGGTCTTGCCTGCGCCATTGACCCCAGCCACCATGATCACCGTGGTGGGGTGTACGCCCACAGTCAGCGTGGCCTGCAAGGGTTGCAACAAGTCGGCCACGGCATCGGCCAACAGGGCTTTGACGGCTGCTGGCTCTTGTGTGCCGGCTTCTTTGACCCGCCGCTTGAGGTCATCGAGCAAATATTGGGTGGCTTGAACCCCTGCGTCCGATTGCAGCAAGGCCGCTTCCAGGTCTTCGTACAAAGCGTCGCCGATGCGGGCACCGGTGAATACCTGTGCGATCTGGCTGCCCGTTCGTTTTAGGCCAGAGCGCAAACGGCCTAACCAACTGCCTCGGTCTGAGTCCGCTGGCGGCATTGCCGGCGGCTGTACTGCATGCCCCGCGATGGGGGCAGAGTTTGAATCCTGCGTCGCAGGTGGGTTTTTTTTCTTGAAGAAGCTGAACATGCGGGCCGGCGTTTCTAAAATGGGTGAGTGAGGGTGCCCCAGGGCATCCGATCCGTCACCTTCAAACCCACATTCTATGAAACGACTGCTCATCTGTTTGTGCGCTGGCTTGATCACATGGGCCTGGGCGCAGCCCAGCTTGGTTCCCACGGCCCCTGTGGGCACAGGGGCCAGTGCCATGCCTGCGGCCATTGAACAGCATATCTTGCCCAACGGCATGCAATTGGTCATCAAAGTCGATCGCAGGGCCCCCACTGCAGTTCACATGGTGTGGGTCAGAGTGGGCTCCATCGATGAGGTGGACGGGAAATCAGGCATTGCCCATGTGCTGGAGCATATGCTGTTCAAAGGGACCCAAACGCTGGCACCGGGTGAATTTTCGCGCCGCGTGGCGGCCTTGGGGGGGCGTGAAAACGCGTTCACCAGCAAAGATTACACGGGCTATTTTCAGATGATCCCAGCCCAGCGATTGCCCGATGTCATGCGCCTGGAGGCCGATCGATTTGCCAACAATCAATGGAGTGACGAAGAATTCGCCAAAGAAATCGAAGTCATCAAAGAAGAGCGCCGCTTGCGCACCGACGACGTACCCCGGGCCGCCTTGTTTGAGCAATTGTCGGCCATCCAATTCAGCGCCTCACCCTATCGGCGACCGATCATCGGTTGGATGAATGATCTCGATCATTTGCGCCCGAATGAGGTGCGTGATTTTTATCGACAGTGGTATGTGCCCTCCAACGCCACGGTCATGGTGGTGGGCGATGTCAACCCCAGCCAGGTCTTGTCCTGGGCGCAGGCGTATTACGGTGTCATTCCAGCGGCTCAGGTGCCTGAGCGCAAACCCCGAGAAGAGCCAGCGCAAAAGGGTATTCGGCGCTTGCAATTTCAGGCCCCCGCTGAGCAAAGTTATTTGCTCATGTCGTGGAAGGTGCCCGGATTAAAAGACCTGAAACCGGGTCCGCAGACCAGCGATGCGCTGGCGCTGACCGTGCTTTCGGCCTTGCTCGATGGTTATGCGGGTTCGCGACTCGATCGCCAACTGACGCAGGGCCCCAACCGCGTGGCCGACAGCGCGGGCTCTTATCACAGCTTGAGTGGTCGCGGTCCGAATGTGTTTGTGCTCGAAGGCGTGCCCGCTTCTGGCAAGACCCCTGATCAATTGGAGCAGGCTTTGCGCGCTGAAATAGCCCGGGTCTCCCGTGATGGCGTCAGCGATGCCGAGTTGCGTCGTGTCAAGGCACAGTGGACCGCGTCGCAAGTCTATGGCCGCGACTCGCTGTTCAATCAGGCGCGTGAGATGGGGACTTGGTGGGTCAGCGGTTTGCCGCTGGACACATCAGACCAACTGATCGCCTTGCTCAATGGCGTCAGCGCCGAGCAGGTGCAATCGGTGGCACAACGCTATTTTGTCGATGAACAGCTGAGCGTCGCTCAATTGATTCCCTTGCCCGTGAACCCTCAAGCACCGCGTCGCAGCGCGGGCCACATCAGGCACTAAAAATGATCCGATTCCGCCTATATTTGCTCGGCCTGAGTCTGTGGCTGACCACGGCCAGTCATGCGACCTTGCCCATTCAAACCTTCGCCACCGACAGTGGTGCCAAGGTTTATCTGATTGAGAGCCATACGCTGCCCATGGTCGATGTTCAAATCGACTTTGACGCTGGTTCGCGCCGCGATCCGGCCGGTAAAACTGGGCTTGCATCGCGGGTCGCGAGCTTGACCGCCAAGGGCCTGCGTGCCCAGGGTGGACTGGCGGCGCTGGATGAAAATCAGTTGGGCGAGGCTTGGGCCGACCTGGGTGCCAGCTTTGGTGGGGGGGCGGGTGACGACCGAATGTCGTTCAAACTGAGATCCCTCACCCAAGCTGCCTTGCTCTCGCAGGCGGTTGAACTCGCTGCGCGCCAAATGGCCCATCCGGCCTATTCGACCCCCCAGTGGGAGGAAGAAAGAGCCCGCGACATCGCCGCCCTGAAAGAATCCCTCACCCGACCTGCGACGGTCGCCCAAGAACGTTTCATGGCCGCCCTGTATCCGGACCATGCTTATGGCCAGCGTGTGACCGAAGCGAGTTTGCGTGCCATAGCCGTCGAGGACCTGATGCGCTTTCATCGTCAGCACTTGCTGGCTTGTCGCGCCAAAATCAGCATCGTCGGTGCCCTGAATCGTCAGCAAGCGCAAGACCTGGCGCGTCAATTGATGGCGCATTTGCCCCAGCCGCGACCCTGCCCAAGCTTGGGCCCCGTGGCCGACCCATCGCCGCTCAAGCAGGCGCAGGACATCCAGGTACCGTTTGATTCAGCGCAGTCCCAGGTCTTTCTGGGCCAGCCTGCCCACAAACGGTCGGATCCCGATTTTTTCCCCTTATTGGTGGGTAACCACATCCTGGGCGGGGGTGGATTTGTGTCCCGCTTGACCCATCAAGTGCGTGAACAGCGAGGCTTGAGTTACAGCGTTTACAGCTACTTTGCCCCTGCGCTACACCCAGGGCCTTTTGTCGCGGGTCTACAAACACGCCCCGATCAGGCCACACAAGCCCTGCAGTTGACCCGTGACATCGTCAACGAGTTCATACGCCATGGCCCGACCGAGCAAGAACTCAAGGCCGCGCAAGATAACCTGATCGGGGGATTTGCCCTGCGCATAGACAGCAACCGCAAATTGCTCGACAACCTGGCCAATATCGCCTGGTACGAATTGCCCGCCAATTACCTGGACACCTGGACACAAAAAGTTCAGGCAGTCACGCGTCAGGACATCCAATCTGCCTTCCAACGCCATTTGTCGCCGCAAAAGATGGTCAGTCTCATTCTTGGACCAGTCTGAGCTGGACATGGGTGAAATTCGCATCATCGGCGGGCAATGGCGCAGAACCAAGCTCGAGGTTCCCACCCGGCCAGGCTTGCGCCCTAGCCCTGACCGTGTCCGCGAAACCCTCTTCAACTGGCTGGGCCAAGACCTGACGGGTTGGTGTTGCCTGGACGCTTTCTCGGGTACGGGTTCGCTGGGTTTTGAAGCCGCTTCGCGGGGGGCACAGCGGGTGTTGATGGTCGATCAGGACCCGGCCCTGGTGCGCGCACTGCAAAACACTGCCCAACGACTGCAGACCCAGACGGTGGATATTCAGCGTGGTGATGGTGTGGCCATCTTGCGCCAGCAAAATCCCGAGTCACTGGACTTGGTTTTTCTCGATCCCCCCTTCGCCTCGGCTTTGTTTGTTCCGGCCTTGCAGGCGGCTCGAACAGCCATCAAAAGCGGGGCGATGGTCTATTTGGAGGCGCCCAAGCGGTGGACCGAGAACGAGCTCAAGCCGCTGGGCTACGCTGTGCATCGCCAACTCAAGGCCGGCCAGGTTTGGGCCCACCTCTTGCTACCCGATGGGCTTGGGTCATAATGGGTTCTGTGGAAGGACAACACACATGAGCGCTGCCGTTACCGCGGTTTATCCTGGCACCTTTGATCCCATCACCCTGGGACACGAAGACATCGTCCGCCGCGCTGTCCGACTGTTTGATCAGGTCGTGGTGGGGGTCGCCGTGGCCCATCACAAAAAAACACTGTTTTCCCTGCCTGAGCGCATCGCCATGGTGCAAGAGTCTTTGGCCGACTGTTCCAATGTCCGAGTGGCCTCGTTTGAAGGTCTGGTGCGGGACTTCGCTCGCGCCCAAGGCGCCAAGGTCATGCTCCGGGGTGTGCGCTCGATGACCGACTTTGATTATGAATTTCAGTTGGCTGGCATGAACCGGCATCTGGCCCCCGAAGTCGAAACGGTGTTCCTCAATGCCTTGGACATTCACCAATGCGTCTCCAGCACCCTGGTGCGTGAAATCACTTTGCTCGGCGGCGAGGTCGAGCGTTTCGTCTCTCCCAGCGTGCTGCGCCGACTCATGGCCCACAAGCCGGCGGCCCAGTGACCGAATTTCTGCTGATACGACACGGCGAAACCGATTGGAATCGGCAGTTGCGCTTCCAGGGCCAAATCGATGTGCCCCTCAATGAACTCGGCTTGGCCCAGGCGGACCGGCTCGCCAGGCACCTGAGTCAAAGTGAATGGGATCAGGCCCTTGAACTGCACTGCAGCGATCTGCTGCGGGCCAGACAAACCGCTGCGCCCATGGCCAACGAGCGACGAGTCTTGCAAGCCCAAGAGGGCTTAAGGGAACAGGGCTTTGGTGTGTTTGAGGGTCAAAGTGTGGCTGAGCTACAGCAACAGCAGCCCGACCTTTGGGCCCAGTGGCGCCGTTTCGACGCTGATTTTGAATTGCCTGGCGGTGAAAGCACCCAGCGTTTCCATGGGCGTGTGATGCAAACCTTGGCTCAGTTGGCAGAACAGCACTGGGGCGAGCGCTTGGTGGTGGTCACCCACGGGGGCGTACTTGACATGGTTTGGCGTACAGTCCATGGACAGTCGCTGCATGGTTATCGCCAATGCACCATCCCCAACGCCGGCCTCAACCACTTGAGCTGGGAAGATGGCCGCTGGCACATCTTGACCTGGGCTGAGGTCGATCATTTGCACGGGCTGCCGCCCCAACCGGTCTACCAAACCACCTCGGCCTGACCGCAGGCACTGCAGGGTGGACCGCATCGGGCTATGATGACCCCATGTCCCTGATGATCACCGACCAGTGCATCAATTGCGATGTCTGCGAACCCGAATGTCCCAACCAGGCGATTTTCCTGGGCGAGGAGATTTATGAGATCGACCCTGAACGCTGCACCGAATGTGTCGGCCATTTCGACGAGCCCCAGTGCGTGCAAGTCTGCCCAGTGGCCTGCATCCCCTTGAACCCCCAGCACATCGAAGACCGCGACACCCTTTGGCAAAAATACCTGCGTCTGCAGAAATTGCAGAGTGGGGTCTGACCCCTGTCTGCAATTTCTGCCGAGGGTGCGGAATTTAATTGGGGTCAGACCCCAATTAATTTCATTTGGCTTGCACCTTCAGCACCGCGTTCCTGCTGGCGA
>CAYMJT010000045.1:0-18199 GCA_964390775.1 uncultured Bordetella sp.
TCACACCCACTTACAACGGTTGTCCGGCCATGTCGCAGATCGAAGACGATGTGCGCCATGCACTGACCGAGCGCGGTTGGCACGCCGAGGTCATCACCCGTTTGTCACCCGCCTGGAGCACCGACTGGATGGATGCCACCACGCACCGTAAATTGCGCGAGTACGGTATTGCCCCGCCCACGGGCGCAGCACCGGCGTCGGGCCAGCGTGGGGTACATCTGGTGCGTCGACTCGGGTCCAGCAATTCGGTGCCTTGCCCGCGCTGCGGGTCTGAGCAAACCACCGAGACCTCTTACTTTGGCTCTACCGCCTGCAAGGCGCTGTACAAGTGCCTCGCTTGCCTCGAGCCCTTTGATTACTTCAAGCCCCACTAAGGAAGCCCGCATGAGCGCCCCCACTTTTCATGACCTGGCCGTGGTCGCCGTCGATCCCGAGGCTGCTGGCGCGGTGGCGATCACCCTGGCTGTGCCCGAAGCCTTGCTGGCGGCGTTTCAGTTCGAGCCCGGCCAGTTCATCACGGTACGCGCCCAGTTGCAGGGGCAGGAGATTCGGCGCAATTATTCCTTGTGCTCCACTCCCGCCTTGCTCAGCGAGCAAGGTCTGATTCAAATCGGTGTGCGGGCCGTTGCAGGGGGCCTGATGTCGAACCACCTGCAAGCAGGGGCAGCGGGGCAGACCCTGTCGGTGGCCCCGCCCGAAGGCCGGTTTGTCATACGTCGGCCTCGGGCCTTGCATCGCGTCGGCTTTGCCGCTGGCTCGGGCATCACGCCCATTTTGTCCATCTTGACGCACACGCTCGAAAGCCACCCGGTCGCCAAGTTCACCCTGGTCTACGGCAACCGCCGCATGGACAGTGTGATGTTCAACGAGGCCTTGCAAGACCTCAAAGACCGTTTCCCGTATCGGCTGACGCTGATCCATGTGCTGTCGCGCCAGGCCCAAGAGGTGCCCTTGCTCGAAGGACACATTGACGCCGACAAGGTGCGCGAACTGATGCGGGTGTTTTTGCCGGTCAACAGCATGGACGAGGTGTTCATTTGCGGCCCCGAAGCCATGATCGAAGCCACCGAAACCAGTTTGCTGGCCGCTGGAGTCAAGCGCGAGCGCGTCCACACCGAACGTTTTGGCAGTGCCACAGCACCCCAAGCCACAGCCCCCAGACCCCGGGCCAGCGCCGCGCCAGTGGGCGCGATCAAACTCAGCGTGATCGCCGACGGCAAACGCCACGAATTGCACATGAGCGACGATCAGCGCATTTTGGATGTGGCACTCGAAGCCGGTCTGGATTTACCCTATTCGTGCAAGGGCGGGGTGTGTTGCACCTGCCGCGCCAAGCTGATCAGTGGCCAAGTGAGCATGGATAAAAACTTCACCCTCGAGGACGCCGAAGTCCGTCAGGGTTTTGTGCTCAGTTGCCAGGCGCGCCCCACCACCGCCGAGGTGGTGGTGAGCTTTGACGAGCGCTAATAGGCAAGCTCGGTCAAGATTCAGGCTTTATCCAGGGCTTGGGTCAAGTCGGCGCGCAGATCGTCGATGTGTTCGATGCCCACGCACAAACGCACGGTTTCTTCTTTGACCCCAGCGCGGGCCAGCTCTTCGGGCGACAACTGGCGATGGGTCGTAGACGCCGGGTGGGTGGCCAACGATTTGGTGTCGCCAATATTGACCAATCGGGTGAAGAGTTGCAGGGCGTCGAGGAAGCGTTCGCCCGCCGCACGTCCGCCCTTGACACCAAAGGTCATCAAACCCGATGCGCGACCGCCCAGCAGTCGTTGCGCGACCGCATGATCGACATGTCCGGGCAAGCCGGCGTAGTCCACCCATTGGACCTTGGGGTGTGAATGCAGGAATTGCGCCACCGCCAAGGTGTTGTCGCAAATGCGGTCCATGCGCAGGGGCAGGGTCTCGAGGCCTTGCAGGATCAACCAGGCGTTCATGGGCGAAATCGCGGCACCCATATTACGCAAGGGCACGACACGAGCGCGCCCGATGTAGGCGGCCGGGCCCAGTGCCTCGGTGTACACCACGCCGTGATAGCTGACGTCGGGCTCGTTCAGGCGCGGGAAGCGCGCCTTGTGTTCGGCCCAGGGGAAGCGCCCCGAGTCCACAATCACGCCACCAATGCTGTTGCCGTGTCCGCCGATGTATTTGGTCATCGAATGCACCACAATGTCAGCGCCGTGTTCAATCGGTCGGCACAAATACGGGCTCGGGACCGTGTTGTCCACGATCAGCGGCACCCCGGCGGCGTGGGCGACTTTGGCCACGGCAGCGATGTCGGTCACATTGCCCAGCGGGTTGCCAATGGACTCGACATAGACCGCCTTGGTGCGGGCGTCAATGAGCTTGGCAAATGACTGCGGATCGCGCGCATCCGCAAAGCGCACGGCTATGCCGTATTGGGGCAATGTGTGGGCAAACAGGTTGTAGGTGCCGCCATACAGCGCACTGGCCGACACGATGTTGTCGCCCGCTTCGGCGATGGTTTGAATGGCATAGGTAATGGCCGCTTGCCCTGACGCCACCGCCAGCGCCGCAATACCGCCTTCGAGCGCAGCCACCCGCGTCTCGAGCACGTTCTGGGTCGGG
Organism: uncultured Bordetella sp.; assembly: GCA_964390775.1. Classification (GTDB taxonomy): domain Bacteria; phylum Pseudomonadota; class Gammaproteobacteria; order Burkholderiales; family Burkholderiaceae_C; genus Limnohabitans. Next base: position 2,590 of record CAYMJT010000045.1, read on the forward strand.
TTCATGATGCGGGTGTAAATATTGCCGGCGACCTTGAGGTCGAACAAATCGGCACCGTGCTGCGCACTGTCAAAGGCGTAGGCCACAGTTTGGTAGATGGGCACTGCCATCGACTTGGTGGTGGGGTCGGGGCTGTAGCCCGCATGAACAGCCAGGGTTTCGAATTTCATAAAGTCTCCTTTGATGACATCATCACACAAAAATGGGGGTTCTCATTCGGCCAAGTGCCCAGTTCCTCGTAAACCCTGCACCAAGGCCAATGTGGCGGCGCTTTGGTTCATGGTGTAGATGTGCATGGCAGGCACCCCAGCGCACATCAGTTGATCGCATAAGTCGGTCACCACCTCCAGGCCAAAAGCGCGTATCGAGGCCACATCATCGCCATAAGCGATCAGTCGCTGGCGTATCCAGCGCGGAATCTCGGCCCCGCAAGCATCTGAAAAACGCAGCAATTGCGATGAGCTGGTGATGGGCATGATGCCAGGAACAATGGGGACATGCACCCCCAGTTTGTCGGCTTCGTCGACAAAACGGAAATACGCATCGGTGTTGTAGAAGTACTGGGTGATGGCCGAGTCGGCCCCAGCCTTGACCTTGGTGGCAAAGGCCTGCAAATCGGCTGCGGGTGATTTGGCTTGCGGATGGACCTCGGGGTAGGCCGCCACTTCAATGTGAAAAGTGTCTGCGGTTTCTTCCCGAATAAAAGACACCAGATCGCTGGCGTACTGAAACTGCCCTCCGCTGCCGTAACCACTGGGCAAGTCGCCGCGCAAGGCCACCAGGCGCCGAACGCCCATGGTGCGCAACTGGGCCAATTGCTGGCGCACGCTGTCGCGAGTTGCACCGATACATGAAAAGTGCGAAGCAGCCTGCTGACCTTCGGCCAAGATCTCAGCGACCGTGGCGAAAGTGCCCTCCTGGGTGGAGCCGCCTGCCCCATAGGTGACCGAGCAGAATTCAGGTTTCAATTCGTAGAGCTGGGCGCGCGCCTGACGCAGCTTGTCCGCCCCTTGCGGGGTTTTGGGAGGGAAAAACTCAAAGCTCAATGGGGTGTTCATGGTTCATCCAATGATCTGGTCACGCATTTGCGTCCAGATGAAAAATTCACGGTTACCGTCGCCGCCCGCAATCGGGCTGTCCAACCACCGACAGGGCGACAGACCGGCTTGTTGACACGATTGATCGATGCGCAAGCGCACCGCATCGTACAAATCCGGGTCTTTAACCAGGCCGCCTTTGCCCAACTGCCCCGGCTGCAATTCAAACTGGGGCTTGACCAATAACAACAGCTGCCCCTGGGGTCGCAGTTGCCCGATCAGTGCGGGCATAACCAGGGTGAGCGAAATAAACGACAAATCGCCCACCACCAGATCAAAAGCCTGCCCGCCCAAGCGTGGGTCGCGCACTTGCAACTCGCGCGCATTGAGCCGCTCGATGCAAGTCACTTGCGGGTGAGCGCGCAAATCGGCGTGCAACTGACCGTGCCCCACATCCAGCCCCACCACATGACGAGCACCGGCATGCAACAGAGCATGGGTGAAACCGCCCGTGCTTTGCCCCACATCCAGGCACAGCAACCCGCTCACATCCAGACCGCATTGCAGCAATGCACTCGCCAATTTCAGGCCGCCGCGCGACACATAGCGGGTCTCGGCCTGGTCGAGCAAGCGCAAATCGGCGTCCAAGGGCAGGTCTTCGCCGTTTTTGCGCACCGGCTGAAAAGCCAGACCGTCCACGCGCCAGTCCACGCCCGAGGCGATCAGCCTTTGGGCTTGCGAGCGCGAGGCCGCCAGGCCCCGATCGACCAACAGCTGATCGGCTCGCATAGGGCCATCAATAGCGGTACGAGTCGGGCTTGTACGGCCCTTGCTTGGGCACACCGATGTATTCGGCCTGGGCGTCGGACAATTCGGTGAGTTTGGCGCCGACTTTTTTCAGGTGCAGGCGAGCCACTTTTTCGTCCAGGTGCTTGGGCAGCACGTACACCTTGCCCACGTCATAGCTGTCGGGGTGGCTGAACAACTCGATCTGGGCAATGGTCTGGTTGGCAAAGCTCGAACTCATCACAAAGCTCGGGTGGCCCGTGGCGCAACCCAAATTCACCAAACGGCCTTTGGCCAGCATGATGATGCGTTTGCCGTCGGGGAAGATGATGTGATCGACTTGCGGCTTGATTTCTTCCCAGGTGTATTTTTCGACCGAGGCGATGTCAATTTCATTGTCAAAGTGTCCGATATTGCAAACAATCGCCTGGTCTTTCATCTTTAGCATGTGTTCATGGGTGATCACATGCTTGTTGCCTGTGGCGGTGACAAAAATATCGGCCTGGCTGCAAGCGTCGTCCATGGTGACCACACGATAGCCTTCCATCGCCGCTTGCAAGGCATTGATCGGGTCGATTTCGGTCACCCAGACTTGGGCTGAGAGGGCGCGCAGCGCCTGGGCGCTGCCCTTGCCAACGTCACCATAGCCGCACACCACAGCCACCTTTCCAGCGATCATCACGTCGGTCGCGCGCTTGATGCCATCGACCAGAGACTCACGGCAACCGTAGAGGTTGTCAAATTTGCTCTTGGTCACCGAATCGTTGACGTTGATGGCACGCAACATCAGGGTTCCCTTGGCCGACATTTCTTTCAGTCGATGCACACCCGTGGTGGTCTCTTCGGTCACGCCTATGATTTGGGCGCTCTTGCGGCTGTACCAGCTGGGGTCTTGGGCCAATTTGGCCTTGATGGCATTGAAGAGGCAGATTTCTTCTTCGCTGCCCGGATTGGCCAACACCGACAGGTCGCGCTCGGCGCGCTGGCCCAGGTGCATCAACAGCGTGGCGTCACCGCCGTCATCCAAAATCATGTTCGGGCCTTCAGCTGCGCTGCCAGCCGAACCGAATTCAAAAATTCGGTGGGTGTAGTCCCAATATTGCTCCAGAGTTTCGCCCTTGATCGCAAAAACCGGTGTACCGCGCGCGGCAATGGCCGCTGCCGCATGGTCCTGGGTGGAGAAAATATTGCACGAGGCCCAGCGCACCTCGGCGCCGAGGGCTTGCAGGGTTTCAATCAGCACCGCTGTCTGGATGGTCATGTGCAGTGAGCCGGTGATGCGCGCGCCCTTGAGGGGTTGCTTGGCCGCATATTCTTCGCGTATGGCCATCAGACCGGGCATTTCGGTCTCGGCGATGGCAATTTCTTTGCGGCCCCAATCGGCCAAGCCGATGTCGGCGATCACGCAATCGGTGGGAACAATGTTTTTAAGTGGTGCGTTCATGAGTGGCTCCTGTGAACAAACACCCTGACGCACGGCGTCACCGCAAGGCTCACCGCACTGCACAGAGTGGATGAGCGTCGTTGCTATCTGATGGTCCGAGCCTCACGCCGGTTGGCGCTGCAACGCTCCTCGGAAGGCTTAAATTGTAGCGCAGACCGCCAAAGGGAGGGTACAGCGCAAGGGTGAAGGCGGTTTTTGGGGTCAAATTAAAAAAATCATTTCAAAATACCAAAGTTATCAATATAATGGAGCCATTGAACCTCTGGCATCAAAAAATCCATGCCCTTTGAGTTTTACTCCAATCTGCAACGTCGCATCCGGGCCATGCTGCCACCGCAGCTGCAAACCGTCGGCGACTTCCACTTTTTCTGCTTCACCAGCTGCAGTCTGTTTTTCCTCGGCCTGTTGTGTCCCTGGATGGCCATTTTGGGCTTGAACAGCATCGCCTGGGCCACGGGTCTGGGCGCGCTGGCCTGCACCCTGATCGGGCGTTCCCGCCTGAAGGGCATGCCCTTGCCCCTGGCCAGCCAGATGTATCAGGCCACCTTGTTGACCCTGATATTGTTCAGCACCTGGGAAATGGGGGGGCTGTCTTCGCCTGGTATGGCTTGGCTGGGCATCGTTCCCTTGCTGCCCTGGTTCACCATGAGCCGGCGCTGGACATTTGCCTGGCTGATGGCCGCCTTTTGCAGCGTCTGGGTCTTTTTGGGCTTGCACTTTGAGGGCTGGTTGCAGGCCAAGCCCGGTTTTACCGACATCGACCTGTGGGTCAGCGCCACCATGTATGGCTTGCTGTGCCTGACCCAGGGTATTTTGTTGGTGACGCTGGACACCGCAGACGCCGACAACCTGCGGGCGATGGAACAAACCACCTTGCAACTGAGTGAAGCCAACCGGAAATTGACCGAAGCCAATCAACACAAAGATCAGTTCTTGGCCATGGTCAGTCACGCCATGCGCACCCCACTCAATGGTGTCAAGGGCTATCTGGGCCTGCTGGCCGATCGCCCTGAATTAGCCCGCGATGCGCAGGAAGAAATCTCGGGAGCGCAAAACGCTGCCTCCCACTTGCTCACCGTCATCAATGATCTGCTCGATCTGTCGCAAATCAGCAATGGACGTTTCTCGCTCAGCCCGCAGGCCATGGATTTGCGCCACATGGTGCGTCAAATCTTTCGCACCCTGGAGAGTCACGCACACCACATGAATCTGTCCTACCAGTTGCACTTGGACGAGAACGTACCCGATTGGGTCCGCATCGACCCGGATCGGTTGGCGCAAATACTGATTAACCTGCTGGGCAATGCCATCAAGTTCACCCCCCGTGGCGAGGTGTCCTTGCACCTAAGCGTCGAACACGCCGATGCCCGATCGGCCCAACTTCGATTTGAGGTCCATGACAGCGGCACCGGCATCAATGCCGACCAAATTGAGCGCATCTTCGAGCCCTTCTACCAAGTCCAAGGCAACATCAGCATCGACGATCAACTGCGTGGCAACGGCCTGGGTTTGGCCATCTCGCGCGGCTTGGCGCTGGCCATGGGGGGCGAGTTGACGGTCAAAAGCCAACTCGGTATCGGTTCCTGTTTTTGTTTGAAAATCAGTGTGCCACTGGCCCAACCACCCCTGGTTCAAGCACCGGCGACCAGTCGTACCACGCCGGTCATCGACACCCATGCCTATCGAATCTTGTTGGTCGATGACCAATCGGTGAACCGGGCCGTGCTGTCGGCCACGCTGCAAAAGGCCTTGCCCAACTCGGTTTTGATGCAAGCCGACGGCGGCATCAGCGCTCTGGAGTTGCTGCACGAGCACGACTTTGATCTGGTGCTGGTTGACTTGATCATGCCTGACCTGAATGGCGTCGAAGTGGTTCGGCGCACCCGGCAACTGTCTAACCCCTCGCGGCGCGATGTTCCCTTCATCGCCTTGACCGCCAATTTGGCCCCCGAGGCGGTGCAAGAGTGTCTGTCGGTGGGCATGGTCGAGGTGCTGCCCAAACCCTTCAACCGCCAGGGCTTGCTGCACGCCATTCAGTCGCATGCCCGCCGCGACAGTCTGATCGAGTCGCAGGTCAGCGCCTAAAATCACCGTCTGCGCGGCGTTTTGTGCGGCCGCAAATTTTTCCAGGATCCTTGCCCGTGAGTCACGCCCCAGAAACCCGGCGCCGCCGAACCTTTGCCATCATTTCGCACCCTGATGCGGGCAAAACCACTTTGACCGAAAAACTGCTGTTGTTCTCGGGGGCGGCCGAAATCGCAGACTAAAAAAAGGCGCGCAAGGCCTCGCGCCACGCCACCAGCGACTGGATGGAAATCGAAAAACAGCGCGGCATTTCGGTGGCCTCATCGGTCATGCAAATGCAATACCGTGAACATGTGGTCAATTTGCTGGACACCCCTGGACACAAAGATTTTTCGGAAGACACCTATCGTGTGTTGACGGCGGTCGACTCGGCGCTGATGGTGATCGACGCGGCCAACGGCGTTGAATCACAAACCCGGCGCCTGATCGAGGTCTGCCGGCAACGCGACACCCCCATTCTGACCTTCGTCAACAAAATGGACCGCGAGGTGCGCGATCCGCTTGATATCCTCGACGAGGTCGAACGCGAGTTGGGCATGCCCTGCGTGCCCATGACCTGGCCGGTGGGACAGGGCAAGCGTTTTGGCGGCATCATCAATTTGCGCACCCAGACCATGACGGTGTTCGAGTCGGGCAGCGAGCGCTTGCCGCAAGACTTTGAGACCATCCCTTTGAGCGAAACCGACAAACTGCGCCAGCGCTTCGGACAAGAGTTCGATGACGCCCTCGAAGGCATGGAGCTGGCCACCGGCGCATCACCCGCCTTTGACCACGAAGCCTTTCTGGCCGCGCGCCAGACACCGGTATTTTTTGGCTCGGGTGTGAACAACTTTGGTGTCATGGAAGTGCTCGACGCCCTGGTTGATTTGGCCCCCTCGCCCAGGCCGCGCCTGAGCACACTGGTGGTGAACCGGCAAACGGTGGAAAAAACCGTTCAACCCGAGGACAGTGGTTTCTCCGGCGTGGTGTTCTAGGTACAGGCCAATATGGATGCCAACCACCGCGACCGCATCGCCTTTGTGCGGGTCGCCTCGGGTCAATACAAGCCTGGCATGAAGTTGAAGGTGCAGCGCACCGCCAAAGAGTTGCGTCCCACCTCGGTCGTGACCTTTTTGTCGCAGCGCCGCGAGGCCGTCGACGAAGCCTATGCGGGTGACATCATCGGCTTCACCACTCATGGCGGGGTTCAATTGGGCGACACCATCACCGACGGGGCCGCGCTTCAATACACCGGGCTGCCATTTTTTGCCCCTGAGTTGTTCATGACCGTCTTGCTCAACAACCCCTTGCGCACCAAGCAGCTGCAACAAGGTCTGGAGCAGTTGGGTGAAGAGGGCGCGATTCAGGTGTTCAAGCCCGAGGCAGGCGGCGCCATGCTCTTGGGCGCCATTGGTCAGTTGCAATTCGAGGTGGTGCAGCACCGCCTCAAAACCGAGTACGACTGCGATGTGCGGCTGGAGGGATGCCAATACAGTGGCGCGCGCTGGATCAGCGCCGATACCCCGGCTGAGTTGCGCGCATTCACCGATGCCTATCCTCAACGCATGGCGCGAGATGCAGCAGGTACCTTGGCCTATTTATGCACCTCACCGTATGACGTGCGCTTGGCGCAAGAGCGGTTTCCTAAAATCCACTTCCATCCGCTGCGCGAACATGCCGGCCTAAGCCTGGGCAGCGCAGGCTAAATCGCATGACACTGTCGCCCCTTTCTGCGTCTGTTTTGCACTGGCACGAGCAGGGGCAAGATCGGCAGGCGTTATGGGCGACTGAACACAGCGCCCGCACCCCCAGTCGGGTGCAAGTTTGCACCGAGCTCGATGCGATCGGGGCGCATCGACTGGCCAGCGCAGGCACTGGCTTGCTGTGGCGCGGCGACTTTCAGCAAGCCAAGCTTTTATTGCAAGCCATGTCGGCCCGTATGGACGCTGCAGTGCAACGCCAAAAATCAGCCCCCGGCGATCTGCCCGCTGCCTTTGCCGCACTCCGCAAAACCCAACTGCTGCGGGCCCGGGTCTTGGGCCAATTGCTGATCGAAATAGAGGGGCACTACCAACTGGCTTTGCGTCGCGCCCCCGATCTTCGGCAGGTCTGCACCGAAGTTTGGGGGCCACCCGACGGGCAAGCCCGCGTGCTGCCACTGCGTATTCTTTTGGGCATGATCGGAGCGCACGAATGGCGCAAAGCGGGCGTGCCCATTGCTGCCTTGGGCGGACGCAAAATTCATCCGCACTATGGTGTGTTCTCGCCCATACGCGGCGAATACCTCGACTTGCTGGTGCGCTCCCCGATGCCACCCGCCTTATCGACGTGCCCTTTGGCCTTTGACTTGGGCGTCGGCACTGGCGTGCTGACGGCATTGCTGTTGCAACGGGGTGTGCCACGCGTGATCGCCACCGACCTGTCGCCGCGTGCCATCGATTGCGCCGACGAGAATCTGAGGCGAATGGGCCTGTGTGAACAAGTTGAGCTGCTTTGCACCGACCAGTACCCGTCCACTCAAGCCGCCTTGGTGGTGTGTAATCCGCCCTGGTTGCCGGGCCAGCCCGGCTCGATGCTGGATCAGGCCATCTACGACCCGGACAGTGCGATGTTGCGCGGTTTCTTGTCCGGCTTGGCCCAGCACCTGTGTCCTGGCGGCGAGGGATGGTTGGTGCTGTCTGACTTGGCCGAGCGACTGGGGCTGCGCCCGCGCGAGCAACTCATGGCCTGGATCGAGCAAGGGGGCTTGCGGGTGGTGTCGCGGCTCGATACGCGCCCCAAGCATCGCAAATCGCAAGACAGCCAGGACCCCTTGCACAGGGCTCGCGCCGCCGAAGTGACTTCGTTGTGGCGCTTGGCCAAGCGCTGATCATTCGCCTCATCCCATCGGGTCATCACCCTATGCTTAGGCCGCCAGGGGTGATAGCATTTTTTCCCATGATGGAGGATGCACCGATGTGGGGTAAAGCGCTGGCCCGTGCTGGGCGTGTGATGTGGTTCTTGGTCATGTGGGGCACCTGGCCGGTTCTGGCTCAAGACTTCCCCAACCGGGCGATCCGATTGGTTGTGCCTCAGGCGCCTGGCGGTGGTACCGATATTTTGGGACGCAGCGTGGCGCAAAAAATGTCCGAAATTCTGCAGCAAGCCGTGGTGGTCGAAAACAAAACAGGGGCCGGCTCTTTGCTGGGCACCGAATTTGTAGCGCGGGCGCCCGCAGACGGCTACACCCTGATGGTGGGTGGCATATTCAACATGGTCATGAACAAGGCCTTGATCAAGAATTTGCCCTACGACCCCGAAAAAGACTTTGTCACCTTGGGCTATGTCTCGGCTTACCCCTTTGTGCTGCTGGCGCGCCCTGACTTGCCCGGCAACAGCTTGGCTGAATGGGTCGCCTATGCCAAAGAACGCCCTGGCAAACTGACCTATGGTTCTGGCGGTATCGGCACCTTGCAATACACCTGGGGCACTATTTTGGTCGGCAGCCTGGGGCTGGACATGCTGCACATCCCCTACAAGGGGGCCACGCAAGCCCACCAAGAGATGATGGCAGGTCGACTCGACGTGATGTTTGACAACATCTCAGCGGGCAAACAACACGTTCAGTCGGGGCGACTGAAAGCGTTGGCGGTCTCATCCGCCATGCGCAGCCCCTTGATGCCCAACGTCGCCACCGTCAACGAAAGTGGGCTCGCCAAGTTTGAGGGCGAAAGCTGGTTTGCGATTTATGCACCGGCCGCGACCCCGACACCGATTGTCGCCAAGTTGCGCGCGGTACTGGCCAGCATCAATGCGCAGCCCGACTTCTCGGGCAAAATCGAGCGCGATGGTGGTCGTATTCTCAACGTCCCTTCGGCTCAGCAACAAAGCTATCTGCGCGAAGAAATCGAGCGTTGGGTCGGCGCAGTCCAACGTTACAAAGTCGTGGCCGACTAAACGCAACACAAATTGGGGTCAGACCCCACTGTCCCATCTCTGCTACCGAGCCAATACGGGTGCCAACGCCCGCCCCGTGTGGGTATCGGCGCGCACCAGATCTTCGGGCGTTGCCGCCGCCACCACTCGGCCCCCACCGCTGCCTCCTTCGGGACCGAGGTCGATGACCCAATCGGCTTCGGCGATGATGTCGAGGTCATGCTCGATGACGACCACGCTGTGGCCGCCATCGACCAGTCGATGCAAGACCTTGATCAATTTGTCCACGTCGGCCATGTGCAAACCCACCGTGGGTTCATCGAGCACATACAGAGTATGCGGGGCTTTTTGTCCGCGTCGTCCCACCTCGTCACGCACTTTGGTCAGCTCGGTCACCAGTTTGATGCGCTGCGCTTCGCCACCACTGAGCGTCGGTGAAGGCTGCCCTAAAGTCAAATAGCCCAGACCCACGTCTTGCAATAACTTCAAGGGGTGTGCAATGGCAGGCATGCTGGCAAAAAACTCGACCGCTTCGTCGACCTCCATCTGCAACACCTCACCCACGCTCTTGCCACGCCAGCTGACTTCCAGCGTCTGCGGATTGAAACGCGCGCCCCGACAAACTTCGCAAGGCACTTTGACATCGGGCAAAAAACTCATTTCGATGGTACGCATGCCTTGGCCTTCGCAACCTGGGCAACGGCCTTCGCCCGTGTTGAAGCTGAAGCGCCCAGGGCCGAAGCCGCGTGCTTTGGCCTCTAGGGTTTCGGCAAACATTTTGCGAATCGAATCCCAAAATCCAATATAGGTGGCCGGGCACGAGCGCGGTGTTTTACCAATCGGGGTCTGATCAACCTCCAGCACCCGGTCTACTTGTTGCCAGCCCTCCAAGCCCCGACAACCCAACCAGACTGGGGCCTTGCGAGCGTTCACCGCCGCTTGGACGTTGGCCAGCAAGACCTCTCGGGCCAAAGTCGATTTGCCCGAGCCGCTGACCCCGGTGATGGCCACCAAGCGATGCAGCGGCACAGGCACATCCATGCCACCGAGGTTATGCAAGTCAGCCCCTTGAACCGTCAACGTTGCAACGTTTGGAAACTTGACCGAACGACGTTGCTGCATGGGGTGTCGCATGGCGTGCAAGAGGTAACGACCGGTCTGAGATTCGTCGGTTTCGGTCAAGGCCGCCACATCCCCCTGGGCCACCAGACGACCACCGCGACGTCCTGCGCTGGGACCGATGTCGATGATATGGTCTGCCCGGCGTATGGTGTCTTCGTCGTGCTCTACCACCACCAGGGTGTTGCCCTTGTCACACAAATGGTGCAAGGCGTCGAGCAGCATTTGGTTGTCGCGCGCATGCAGGCCGATGGTCGGTTCATCCAGCACATAGCACACCCCTTGCAGGTGGCTACCCAGTTGAGCCGCCAAACGAATGCGCTGGGCCTCGCCGCCACTCAAGGTTGGCGCACCCCGATCCAGGGTCAGGTAGCCCAGGCCGACTTGCTCCAAAAACTGCAGTCGGCTGCTGATTTCGGGCACCAGGTCGCGCGCGATCTCGGCCTCTCGGCCAGCGAGCTTCAACCCCTGTACCCAGCGCCTGACATCACCCACTGACATCCGAGCGATGTCGGCGATGCCAATGCCAGCGAAACGCACCGCTCGCGCCGTCGGGTTCAGGCGTGTGCCCGAGCAAGTGGGGCAGGCCTCGTGGCCAACATCTTCGACTTCGGGTTCGGCAAAGGTTTGTTCGCGACCTTTGTTCTGGTCGTCGGCCAGTACCGAATCGTCGAGTAAACGGCGCTGCTCTTTGCTCAGTCGGACACCGGTGCCCACGCAATCGGGACACCAGCCGTGCTTGCTGTTGTAGGAAAACAGCCGTGGATCCAATTCGGCGTACGACGTGGCGCACACCGGGCAAGCGCGCAAGGTGGAATAAACCTGAACCTTGCCGATGCGGGCGGTCGAGGTGCCCATGGTCATGGCCTGCTTCAATCCATCGAGCGGGGCCAGCAAGTGCAACACGCCTTTGCCCAGCTCGAGAGCTCGCGCCACTTGTTGCCGCAGTACGGACTCTTGTTCTGGAGTCACCCCAACGTCGGCGACCGGTAATTCGATGGTGTGTTCCTTGAATCGGTCGATGCGCGGAAAGCCCTGGGTCGGCAAAAACTCACCATCGACTCGCAAATGACTGTGGCCGCGTGGGCGAGCCCAATCGGCCAGCTCGGTGTACACCCCTTTGCGATTGACAACCAAGGGGGCCAACAAACCCACGTGTTGGTTTCGATATTGACGCATGATCTGCGCGACCATGCTGTCCACTGTTTGCGGGCGCACGGCAGCATCCTCATGGATACAGTGTTGGGTGCCCAGCTTGACATACAGCAATCGCAAGAAATGCCAGATCTCGGTGGTCGTTCCGACCGTCGATTTGCGCCCGCCGCGTGACAAACGCTGCTCGATGGCCACCGTGGGCGGAATGCCATACACCGCGTCCACCTCGGGTCGGCCCGCCGGCTGCACAATGCTGCGGGCATAGGCGTTGAGGCTCTCAAGATATCGGCGCTGACCCTCGTTGAACAAAATATCAAAAGCCAGGGTCGATTTGCCCGAGCCGCTGACCCCGGTGATCACATTGAAGCGACCGCGCGGAATGTCCACGCTTAGGCTTTGCAAATTGTGCTCTTTGGCTTCGACAATGCGTATGACATCGGGGACCGGTTCACGATAGGGGCGAGCCGAAGGCTCGGCCAGGGCGGCGTGCAGGGTCTGATCGTATTCACGCAGCGCCTGCCCGGTGTGCGAGCTGGGGTGTCGCCGCAAATCATCAGGGCTTCCCTCGGCCACCAATTGTCCACCGCCTTCGCCGCCCTCGGGGCCGAGATCAATCAGCCAATCGGCGGCTCGAATCACATCCAGATTGTGTTCGATGATGATCAGCGAGTGTCCTGCCTCCATCAGTTTGCGCAAAGCCCGCATCAATTTGGCGATATCGTCGAAATGCAAGCCCGTGGTCGGTTCGTCAAACAAAAACAAAGTGCCTTTGCGCGCCAGACTTTGCCGGCTGACGCTTTGCGACTTGGCCGATTCGGCCAGATGACCGGCCAGTTTCAGTCGCTGGGCCTCGCCGCCGCTGAGCGTGGGCACGGGCTGGCCCAGCTTGATGTATTCCAGGCCGACATCGACGATGGGCTGCAAGACGCGCATCACCTCGCGGTCTTGATCGAACAGTTGCACGGCCTCCGAGACTGTCAATTCGAGCACTTGGGCCACGTTCAATAGGCGCCCATGGCGCTCGATTTGAACTTCCAGAATTTCGGGGCGATACCGTTGACCGTGGCAGTCCTGACAACGCAAATAAACGTCTGACAAAAACTGCATCTCGACGTGCTCAAAGCCCGAGCCGGTACAGGTGGGGCAGCGCCCATCACCGCTGTTGAAACTGAACTTGGCCGCCGTATAGCCGCGCTGGCGCGACAAGGGACTGGTGGCAAACAACTCACGCAAGGCGTCCCAGGCCCCCACATAGCTGACTGGGTTAGAGCGGGCGGTTTTGCCAATCGGCGATTGATCGACAAACACCACATCACTCAAGTGATCGGCGCCCAGCAAACGATCGTGCAGCCCTGCCGCTTCGGTGGCACGACCCAAATGGCGCAACAGCGCTGGGGTCAGGATGTCTTGAATCAGGGTCGACTTGCCTGAACCGCTGACCCCAGTGACCACCACCATTCTTTGCAGCGGAAACTCGACGTTGAGCTTGCGCAGATTATGTTCGCGCGCACCCTCCAGAATCAATCTGGGGGTCGATTCGCTGACCACACGCCGAAACCCCATGCCGATTTGTTTGCGATTGCCCAGATAGGCCCCCGTCAGTGTGTCGGCATCCCGCAATTGATTGACCGTGCCATCAAACACCATTTGCCCACCGCGCTCACCCGGCCCAGGGCCCATGTCTATGATGCGATCGGCGGCGACCATCACCGCTGGATCGTGCTCGACCACCACCAAGGTGTTGCCAGCGTCGCGCAAGCGGTGCATGGCTTCGGTGATGCGGCGCATATCGCGCGGATGCAAACCAATGCTGGGTTCATCGAGCACAAACAGAGTGTTGACCAGCGAGGTGCCCAAGGCCGTAGTCAGATTGATGCGCTGAACTTCGCCGCCACTCAGGGTTCGGCTTTGCCGGTCCAGCGTCAAGTAGCCCAAACCGACATCGCACAAATAGCGCAAGCGGGTGCGAATCTCGTCGAGCAACAGCTGCATGGCTTGCGCCTCGGGGCTGGCCGAATCCTGGTTCAGGTCGGTTTGCAATCGATCAAAGAACAGGCGCAGCCGATCCATGGGCAAGAGCATCAGGTCATGCAAGCACAGACCAGGCAGCTGGGCCAGTACCTCAGGGGTCCATGAGGTGCCATGCGGCAAAAAGCGCTGGGTCAGTGGCATGACTGCCGCCGCATCGTCCAAACGCCCCACACGCCACAGCAAGCTCTCGGTCTTTAATCGGGCGCCGCCGCAAGTGCCACATGGGGTGTAGCTGCGGTACTTGGACAGCAAAACCCGGATATGCATTTTGTAGGACTTGCTCTCCAGGTATTCAAAAAAACGTCGAATGCCGTACCACTGTTGATTCCACTTCCCGCTGTAAGTCGGCGAGCCCTCGATGACCCAGGCTTTTTGCTCGGGAGTCAGCTTGTTCCATGCCGTGTCGCGCGGAATACCGGCTTTTTCAGCGTGCCGCATCAGGTCGTCCTGACATTCGGCCCAGGCTGGCGTCTGGATGGGTTTGATGGCGCCTGCGCGCAAGGTCAGTTTGTCGTTCGGAATCACCAGGCCGTAATCCACCCCGATCACTCGGCCAAAGCCACGGCAGGTCTCACACGCGCCCATCGGCGAGTTGAACGAGAACATGGAAGGGACCGGATCGCTGTATTGCAAATCGCTCTCGGGGCAATGCAAACCCGTTGAGAAACGCCAGACCTCGGCGGCCTCTTCGCCGTGTTGGGCATACACTGCCAATTTGCCGCCACCTCGACGCAAGGCGGTCTCAATCGCCTCGATGGCGCGGCTGCGCTCTACCCCGGAAGCACGAAAACGATCAGCGACCACATCCAGCTGCCGCCTCGGGCCGCTCGGTGTGGCCACTTCGCGCTCGGCCTGGATTCGGGTAAAACCACTGGCACTCAACCACTGTTGCACCTCTTCGGTGCTGGTGTTGGCTGGCAGTTGAACCGCAAAGGTCAGCACCAACCTGGGGTCGTGCTGTTGCGCGCGTTCGACCATCGCCGCCCAAATCGTATCGGCGGTGTCGTGCCGCACGGGTAAGCCGGTCTGACGATCGAACAACTGAGCCGAGCGTGCAAACAACAACTTCAAGTGGTCATTGAGCTCGGTCATGGTGCCTACGGTCGAACGCGAACTGCGCACCGGGTTGGTTTGGTCGATGGCAATGGCAGGGGGTACCCCTTCCACCCGATCGACCTGCGGACGGTCCATGCGATCGAGGAATTGGCGCGCGTAGGCGCTAAAGGTTTCCACATAGCGCCGTTGCCCCTCAGCGTACAGGGTGTCAAAGACCAAGCTGGATTTGCCCGAACCGCTGGGTCCGGTGACCACGGTCAGCTCGCCCGTGCGGATGTCGAGGTCCAGATTTTTGAGGTTGTGCTGACGTGCGCCACGGATGCGAATAAGACCCTGGGTCATGAATGATTCCCTGCGATAAGGCCAAGTATTGTAGAGACGAAAAAAAGCCACGGCAGCAAACCGTGGCATTCAACCCTCGCAGGAAAAAAGGGCTTGGAGGCGGTCAAACGCCGCCTGGCTTCACTTGGATTCGGCGGGCTTGGCAGCGTCAGCGGGTGCGGCTGGGGCAGCCGGGGCAGCGGCGGGCGCTTCGGCCGGTTTGGCAGGCTCGCTGTGGACGGCATCAGCGCCGTGCTTTTCGCCGCCCATGTCCAGGCTGTCGCCGCCCTTCATGATCACGAACAGGGCCAAAGCCGCAAAGACGATAAAACCAATCAAAATTTTGATCATTGGGTATCTCCAAAAAAAAGCCCTCCGCAGAGGGAGGGCTTGAATGTAGCAGGCACGGGCCTGCAGTTTGCTTACATCAGTCGTGAGCGTAGATATCGACGTCTTTGGTTTCTTTGACGAACAACATGCCAATGACGAAGGTCATACCAGCGATGATGATCGGGTACCACAAGCCGTTGTACATATTGCCTGTCTGCGCCACGATGGCAAACGAGGTGGTAGGCAGCAAGCCGCCGAACCAGCCGTTACCGATGTGATAGGGCAGCGACATCGAGGTGTAGCGGATGCGGGTCGGGAACATCTCGACCAGCATGGCGGCAATGGGGCCGTA
>CAYMJT010000046.1:0-17975 GCA_964390775.1 uncultured Bordetella sp.
GAGGGACGGGCATACAAACCCGTCTGTCCCAGCCCCACCAGCGCCGGGGTGTTGGGCATGGCGCGAACCACCCGTTGCGACCCCACCCAAGCAGCGATGCTGTCGCTGGTGATGCCAGCGGCCACACTGAGGTGCAGGGCTTGGCCGACGTGGGGGGCGGCCTGCTGCGCGGCTTGGGCAAACACCTGGGGTTTGACTGCCCAAACCACCAAGTCGGCTTGGGCCAGTGCCGGGTCGGCCACGGCGTGGGCCGCCACCCCCAGGCTGGCGCAACGCTCGCGGGCGGGCTCGAACGGGTCAACCACCTGCAATTGGGCGGCAGAAACGCCCTGGCGCAACAAGCCGCCCAAAATGGCACTGGCCATATTGCCAGCGCCGATGAATGCGATGTGTTGTTTCATAGGGCGATGTGAAGCGATGTGATGCAGTGCGTCTAGCGTAACGCAAAACCCAAGGCAATACCGGCAAACAGCGTCGCACCGACATAGTGGTTCAAGCGAAAGGCCTGAAAGCAACCCTCGCGTTGACGTTGGCGGATCAGGAAGTAATGCCCCAAGGCCTGGATCCCGGCCAGCGTCAGCGCCAACTGCCAGGGCCAGCCCAGCGCCAAAGGTTGCAGGCAAATGGCCCAGATGATCAGGTGCAGGACATAAAACCACATGACCGCAGGCACATCCCACTGACCCAGGGTGATGGCCGAAGTTTTCATGCCGATGCGCAGATCGTCGTCGCGGTCCACCATGGCGTATTCGGTGTCGTAGGCCAACACCCAAAACAAATTACCCAGCAACAAGCCCCAAGCCAGGGGCGGCACGCTGTCCCAGGCCTGGTGCCAATCGCGCCCCTCGCCCTGCACGGCCGCGAACGCCATCGGAATGCCAAAGCTGAATGCGATGCCCAACACCGCTTGCGGCATCGACACATAACGCTTGGCGTAGGGGTAGATGAGGGTCACGGCCAGGGCCACAAATGACCAGATCACGGTCGGCTGATTGAGGGTCAGCACCAAGGCAAAGGCCAGCAATGCCAATACCGCCCCTAAGGTCAAGGCCTGTCGGACACTGAGCACGCCGCTGGTGACTGGCCGCTGGGCGGTGCGTTGGACATGGCGATCGAAGTCGCGATCGGCCACGTCGTTGATGGTGCACCCGGCGCTGCGCATCAAGACCGTGCCAGCCACAAAAACCAGCAACAAATGCCAGCCCGGCCAGCCTTGTGCGGCCACCCACAGCGCCGACAGCGAAGGCCATAGCAAGAGCAACCAGCCCGCAGGGCGGTCCCAACGCACCAGGTCCAGGTAGGGCTGGTAGCTCATGACAAACGCACCACCCCTGGCAGTGGACAGGCATAGACGGCGTTGCGCAAAGCCGCAATGGCCTCGTAGCGGGTGAAGCTGCGCCGCCAAGCCAAGACCACACGCCGCACGGGCGGGCTGTCGTCACCGTCGACAATGGGCAAATAGCGCACGAATTGTTGCTCTGATTGGGCTCGGCTGCGCTTGGATTTGGCGGCCTCCAGGGCTTGGGGAGGGACAGACAAGCGCGGCACCAGAGTCACTCCCATGCCGGCGGCCACCATGTGTTTGATGGTTTCCAGAGAAGAGCCTTCGAAACTTTTGCGGATGCCTTCGGCGTCGCTGGCAAAACGCGCGAACTCGGGACAAACCTCCAGCACATGATCACGAAAGCAGTGGCCTGTGCCAAGCAACAGCATCGTCTCAGACTTCAACTCGCGGGCGCTGATCTGCGATTTGGATGCCAGCGCATGGGTGCTGGGCAATGCCGCCATGAAAGGTTCGTCGTACAAAGGCGCCATGGCCAAGCCGGTGTCGGGAAAGGGCTCGGCCAAAATGGCGCAGTCGATTTCACCGGTTCGCAACATCTCGAGCAATTTGACGGTGAAGTTTTCTTGCAGCATCAGCGGCATCTGCGGCGTCGTCTGAATCGCCCGTCGCACCAGATCGGGCAACAGGTAGGGGCCGATGGTGTAGATCACCCCCAACCGCAAAGGGCCGGCCAAGGGGTCTTTGCCGCGCTGGGCGATTTCTTTGATGCCCGCCGCCTGCTCGAGCACGCCTTGGGCCTGGCGCACGATTTCTTCGCCCAAGGGCGTCAGGGCCACCTCGCTGGCATTGCGCTCGAACAATTTGATTTCCAACTCGTCTTCGAGTTTTTTAATGGCCACCGACAGGGTCGGTTGTGACACGAAGCAGGCTTCGGCCGCGCGGCCAAAATGCTTTTCCCGCGCCACCGCGACGATGTATTTCAATTCGGTCAGGGTCATGTCGCCATTATCCCCGCATTGCCTCAGGCCTTGAGGTAATCGTGCCTTTGTCCAAGCCAACGATGCAAATGTTCGCGGGCCAGTTCAGGGTGTTGCTCCAACATCAGCGGGGCTGTGCGACGCGCCCACTCCAGCCATTCGATGTCGACTTGCAAATCGGCAAAACGCAACAAAGCAGCGCCCGATTGACGCGAACCCAAAAACTCGCCCGGCCCCCTTATCTCGAGGTCACGACGGGCGATCTCAAAGCCGTCGGCGGTCTCAACCATGGCCCGCAAGCGTTCGCGGGCGGTGTCGGACAAACGCCCTCCCTCGCCGCCCGAATACAACAAAACACAGGCCGAGGCTACCGCCCCGCGCCCGACCCGGCCACGCAATTGGTGCAGTTGACTCAGACCAAATCGTTCGGCGTGCTCAATCACCATCAATGACGCGTTGGGCACATCAACCCCCACCTCGATCACCGTGGTACTGACCAGCACCGCCATATCGCCCCGGCTAAAGAGATCCATCACGGCTTTTTTTTCTGCCGGCGGCATGCGCGAATGCAGCAAGCCCACCAGCACCGCCGGCTGAGATTCGGGATTGAGGGCTTGGCTCAACAGACGATGGGTTTCGGTGGCATTGCTCAGATCCAGGGCCTCGCTCTCTTCAATCAGCGGACAAACCCAATACACCTGTCGACCTTGGGCAATTTGGGCGCGCATGCGCTCGATCAATTCACCACGCCGATGGTCGGCCACCAGTCGGGTCAAGACCGGCGTGCGTCCAGGGGGTAATTCGTCCAGGGTTGACACCTCGAGATCGGCGTAATGCGCCATCGCCAAGGTGCGCGGTATGGGGGTGGCGCTCATCATCAACATATGCGGCTCTTGCACCCCGTCGGCCTGTTGCGCTTGTTGGGTTTTGCGCCGCAAGGTCAGGCGCTGCTCGACCCCAAATCGGTGTTGCTCGTCAATGATGGCCAAGCCCAAGCGCTGGAATTTGACATCTTGCTGAATCACCGCATGGGTGCCAACCACCAACAGGGCCTCGCCGCTTTCGACGGCGCTGAGCATCGCTAGGCGTTCTTTCTTTTTTTGGCTGCCCGTCAACCAGGCCACCCGAGTGCCGCTGGGCAAGACAGGCTCGATCCACTGCACCAGTTTTCTGAAGTGCTGTTCGGCCAGTATTTCGGTTGGAGCCATCAGGGCGCATTGCCAGCCCGCGTCCATGGCTTGGGCTGCAGCCAGCGCGGCCACCACGGTTTTGCCCGAGCCCACATCGCCCTGCAACAATCGGTGCATGGGCAACTGACGCGCCAAATCGGCGGCTATTTCGCGCCCCACGCGTTGCTGGGCCCGGGTCAAGGCAAAAGGCAAAGCGGCGCGCAGCCCGTGCTCGATGCCATCGGGACGAGGCTCTAAGGCGGGTGCGCGCAAAGCCTCGCGCTCGCGCTTGGCCAAGTACTGCGACAGTTGTTGGGCCAACAATTCTTCGGCTTTCAGACGGCACCAGGCCGGGTGGGTTCGATCTTCCAAAGTAGACAGCGGGGTGTCGGGGGTGGGGTGATGCAGGAACTGCAGCGCCCGGGTCAGGGGCCAGATGCCCTGGGGTTGCAATGCGCCAGGCAATGTTTCGGTGAATTCGCCCTCGCGCAGGGCTCGCTCAAGGCCGCCTTGCACTGCCTTGCGCAAATAGGCCTGGGGCAAGTTGGCACTGCTGGGGTACACCGGCGTGAGCGAAATCGACAAGGGAGCGCCCGCCGGCGACACCGTGGGGTGCACCATGGTGCGCCCCATGAACCCGCCTCTGACCTCACCCCGAACGCGAACCCGCTGCCCCGTCTCGAGCATTTTTTTCATCGAAGGATAAAAATTAAAAAACCGCAAGGTGCAGGTATCGCTGCCATCGTCGAGCACGACCTGCAATTGCCGACGCGGCTTGAAGGTCACATCACAGCGCTTGACCTGACCCTCGATTTGGATCACCTCGCCGTCGCGGGCGTCGGACAGGCGAACGATGCGGGTCTCATCTTCGTAGCGGTAGGGCAGATGCAGGGCCAAGTCGACCGCACGCAGCAGACCCATCTTGCGCAATGCCTTTTGCGGCATCGACTGCGGTTTGTCTGCGTTGGGCCTGGGGTCGGACATGAGCGAATTGTGCCTTGTGAAGCGCTTCGTGCGACAATCGATTTGTATCACTTGGAACGGGCCCGTCCGGCCCTCAAGCCCCATGAACCCAACTGCTGCTCAGCCACAGGGCCTGTCCCTGTCGGATTTCGATTTCCACCTCCCCCACGAACTGATCGCCCAGCACCCGGCGAGTGTGCGCAGCGCAGCGAGATTGCTGGACGGTCGCAGCCCGCGCGCGCGCGATCGGGTGTTTCGGGAATTGCCCGATTTGCTGGACCCCAAAGATTTATTGATCTTCAACGACACTCAGGTCATCAAGGCCCGCTTGTGGGGCCACAAACCCACAGGCGGACTAGTCGAGTTGCTGGTCGAGCGGGTGTTGCCCGACCGGCCTGGCGAACCCCCGCACCAGGTGGTGGCGCACATGAAAGTCAGCAAAAAACCCGCCATCGCCACGACCTTGCAGATGGTCGGCGGCTTTCAGGCCACTTTGCTTGGGCGTTGGCCCAACGATCAAGGCGGACTGTTTCGTTTCGCCTTCAGTGCCCCGCCGTTTGAGCTGATGGCGGCCCATGGCCATGTGCCGCTGCCGCCCTATATTGAACACGCTGACGACGCCGAGGATGAGCAACGCTATCAGACCGTGTTTGCCCGTCACCCCGGGGCGGTGGCGGCCCCCACAGCGGCTTTGCACTTTGACGAAACGGTGTTGACCCGACTCCAAGAGCGCGGCATTGCCACGGCCAGCGTCACTCTGCATGTGGGCGCAGGTACTTTTCAGCCGGTCAAGTCCGAACGCATTGAAGACCATGTGATGCACCATGAGGTGTACCGCATACCAGCCCGCACGGTGCAAGCCGTGCAAGATTGCCGCTCACGTGGCGGTCGGGTGCTGGCGGTAGGCACCACCAGTGTGCGCACCCTGGAGTCGTGGGCCGCCACCGGACAGACCGAAGGAGACACCAACATTTTCATCACCCCCGGGTTTCGGTTCCAGGTCGTGGATTTGTTGCTGACCAACTTCCATCTGCCCAAGAGTACCCTGATGATGCTGGTCTCGGCCTTGTCGGGGCATCGCCACATCATGGACCTGTATCAGCACGCCATCGCCCAGCGTTATCGCTTCTTCAGCTATGGCGACGCCATGCTGCTGGCGCGCCACTGAAGCAGCCTGGGCTGGCCCGCACAACCTACAATTTAATCTGTGCTTGAATTTCAACTGATCACCACCGACCCCGACAGCCATGCCCGGCGCGGCAGCCTGGGCCTGCGCCACGGCGTGGTGCAAACTCCCATCTTCATGCCGGTTGGCACCTATGGCACGGTCAAAGGCGTGTCGCCGCGCAGCCTCGAAGAGATGGGTGCGCAAATCATTTTGGGCAATACTTTTCATCTGTGGATGCGACCTGGCCTAGACATCATGCAAAGCATGGGCGGTCTGCATGGTTTTGAGCGTTGGCCCAAGCCCATCTTGACCGATAGTGGCGGTTTTCAGGTCTGGTCCCTGGGCGAGATGCGCAAAATCACCGAAGCGGGGGTGGAATTCGCCTCCCCAGTGAACGGCGACAAGCTCTTCATGTCGCCCGAAGTGAGCATGCAAATTCAGACCGTGCTCAACAGCGATATCGTGATGCAACTCGACGAGTGCACCCCCTACGAAACGCATGGCCAGTTGACCACGCCAGACCAGGCGCGCGCCAGCATGGAGATGAGTCGCCGCTGGGCCGTTCGCTCTAAGGACGAGTTCCAACGCTTGGGCAACCCGAATGCCTTGTTTGGCATTGTGCAAGGGGGTATGTTCGAGGCGCTGCGCCAAGAGTCGCTCGAGGCCTTGGTGGAGATGGATTTTCCCGGCTATGCCGTGGGCGGTGTCAGCGTGGGCGAGCCCAAAGAAGAAATGCTGCGCATCATGGCGCACACCCCGCATCGCTTGCCCACGACCAAGCCACGCTATCTGATGGGTGTGGGCACCCCGCAAGACCTGGTGCAGGGGGTGGCCGATGGGGTGGATATGTTCGATTGCGTGATGCCCACACGCAACGCCCGCAACGGCACTTTGTTCACCCGCTACGGTGACCTCAAGCTGCGCAATGCGCGCCACAAAAACGACCCCGGACCGCTGGACGACACCTGTTCGTGCTACACCTGTGCTGGCCACACCCGGGCCGATGGCTCGGTGAGTGGCGGCTTCAGTCGCGCCTACTTGCACCACCTCGATCGCTGCGGTGAAATGCTGGGCCCCATGTTGTGCACCATCCACAATCTGCACTACTACCTCAACCTCATGTCCGAGGTCCGGGCGGCTTTGGAGCAAGGGCGATTCACTGAGTTTCGGCGCCAATTTGCCGCTGATCGCGCACGCGGGGTATGACGCCATGAGCCTGGAATCGGTCCGCGCGTTTTTTGCCCATCACGGTGTCGACGCACCCATTTTGATCACCCCGCAAACCACCGCCACGGTCGCCACCGCAGCAGCGGCGCACGGGGTCAGTCCAGGGCAGATTGCCAAGACTTTGGCCTTTCGCCTGGCCGATGGACGCGATATTTTGGTGGTGGCTGCGGGCGATGTGCGCATCGACCACGGCAAGTTCAAACGTACCTTTGGCAAGGGCAAGATGTTGGCCGCCGATGATGTGGTTCGGTTGACCGGCCATCCGGTGGGCGGCGTGTGTCCGTTCGGGCTGGCGACCCCGATGCCCGTGCATCTGGACGCTTCGCTTCAAGCCTATACCGACATGTTGCCAGCGGCGGGCAGCATCGACAGCGCGGTGCGCATTTCGGTCCACGACATGGCCCGACTCACACAAGGGGTCTGGGTCGATGTGTGCAGCCCACCCAGTGCCCCGGCTTGAGTCAATTCAATCTTTTTGCGGCAATTCGATGCCCGGAAAGATTTTGATGACTGCGCTGTCGTCTTCGCGGCCATGGCCAGCCGCCGAGGCCTGCATGAACATCTGATGCGCGGTACTGGCCAAGGGCAAAGGGAACCGGCTGGCGCGGGCCGTATCGAGCACCAGGCCCAAGTCCTTGACAAAGATATCGACCGCCGACAAAGGGGTGTAATCGGCGGCCAGCACATGGGCCATGCGGTTTTCAAACATCCAGCTATGGCCTGCGCTGTGGGTGATCACCTCGTAGAGTGCGTGGGCATCGACCCCCTCACGCAATCCCAGCGCCATCGCCTCGGCGGCGGCGGCAATGTGCACTCCGGCCAGCAACTGGTTGATGATTTTGACTTTCGAACCATTCCCGGCCCGATCGCCCAGACGATACACCTGGCCCGCCATCGCCTGCAGAAATGGGTCGGCCAATTCATAGGCGGCACTCACGCCCGCCGTCATCATGGTCATTTCGCCACTGGCTGCGCGCGCAGCCCCGCCCGAGATGGGCGCATCCAGATAGAGCAGCCCCATGGCGTTCAACTCAGACTCCCAGGCCACCGAGCGATTCGGGTCCACCGTCGAGCACATGACCAACAAGCTACCGGCACGCATGGCGTGGGCGACGCCTTGCTGGTCGCGGCCAGGGCCCCACAAGACCTGCTCAGTTTGATCGGCATTGACCACGACCGAAATGACCACATCGCAAGCTGCACCCAACTCAGCCAAGCTGGCACAGGCCACCCCGCCCTGCGCGGCAAACGCTTGCGCGACCTCGGGGCGTATATCGTAGACATAAGGCATGTGCCCGGCACGGCGCAAAGACATCGCCATGCCCGAGCCCATGGCGCCCAGTCCGATCAAACCCACTGTTTTCATTCCTCGCCTCCGGTGAACACCGTCAATACGCCGGTGTATCCATACAAATTTCGGTAAGCAATTTCGCCGCCGGCAAAAAAGCCGATCAGCGGCACATCGCCCAAAGCACGGCGCACCAACTGCATCTCGGCATGGGCAGCGCCGAAATGCGGTCCTCCACGCCCCGCGCAGCTGACATAAATGGCGCCGGCCATGCCCCGCATGGGGTGTGGTCGCGCCGTGGCCTCATCGGCCAAGGCCCGGCCCAGCTCGGCATTGATTTCTTGCGGCTCCAGCGTCTCGCGAATCTCGGCCCCGATGCGCAACAAATCGGCACGCGCCGCTTCGGTGTTGCGACGGCAAAAAGCCAGCAGCATGCCGTCTTGCAACTCTTGCGCAATCGCCACGGCCCGACGATTCGGGTCCAGGCCGATGATGTGCCGGACCATGACTTCCTCGCCAAATTGACCCGCCCTGGGCAGCATCGCGGTGGACGACAGCGACAAACCCACCAAGGTCGCACGCACCGCATTGACCGCGCGCTGCGGGTCAAACAAGTCAACGTTCAAGTCGCCCAGCAACACATCGAGCGCCGGCTCGTCATCCAAATGGGTGATGACGTGACCCTCCCAGGCGGTCACACGACGCACCTTCGAGATCGGCTGACAACCCTGGGTCACCCGCGAAAGCAGGGCGACACGCGGGCCAAAGGCGACACCGCTCAGGCCGCCTTGGAACACACCCGCATCGGTGGCAAGCCCGGGATTCAGGGCCCATTGCGGACACGCGCCGCGCCCACTGGAGAGGCCCCCAAAAACATGACCACTGTCGGTGCAGTCGGCCACCTCTTGAATCAATTCAGCCAAGTCTGGGGTGGCACCGTCGGCATGAATCAGTGCCGTGTGGGCTGAAAATTCACCTGTGGGGCGCAAGGGCGACAAGCCGCTAAACAGCCGGTAATCGTCGGCCGCCAATTGCAACAACATGACGCTCAGGGCCGGCTCATCAAAATATTCCACGCCCGGACCGCAAACCCCTATGCCGACTGTGCCCACCCAGTCGCGCACGAGCGGCAATTCGGTGCGCAAATGGTTCAAGATGGCCTGCGCGTGGGGGGCGTAGCGATCGGTCAAATACAGCACGCCCAAGGTGGGCCGCTCGACATACTCGGGCAATGCCATTTGGGCCCGCAATTGAGCCACCACCAAGCCTGCGGCCATGGGCCATTGCGGATGGGTGGCATGCCCGTGGGGAAACAACCTCATTTGGAAGACTTGGGGCGTGTGCTGCGTTTGGACTTGGCCGGGGCTTTGGCCTTGGCCGATGAAGCCGCTGAGGGGGCGGCAGCGCCAGTGCCGTCTGTCGCCGCCATGCTCTGCGCCTTGCGCTGCATGTCTTGCATGGCCTCGCCCGCAATTTTTCCAAACTGTTGCGTCAAAGACCCCCACCAGGCCATGGGGTCAACACCGCCAGGCTCAGCCTTGTCTTTGGGGGCGGCGGCTTTTTTTCTGGGGCTGGGATCGGGCTTGGCTTGCAGGGCCTCGGCCAAATGGCCCATACTGACGTTCATGCCTTGCAAGGTGTCTAGGGTCATGCGCTGGACTTCCAGGGCCTGGATGGTGGCCGAGACCGCCTGGGTGTTTTGTTCCAGCCAGAATTTGACGGTGCGCAGATCCTGGATGCGTTTTTCGAGTTCTTTCGGGTCCAGAGTCGGCGCGACCCAAGCGCTGGCCGAAGGGGCACTTTGCGTGGGGGTGGCTGCGAGCTTTTGCAAAAAATCGAAGCCAGGGACCCATTTAGAGAAATCGGGAGGGCTGGAGGGGTTCATGGTGTCTCCTTGATTTTTTCGGTCACAAATCCGACTTGCTTCAGGCCTGATCGGTGCGCTGCCGCTAAGGCTTGGGCCACGCTTTCATAGCGCGCCATACGATCGCCCTCGATCAA
Source organism: uncultured Bordetella sp. (assembly GCA_964390775.1). Lineage (GTDB taxonomy): Bacteria > Pseudomonadota > Gammaproteobacteria > Burkholderiales > Burkholderiaceae_C > Limnohabitans. The sequence continues at coordinate 10,079 of CAYMJT010000046.1, forward strand.
CAGCCGGGTCTGTGGGTCGCGCGCCGCGATGCGCACCAACTGCGCCTCGAGTTCAGAGGCCGAGAGGCGTAGGCCATCGAGATCATAGCCACCTTGGGCCGACACGCTCAAACGCAGCGTCAATGGCTTGGGATCGATCGCCTGGCTGTTGGCGCGGGGCAACTCTACCAAGACCGATTGCCGCATGAGGGGGACGGTGACCATGAAAATAATCAGCAACACCAGCATGACATCCACCAAAGGCGTCATATTGATTTCACTCATCAACTCTTCCGATTGGTCCTGGGTCTGAAAGGCCATGTCAGCGCTCCTGCCAGTTTTCGGTCAAGGCCGACGAATGCACCCCAAGGGCGAACTCGCGCCAGGCAGCCAGACGATTTTTACTGGCACGCACCAAACCGTTATAGGCCAGCACAGCCGGTATCGCCACCGCCAGCCCCAGGGCCGTCATGATCAGAGCCTCGCCGACCGGACCGGCCACCTGGTCGATGGAAGCCAGCCCTGATTGACCGATTCCGGCCAAGGCATGGTAGATGCCCCAAACGGTACCCAACAGACCGACAAAGGGCGCGGTGGCGCCGACCGAGGCCAACACCGTCAGGTGTCTTTGGGCCCGCAACCAGCATCGGTCCAGGCCGGCTTGCAATTGCCGCGTGATCCATTCGCTCTCGTCGATGGCATGGGGCACATTTTGTTGCCGCAAACGCTGTAACTCTTGGGTCGCCGCATACCCCAAATCGTGTAACAAGGCATAGGGGTCATCGGCGGGGGCTTGAAGTCGCCATTCGCGGCGCTGGGCAGCGCTCATCTGCCGCCAACCGGCAGCACGTCGGGCCATTTGACGCTCTTGGACGGTTTCTATTAGTTTGTGAATCAGCACCACCCACGACAAGACTGACATCGCCAACAGCAATAGGGCCACCCCCAAGGTGAGCGCATCGCCTTGCCCAATGGAGGACCAAAAACCGGTAGTCGACTGCATGCCTCAATCCCGAGTGGGTTTCAAATCAAAAGTGATGGGCACATTGAACCACATCGCCTGTGCCCGCCCGCCCCGCTGTCCGGGCACATAGCGCCAGGAAAGCACCGCCTCGATGGCGGCCCTGTCCAAGCGACTGTAACCGCTGCTGGTCTGCAATTCTGCCTGTTGGGGCAGGCCCTTGTCATCGATCAGGACCCGCACCACCACCCGCCCCTGTTCGCCCAGGCGCCGACTCATGGGCGGGTACACCGGTGGGGGGTTGTTCAAGTAGGCCGCCGACTGGCTGGGCCATGACCATTCTTCTGTGGCCATGCGCTGCGCAGGAGGTCCAGCGGGTGTGGTGTTGGCTGACGCTGATGGCGGCGTCGATGCAGGCGCGTAGCCCGTGACCGGGGGCACGGTCTCACTTGCGCTCGGGGGGCTCGGCAGCGCCAAGGCCGCAGGCGGTGTGGGGTTCACTGTCGTCGCCGCTGAGCTGGGGCTTGGCGCTGGTGTCCAAGGCAGCGGCTCGAGTGTGCGCGGCAGCGCCGCTTTCGGGGCAGGACGTGACGGCGTGTTCGCTTCAACGGGCGCACTGGCTTGCAGCCACACGACCTGCGGCGGCGACAAAGTGGGGCGCCAAGAAGTGAATGCGACCCAAAGGGCCAGGGCATGGGCGAGCAGCACCCAGCACCAAACCGCCAGAGGTCGCGCCAACACCGCGATGCCCTCAGACAAAACGCGGGGGACGACGCTCGCGCAGCGAAGCCACCCCCTCACGCACATCGGGCCCGGCAAAGCCCATGAACTCGAGGGCCAGCGATGCGTCAAAAGTCGGTCCCGCCTGTCGCAACCAGTTATTCAGGGCGTATTTGGTCCAACGGATGGCGCTCTGACTGCCCAGCGCCAAGCGGTCGGCCAGCTCGTAGGCTTTGGGCAGCAGTTGCTCGTCATCCACCGCCAAAGAGACCAGGCCGATACGCTCGGCGGTTTCGCCGTCGACCGGTTCGCACAACAAGAGGTGGTATTTGGATTTGGCCATGCCGCACAACAAGGGCCAGATCATCGCCGCATGGTCGCCCGCTGCCACCCCCAATCGGGTATGTCCGTCCACAATGCGTGCCGATTTGGCAGCAATCGAGATGTCGGCCAGCAAGCCCGCCACCAAGCCCGCGCCCACGGCGGGCCCGTGCATGGCGCTCACAATCGGTTTGTCGCAGTTGACCAGGTTGTAGACCAGATCACGCGCTTCGCGCCAAACCCGGCTGCGCACCTCGAAATCGTCGGCCATATCGGCCACCAGGCCCAAATCGCCGCCACCCGAAAAACCCATGCCCTCGCCGCGCAATACAGCCACACGCACACTGTCGTCACGACCCACATCGCGCCAGATCTCGGTCAATTCACTGTGTCCATCGTGACCTGCGGTGGGAAGTTTGCCGTTGCGGGCTTTCATCTGAATATCCAGCACACAGTCGGCCTCGCCACGGCGCTGAATATTCAGGGTCTGATAGCGGCTGTAGTCCACCGTCGGGTTCATGGGGTTCTCCTGTGCGGGCTGTTCAATGTGCTACTGGGGGGCCAGTCGGCGCACCCCTGCGCTTGCGGGTTCAGGCCATGGGGGCGATCTTTTGGTCGATGGCGCCAAATACGCTTTGCCCGTCCTGGCCCTTCATCTCTATGCGGATGGTGTCGCCAAATTTCATGTATTCGGTGCTGGCTTGGCCGTCGAGCAAGGTTTCAATGGCGCGTTTTTCGGCAATGCAACTGTACCCCTTGGGCCATTCTTTTTTGCCTTTGCTCTCGACCCCCTGGTTGCTGACGGTGCCGCTGCCGATGATCGAACCCGCGCGCACATGGCGGGTCTGACACAGATGGGCGATGAGTTGACCAAAATGGAATCGCATCTCAGGCCCGGCATCGCACATCCCGACCTTGCGCCCATTCCAGGTCGATTGCAGGGTCAGATGAACCCGGCCTTGCTGCCAGGCCTGGCCCAGTTCGTCGGGCGTGACCGCCACCGGGCTGAAGGCCGTCGCCGGCTTGCTTTGCAAAAAGCCAAACCCTTTGGCCAGTTCGGGCGATACGAGGTGGCGCAAAGATACATCGTTGGCCAGCATGATCAGGCGCACGCCCTCGAGGGCCGCATCGGCATCGGAGCCCATTGGTACATCGCCCGTGATCACGGCCAGCTCGGCCTCGAAATCAATACCATGCGATTCGCTCACGCACACCACATCATCGGTAGGGCCCAAAAAATCGTCACTGCCACCCTGATACATGAGCGGTTCGGTGTAATACGACTCGGGCACCTCTGAGTGGCGCGCGGCACGCACCAACTCCACATGGTTCAGATAGGCCGATCCGTCGGCCCATTGGTAGGCACGTGGCAGCGGAGCCATGCACATGCGGGGGTCAAAGGGAAAGGCGTGTCGCGCCTTGCCTTGATTTAGCACCTCGTACAAGTCTTGCAAAGAAGGGGCGATGAAATTCCAGTCGTCCAGCGCCTGCTGCAAACGACTGGCCACCGCACTGGCGTAGTGCGCCATGCTGAGGTCGCGCGAAACCACCACCAATTGCCCATCGCGTGACCCGTCTTTGTATGTCGCCAGCTTCACTACCGCCCCCTATGATTCATGTCCTGGACTCAAATTGGGGTAAATTCAAAAGCCTCACCCCAATCTCAGGGTTTCATTTTAAACACCCATGTTCCGCACACTCGGCCCCTCGCTGGCGAAGTTACCACGGCAGTCGCATCGGCTCCATCGCATGGCGCGCGCCGCTTCCTTGCTGGTCAGCCCCGCCCGCTGTCTACTTTGCGCCCTGCTCGGGGCTGGGGTCGGCTGGGGGCCTGCCGCATGGGCGCAAGAGCCTTCACTTGGGGCATCGGAATGCAAGACCCCAGGTGCATGGGGCGCCACGGCACCCGAGACCTTGATGCACCGCTATCGGGTGCAAGGACGAGCCAGCGGTTTTACTTATAGCGCTCAAGCTCAGATCGGCTGGCAAGGCCTACCCCAGCAGCGTTATCGACTGGATTACGAAGTCAAGGCCCTGTTGCTGCCCAGTCGCAGTCAGACCAGCGAAGGCCTGATTCAGGGCCTGGCCTTGCATCCGGTCCAGTTCACCGATCGCGGCAACAAAACCCTGAACACCCTGGCCGACCCGCAAAAACAAACGGTGCGCTTGCCTTTGTCGGAACAAATCCAAGCCCTCAAGCCTGGCAGTCAAGACAAACTCAGCGCCTGGGTGCAGTTAGGGGTCTGGGTGGCCTGCCAGACTACAGTGGGGTCTCCAGAGCGTCAGATCAGCATGCCCGTCTGGGGCTCGGGAGACACCGAAACCTGGGTTTGGCGCTCGAATGGCCTGGTCAGCCTGAACACCCCCTACGGGGCGCGGCAGGCGGTGCACCTGACCCGGCCAGCCGGTCTGGGCGGGGACTCACGGATAGATCTGTGGTTTGTTCCCGAATGGGGCGTCTTGCCCGTCAGGATCCGGGTCGAACAAAACAACGGCGACAGCGCCGATCAAGCCTTGGTCGAGCGCACGCCTAGGCCTTGAACCCCGCTCTTACTCGGGGGTGATGCGGGCGTCGCGCACCACCTTGCCCCAGCGCGGCGATTCGGCACGGATGAGGGCCGCGAACTGCTCTGGGGTACCGCCCATGACTTCGTTGCCTTGACTCACGATTTTGTCGCGCACCTCGGGGTCGGACAGCGCCTTGTTGCAGGCCTGCCCCAAAGTGGCGATCAATTCGGGGGGCATGCCTTTGGGGCCCACCAGGCCTTGCCAATTGAGTACCTCGAAGTCATTGAAACCTTGTTCAGCCATGGTGGGGACATCGGGCAATAGATTGTTGCGCTTGCGGGCCGTGACCGCCAAAGCCCTGACCTTGCCGGTGCGTAACGACGGCATGGCGCTGTACATCTGCTCGAACATCAACTGCACCTGTCCGCCCATCAAATCGGTGGCACCGGCCGAGCCGCTTTTGTAGGGCACATGAATCATGTCGATGCCCGCCACGTGTTCAAACAGGGCGGCGCTCAGGTGGTGGGTACCGCCCAATCCGCCCGAGGCATAGCTCAGCTTGCCTGGCGCTGCTTTGGCGGCATTGACCAGATCGGACACGCTTTTCCAGGGCGACTCGGCCCGAATCAACAAAGCCAGGGGGCCGCGCTCGATCAGGGTGATCGGAACGATGTCATTGAGCGGGTCAAAGTTGAGTTTTTTGAACAATGCGTGGTTGACCGCCAGCGGTGCAAAATTGCCCATGCCGATGGTGTAACCATCGGGCTTGGCGCGCGCGATGAATTCGGTGCCGATATTGCCACCCGCCCCAGCCTTGTTATCGACCACGATGGGTTGACCCAGCTGGGTAGACATGACTTTGGCCACCAGTCGCGATCGGGTGTCGGCGCTACCACCGGCACCGTAGGGACAAATCCAGCTGATGGGCTTGCTGGGGTATTTCTCGGCAGCAAAGACAGCGGGCGCGGCGACAAAGGCCGGCAGGGCTTGTAAACAAAGGCGGCGCTTCATATCAGGCGTGTTTTTTGATGGATTCGGACAAAGTGGCGATTAACTGCTCGATGTGCGACTTCTCGACGATATAGGGCGGGGCCAAGACCAGATTGTCACCCGCAGGCCGAACCAAAGAGCCTTTGTGGAAACAGTCGATGAAGATGTCGTAAGCCCGTTTGCCAGGCGCGCCGGGCAAGGGGGCCAACTCGACCACGGCGGCCAAACCCAGACTGCGAATGCCCACCACATTGGGCAGACCGCGCATGGCGCTGTGCATGGCGTCGCCCAGCACACGGCCCATTTGGTCGGCACGCTCGAAGAGTTTTTCCTGGGCATACAAGTTCAGCGTCGCGATGGCGGCAGCGCAGGCCACCGGATGGCCCGAGTAGGTGTAACCATGGAAAAACTCGATCGCCCAATCGGGCGCCTGCGCACCCATCATGGTGTCGTAGATGAAATCACGGCAAATCACGCCGCCCAAGGGGAAGACCCCGTTGGTGACGCATTTGGCAAAGTTCAGCATATCGGGCACGACACCGTAGTAATCGGCGGCAAAAGGACGGCCCATGCGACCAAAGCCCGTGATGACCTCATCGAAAATCAACAAAATGCCGTGCTTATCGCAAATCTCGCGCAAGCGCTGGTTGTAGCCTTGTGGGGGGATGTACCAGCCGGCGCTGCCCGCCACGGGCTCAACAATGATGGCCGCCACATTGCTGGGGTCGTGCAAAGGCAATATGCGCTGCTCGAGATCGAGCAAAAAGTCTTCGTCGCTTTGCGGTTGGGCGTTGTGAACATAGGGGTTCTTGGGGTCATGAATGAAGCGCATGTGGTCGACACGCGGCAACATGGCTCCGCCAAACACTTTGCGGTTGCCCGGTATGCCGCCCACGCTCATGCCCCCAAAACCGACGCCGTGATAGCCACGCTCGCGGCCGATGAAGACGTTGCGGTGGCCTTCGCCACGGACGCGGTGATAGGCCAGGGCCACTTTCAGGGCCGTGTCGGCCGCCTCGGAGCCCGAGTTGCAAAACAGCACCTTGTTCAAGTCACCCGGTGCCAGCTGGGCGATCATTTCGGCGGCCTGAAAGGCCTGGTCGTTGCTGGCCTGAAAAGCGGTGCTGTAATCGAGTGTGTCGAGCTGGCGTTTGATGGCTTCGTTGATCGGGCTGCGGTTGTGGCCCGCCCCGACACACCACAGGCTAGAGATGCCATCGATGATTTGACGCCCGTCATGGGTTGTGAAGTGCATGCCGTCGGCCTTGACGAACACCCGAGGCTCTTTGCGAAAATGTCGGTTGCCCGTGAACGGCAACCACTGGTGATTGAAGTTGATGCCAAACTGAGCCGCCGCACCTTGCGCCTGGGCAGCAAAATCGTTGTAAGCCATGGTCGAGCCTCCTCTTTGGGTCGGAGGATCATTTTCACACCAAAAGACCGCTTCTGACCAGCCCCCAGGCGACTGCTGGCAGCGACCGCGTCTGGGGGCCCCTTGGCCCACCCATGGGGCCAGGGAAGCTAAGCTTCCCTCACTAAAATCAGGCCATGACACGACATATTTTGACCCTGTCCTGCCCAGATCGAACCGGCATCGTCCATGCGGTATCTGGTTTTTTGCTCGACCACGGGGCCAATATCGAAGAAGCGGCCCAGTTCAGCGACACCTCCACCGGCCTTTTCTTCATGCGGGTGCAGTTTGAATGCCCCCGCGCCACGGCCGAGTTGAACGCCCTTTTCCAGCCATTGGGACAAAAAATGAGCATGCGCCATGCCCTGCATGACGCCAGCGCACCCATGTCAACGGTGATCATGGTCAGCAAAGAAGGCCATTGTCTGAACGATTTGCTGTTTCGCTGGAAAAGCGGATTGCTGCGCATAGACCTGCGTGCCATCATCAGCAACCACGCCGACTTTGCCCCCTTGGTCACGGGCCATGGCTTGCCCTTTCACCACATTGAAGTGGGCGACAAGGCCGACGCCGAAGCCCGACAACTCGAAATCATCCGGGCGGCCGGGGCCGAGTTGGTGGTATTGGCCCGCTATATGCAAATTTTGTCCAACCCCATGTGCCAGGCCCTGCAGGGCCGAGCGATCAATATCCATCACAGCTTCCTGCCCAGCTTCAAAGGAGCCAAGCCTTATCACCAGGCGCATCAGCGGGGCGTCAAACTGATAGGGGCCACCGCCCACTACGTGACGGCAGATCTGGATGAAGGCCCGATCATCGAACAAGATGTGGTGCGCGTTGACCATGGCCACTCGGTCGAAGCCCTGACCGCACTGGGCAAAGACAGCGAAAGCTTGGTGTTGGCACGGGCCGTGAAATGGCACAGCGAGCACCGGGTGCTGTTAGACGGTCACAAGACCGTCGTCTTCAAGTGACCGCGCAATCATTGAATTGGGGTCAGACCCCAA
>CAYMJT010000047.1:0-17831 GCA_964390775.1 uncultured Bordetella sp.
GCGTGCAACACCGCATTGACGTATTTGTGACCGTCGGTGCCGCCAAATTGCTTGGTCAACTCGATGCACTCGTTCAAGGTCACCCGCCAAGGCACCTCCAGGCAGTGCATCAGCTCATAAGTGCCCATCCACATCACCGCCCGCTCTATGGGTGAAATTTCGCTCAGTGGTCGATCCAGGTGGGGGGCGATGCGGGCATCAAGGTCTTCGGCCTGCTCGGCACATCCTCGCAACAGCGTGTCGTAATACACCGAGTCGGCTTTGCCAAACCCGGCCAGGCCTTGGGTGAAATCATCAATTTGAGCCATCGCTTGGCGCCCCACCAACACCTGATACAAGCCTTGCAAAGCGAATTCACGCGAACGGCTGCGGGCATTGCGCGTTGGCTTGCGCGCAGGCTGAGCTTTTAGTGTCTCGGGGTTCATGCGTGGGCCTCCAACAGGCGCGCCATCTCGACCGCGACGCGTGCGGCGTCGCGCCCCTTGTCGTGTTGCCGTGCCAAGGCCTGGGCTTGGTCTTCAGTGGTCAAAATCGCATTCGCAATCGGGATGTGATAGTCCAAACCGACCCGGGTCACCCCCGCTCCAGACTCGTTGGCCACCAACTCGAAGTGATAGGTCTCGCCGCGTATGATGCAGCCCAGGGCGATCAGGGCCTGAAACGGCGGCTCTTCTTGTTGTGCCAACGCTTGCAGCGCAAGCGGTACCTCCAGTGCGCCAGGCACCGTCACATGAACAATATCGGCCTCGGCCACGCCCATCGCAGACAACTCCTGGGTGCAGGCTTGCAATAAGGCATTCGTGATGTCTTCGTTAAAGCGTGCCTGGACAATACCAATGCGCAAGCCTTTGCCGTTGAGTGAGGTGCTGCCAGACGAGGGAATGAACATCGCTTACTCCTGGGCCAAATGGCCCTCCACTTCCAGGCCATAGCCAGTCATGCTGGGCAAGCGACGCGGATTGCCCAGCAATGTCATACGGTGCACCCCGCAGTCGCGCAAAATTTGCGCACCCACGCCATAGCTACGCAAGTCCATGGTGCCGCGCTCGGGCCCATGTGAGGCGCGAGCCGTGCCCTCAAACTGAGCCAGCAACTGCGGGGCACTTTCACCGCAGTTGAGCAACACCACCACGCCGCAGGGCTGGCGAGCGATATAACGCAGCGCCGCATCCAGACTCCACGAGTGCATGGGGCGACCCACCTCCAAGGCGTCGAGCACCGACAACGGTTCGTGCACGCGCACCGGCACCACCTCGTTGTTGGCGGGTTGACCTTTGACCAAGGCCAAATGAATGCCTTGACTTGGCAGGTCTCGGTAAGCATGTGCGACAAACCCACCAAAGTGGGTTTCAATGGGCTTGGAGCCAATTTTTTGCACCAGCGACTCGTGGCGACTGCGGTAGGCGATCAGGTCTGCAATGGTGCCGATTTTCAGGCCATGTTCGGCAGCGAATTGTTGCAAGTCAGGCAAGCGCGCCATCGTGCCGTCGTCTTTCATGATTTCGCATATCACCGCCGCCGGTGTATACCCAGCCATGGCGGCCAAATCACAACCTGCCTCGGTGTGGCCGGCCCGCATCAGCACACCGCCATCAACGGCTTGCAGGGGAAACACATGGCCGGGTTGCACCAGATCGCTGGCTTGTGACTTCGGGTGGACGGCGACCTGAATGGTGCGCGCACGATCGGCCGCAGAAATGCCTGTGGTCACGCCTTCGGCGGCTTCGATGGAGACCGTGAATGCGGTGCTATAGACGGTGCCATTGCGCACCGCCATGGGGGGGAGCTTCAAAAACTCACAACGCTCGCGGGTCAAGGTCAGACAAATCAGTCCACGGCCAAATCGGGCCATGAAATTGATCGCTTCCGGGGTAACGTGTTGCGCGGCCATGACCAGATCGCCCTCATTCTCACGATCTTCCTCATCAACCAGGATGACCATGCGGCCCGCCTGAATTTCGGCCACGATGTCCTCTACGGACGAAATCGGGACAGCGCTGTCCTGCTTCATGGTTTTTCTTTCAGATTCAATCCGGCGCTGAGCATGCGCTCGACATATCGCGCCACAGTGTCAATTTCGAGGTTCACCATCAATCCAAGCCTGAGTTCGGACAAGGCGGTGTGCTTCACGGTGTGCGCGATCAGGTTGATGCTGAACTCGCACCCCTGGGCCGAGTCGCTAACCTGGTTCACCGTCAGGCTGACTCCATTGACGGTAATCGAACCCTTATAGGCCAAAAAACGACCCAACTCGGGCGGCGCAACGATGCGCAATTCCCAACTCTCACCGATTTGCTCAAAGTGACTGACTCGGCCTTGGCCATCGACATGGCCTGACACAATATGCCCGCCCAAGCGGTCGTGGGCGCGCAAGGCTTTTTCCAGATTGACCGAACCCGTCTGATCGAGTCCGCTGGTGCGGGCCAGCGATTCGGCAGAAATTTCAATACAAAAGCGCCGCTGCGCCAAATCGAGTTCGGTGACCGTCATGCAAGCGCCATTGAGCGCAATACTGTCACCCAAACCGACGTCGTCCAAATACCCGGCAGGGGCCTGCAAGGTCAGGCGCTTGCCGTGATCCAAAGAGCGACCCAGGTCGTGCACGGCGACGATGCGCCCCACGCCGGTGATGATTCCGGTGAACATGCACCTATTGTAGCCCTGCTGCCCATTCAGACCCGGGCGCGCAGCCTGAGATCGTCGCCAATGGGGGTGCATTCCACCCAATGAAAGCCCAGCCCTTGACTGAGTTCGGTCAAAGCGGGCAACTGCGCCATGCCTCGGCCCGGCCCGAGCATTTTGGGGGCCAGGTAAATCAGCAATTCGTCGACCCATCCGCCACGCAACAACGAGCCGTTGAGCAAATGGCCCGCTTCGATGTGCAATTCATTCACGCCACGCTCAGCCAGATCGCCCATCATGGCGGCCAGGTCCACTTTTTGGTCGGCATTGGCCAGGCAGCGCACTTCGGCACCCAAGGCACTGAGTGACGCTTGAGCCAAAGCGTCGTCTCGGGCCCCATAAATCCAGACTGGGCGATGGACTTGCCACAAACGCGCCGTGGCTGGCGTTTCCCAGCGCGAATCCACCACCACCAACGTGGGTTGGCGGGGTGTGGCGATGGCCCGCACATCGAGCAAGGGGTCGTCGTCGCGGACCGTCCCCATGCCTGTCAGAACAGCGCAGGCGCGGGCGCGCCATGCATGGCCGTCGGCTCGGGCTTGGGGCCCCGTGATCCATTGGCTCAAGCCGTTGCCCAAGGCCGTCTGGCCGTCAAGCGAGGCAGCGATCTTCATGCGCACCCATGGACGCTTGCGGTTCATGCGTGAAAAAAAACCGATATTGAGTTCTCGGGCCTGTGCCTCCATCAGACCCAATTCGACCTGAACCCCCCGACCGCGCAAATAGGCCAACCCTTGGCCGTTGACCAGCGGGTTGGGGTCAGCGACCGCCACCACCACCCGCCGCACTCCCGCCTCGAGCAGGGCCACACAGCACGGGCCGGTGCGCCCTTGGTGTGAACAGGGTTCCAGCGTGACATAAGCTGTCGCACCCTGAGTACTCAGGCCACGGATGCGAGCGTCGCGCAGAGCCATGACCTCGGCATGCGCTTGACCGACGGCCTGCGTATGCCCCTCGCCCAAGACCTGTCCTTTCGCATCGGTGAGAACACAGCCGACGCGGGGATTGGGTGAAGCCAAATGCAGCGCCTGCTCAGCCAGAGCCAGGGCACGGGTCATCATGCGTTCATCGTGAGGTGAATTGCTCATCCGCCAATTATCACTGCTTCACCAACAGGCCTTGCCATCGGCCCCGCGAGCGCCCGTGTCGGACAACCACATGACCCCACACGCATCGCTTGTTTGCCGGCCTTGGGGGGTGGCGCGCAAGACATAACCGTCGCCTATCCGGGTCAGGACCAAGGCATAGCTCAGCCCTTCGCCCCATGGAGCAGGGTCTGGCAGTTGGGCCACAGCCGTCGTGACCAGGGTTTGCTCACGTTCGACCCAGGCTGCAGCCTGCATCAGGGCCTGACGCGCCAGACCGCGTTGGCTGCGTTGCCAAGCCCCCGACTCCAGTGGCAGTGACATGGCCGCCAGCAAGGCCGTCATGGCCAAGGCCAATAGACATTCCAGCAAGCTCAAGCCCATGGCCCGATGCAGGCTTGGCCGGGGTCTGCGCTGGCGCCGCCTCGGCTGACTGGCCCCAACTGTCGAGGGCAACTTCATGGCAGCACCTCGCGCCAACTCACCCACCGCCCGCTGCCCGCCGAAGCAACTTGCCAGACCCCTTGCATCACCGCCGCTTGTGGGGTGTTTGAGTTGATCACAGTGCTGGGTCCTTGCACCCAGGCCGTGATGCGCACCAGTGTGCCATCCGGGTTCGAAGTGCTCTCGATCCAACACGCCAATTGGGCCTCAGGCAATGTTGGCCAACCCGCCGCCCAGGCAGGTGGGGCCGAGCAACCGCCCCATGCCGCTTGGTTCAGCAGGCCTTGCCAATGGGCGCGCGCCAGGCCGTTGACCCCTTGCCAAACGCAACGTCCGCGCTCGCAACCCACCGAGGGTGGTGCTGGCACATGGCTCCAAGCCCTTTGGGCATCGTGCAATACCGCCTCGGCCGCCCACAGGGCCTGAGCGTTCCACCATCGGTGTGTCCAGGCGCGTTGGCTGTGGCTCAGCTCGGCCCAGGCGGCCAAAGCACTGGCCGACATCAGGGCACAACAGGCGATGACATGTGCCAGGGCCCAGCCGTGCTGTGCGCTCATGGCGGTGCAACCCGCAAGGCAAAGGTACGTGTCCAGACCCGCCAGGCCCGGCCCTGATCGGCCAAGGGGCGACCCTGACAATCGCTGGCCACCCAGGGTCGGCCCGTGACTGGGATCACGCTGTCCATCGACAAACACAAACGCACACCCAGGGCGACACCCTGGGGCGGGCTTTCTTCCACCGAACGCCAGCGCCAACGCATCTGCTCGCCGCTGCCGGTTTGCCAGGCCAACATCGCCTGCCATCCCCGCACCTGCTCCACCCAGCCTTGCCAGCGGGCCGAAGGCTGAGCGAGGTCTTTGCATTTCAGTTCACCATCGACCCAGGCGAATTGATCGCGCAGGTGGCTGGGCGCTGCCCCCGCTTGTTTGGCCCAGACGCGTGTGTTTTGGCAGCTCGGAACCAGTGCCGCTTGTGCATGCAGGTCGCGGGCGTGCACCCAGGTCGGTCCGATGCCGGGTGGCAGGGCCACTTCAGCGCTGGCCAATGACCAATGATCGGTGTCCCAAAGCAGGGCTTGTGAGCCAGCTTGTCGACTCAGTCGCACCAGCAGGCGCTGCAACAGCGGGGTGCGCTCGAACAATTCTTCTCGAACGTCGCGCTCATTCAACCATTGCCGTTGCAGGGCCCAGGCTTGCATGGCCATGGCCATCACCGACAAACCCAGGGCTAGGCCAATGATTAGGTCGAGCAAGCCGAAACCCAAGGCAGTCTTGCATCGCAGAGGGTCATGGACCTGACTCAACCGAGGGATGCAGTGCTTTTGGGTGCGCGCAGGATGGTTCGTTTTCATGGCCACCCCAGTGTCACCAGGCAACGCCAGTCGGCAGGGCAGGTCTCGCCATTGACCGGCAGGTTTTGCATCGGTACACCGCGCTCGGGCCAACGCAAGCCCAGCACTTGCACCTGCGTATTCCCCGACCAGGGGGCCAACCAGGCTTGTGCTTGCGGCAAATCGAGTCGCATCCGGGTTTGCCAATCGGCCAGCAAACTGTTGCGCCAAGCGTTGGGATCGCAGTCGTTTTGCACACAGTCACCGCCTTGGAAGCTTTGCCCCCAAGACAAGACCACAGGTGTGGCACTGCGCGCCAAGCGCAGCCGTTCGAATAAATCGGCCTGCCATTCGGCCGCCGCAGTTTGTTGCCACAGTGCCCGCTGCGCCACCCACAAAGAGCGGGTTTGCCACACCAGCCCCAAACCCAGTGTTGACCATAGCCCCAAAGCCAGCAGGGCATCCAGTGTGGCCCAGCCGGTGTGTCGCTTGCCGTTCATTCGCTGCATGCTTCACTCCTGAGGCGCCGTAATCGGCCCAACACATTCATGCATAACAACTCGGGCGCACTCGCACGCTCTACGACCGACTCAAACAACACGCTGGCGCCACCACTCAAGGGGTCGCCCCAGGCATCCACCCGCCAGGGCGCATTGGGCTTGACCGTCACCACCAAGCCGCTGGGCAAGGGGGTCTCTTGCAATACACGTCCGCTTTCATCCAGGGTCAACTGCCAGCCGCAATGCCAGCCGCTGGGCAAGCCAGGTCGAGTACAGGGCGCAATCGCTTGCAAGCGCAAGGCCTGTCCCAGTTTGGCGGCCTGCCAGCGTGCCGCCCGCCAGTCGGCTTCAAACGTGGCGCGCGCCTGCACCACAGACCAGCGTGCCGCGCTGCGACTGCCCAGCGCCAGAGACTGGGCTAACCCGACGGCCAAACAGGCCAGAGCGAACACCAGTTCGAGCAGGGTGTGGCCCAGATGGCCATGAAAAAAGGGGTTTTGCGTCATGCCGCCATCTTGCGCGGGGCGCAGATGACTATCAATCAGCGCCTGACTGTGTGGTGTTTACCAAAGGCACCCATTAGCGCCGCACTTCATCGACCAGGGTCTTGAATTCGTCGATGTCTTCAAAACTGCGGTACACGCTGGCAAAGCGCACATAAGCCACTTTGTCGAGTTTGCGCAACTCACGCATGACCATTTCGCCGATGCGCGTCGAAGCGATTTCACGCAGGGCCTGGCCCAGCAACTTTTCCTCGATGCGCTCAATCGCCGAATCGACCTGCTCGGTGCTCACAGGCCGCTTGCGCAGCGCCAAATTCATGCTGGCGCGCAACTTGGCGCGCTCGTATTCGATGCGTCGACCATCTTTTTTCACGATGGCTGGGAAATTGACTTCGGGCTTTTCGTAGGTCGTGAAACGCTTCTCGCACGCCGCGCATTGCCGCCGCCGGCGGATGGTGTCGCCTTCCTCGGCCAAGCGGGTTTCCATCACCTGCGTTTCCAGATGACCGCAAAAAGGGCACTTCACGCGTAACCCCGACGCCTTAGCGGTAAACCGGAAAGCGTGCGGTCAAGGCATTGACCTTCGCGCGCACCGCTTCAATATTGGCGGCGTCCCTGGGTTGGTCCAGCACATCAGCGATCAGGTGTGCCGTTTGACGGGCTTCCTCATCCTTGAAGCCGCGCGTGGTCATGGCTGGGGTACCTATGCGCACACCGCTGGTGACCATCGGTTTTTCGGGGTCGTTGGGAATGGCGTTTTTATTGATGGTCATGTGCGCCTGACCCAGCACCGCTTCGGCCTCCTTGCCAGTAATGCCCTTGGCCCGTAAGTCCACCAACATGACGTGGCTCTCGGTGCGCCCACTCACGATGCGCAGGCCGCGCTGGGTCAGGGTTTCGGCCACGATTTGGGCGTTTCGGATGACCTGTTGCTGATAGGTCTTGAATTCGGGGGTCAGCGCTTCCTTGAAGGCCACTGCTTTGGCCGCAATCACATGCATCAAGGGCCCGCCTTGCAGGCCTGGGAAAATGGCGCTGTTGATGGCTTTTTCATGTTCAGTCTTCATCAAAATGATGCCGCCGCGCGGGCCGCGCAAGCTTTTGTGCGTGGTCGAAGTCACCACATCGGCGTGGGGCACAGGGTTGGGGTACACGCCAGCCGCGATCAGACCCGCGTAATGCGCCATGTCGACCATGAAAATCGCTCCGACCTCTTTGGCGACTTTGGCAAATCGGGCCCAATCGATGCGCAGGCTGTAAGCCGAGGCACCTGCCACGATCAACTTCGGCTTGGCTTCATGGGCCTTTTTTTCCATTGCGTCGTAGTCAATTTCTTCCTGAGCGTTCAGACCATAAGAGACCACATTGAACCACTTGCCCGACATATTCAGCGGCATGCCATGGGTCAAATGTCCGCCTTCAGCCAAGCTCATGCCCATGATGGTGTCGCCGGGTTTTAAAAAGGCCAAAAACACCGCCTCGTTGGCCGAGGCGCCGCAATGCGCTTGCACATTGGCGGCATCGGCGCCAAACAACTGCTTGACCCGATCAATCGCCAACTGCTCGGCGACGTCGACGTTCTCGCAACCCCCGTAATAGCGTTTGCCTGGGTAGCCTTCGGCATATTTGTTGGTCAACTGCGAACCCTGCGCAGCCATCACCGCAGGCGAGGCGTAGTTCTCGCTGGCGATCAACTCAATGTGGTGCTCCTGGCGGGCGTTTTCGGCCAATATGGCGGCCCAAAGTTCGGGGTCGGCTTGTTGAACCAGGTGTTGACGGTCATACATGAGAGCAGTCCTTTGCGGAAAAAAACGGCCTGGCGCAGGCCAGGGCTGCCCAAACCATCGTTCGCTTGATTTTAGACCACCCGAGGCGGGCGCCTGATGGCTATTTTTCTTCGTCGGCAGGAATCACCAGCCGTTGTGCCTTTTCCCAAAGGTTTTCAAGGCCGGCCGCCGCCACCGAGCTGGCGCTGGGCTCGGCAATGGGAACTTTTTGACCCAAGGCAACCTTGTTCAGCCGGTTGTGCTCGGCCAGTACACGTGCCAAATAGCTGTTGGGCGAGTTATCCACCGCACCCACGTACAGACGCAGGCCGCCGTCGACAGAGCCAGCTCGCACGATGCAGTCTTTCAGCACCTGAATCCCCACTTTCAGGTTGGACAAGGGGTCAAACGCCGCCAGTTTGCCGCCAAAACCTTCATATTTTTCGCTATGCACCTTGGTCATCACCTGCATCAGGCCTTGCGCCCCCACCGGGCTTTGGGCAAAGGGGTTAAACCCCGACTCGACAGCCATGACCGCCAAAATCAGGGTCGGCTCGATCTGGACTTTGGGCCCCGATTCGTAGGCCTCGGCCACCAACGCACTCAGGGGCTCGACCCCCACTTTGTATTTTTTACTCAACCAATAGGCCAGATTGGCCTGCTGTTTGGGAAGTTCCTGCGGGTTGGCGGCCGTGGTGCGGTCGACGGCAGCGGCGTCACTCATCATGAAATCGGTTTGCCGGTCTTGTAGCCAATTGATCAGGCGCAATTCGGCATTCATGCGCAGGTCGGGCCGAGTGCCAAACAAGGTGGCGACACAAAACACCACCAGGCCGATGAAGGCCAGGCCGTTGTGGGTGATGACGAAAAAACCCTCGGCCACGTCGGCGGCAAAGGTTTTGATCGCATCCCGGAGGTGTTGAACTGTGACCATAGGGGCACTTTAGCAGAGCTTGGCTGACATAAAATAGGCGGGTGAATACGCATCTACCCAATGAACTCCAGGCCCTCGACGCCACCACCGGCGGGGTTTTTTCTGCCCCCACCTCTGGCGAGCGCGCTTCGCGTGTGCGTGCCTGGCTGGCCACTGCGCCCGAAGCCGAGTTGATGCAGACGGTCTACAAAGAACTCAGCGCACGCGACAAAGGGGCTGCCAAGGCCTTGCGCGAAAAACTGGATGAAATCAAGCGTGAGCGCCATCAGTCCGAGTTGGTGGACGAGTGGGCCCAAAAGGGCGAGGCCTTGCGTTTGGCCCCCAAAATGGCCTTGTCCCAGGCCCTGGCTTGGCAACGCGATGCCGCCAAGGCCGGGGCACCATTGTCGCGTGAGCCTTTGGCGGGCATCAAGCAAGCCCTCAACGACCGGGTTCGTCACATTGAAGATTTGCAACATCGCGCCCAAGTTCTGCGCGAGGCGGCGGTTTTGTTGGGCCAGCGCACCGAGGTGTTGTCCACCAAGTCGTGGCAAGAGGCCGTTGCCCAACGCGAGCAATTGGCTCAAGACGTGCAGCGCTGGCTTGGCGAGTGTCAGCAACTCAACCAAGACCCTGATTGGACTTGCGTCGACCCCAAATTTACGCCCGCCTTGCAGGCCAATGCACAACAGGTGCAAGCGGTATTTGAAGCCTTTGACGCCGCTTTAAAGGTGACCCAAGCCGCCGCCCTTGACGCTGCTGCCCCATTGCCAGCCGTACCAGCTTGGGCCGAAGAAATTCGCACGGCACGCGAACAGCCAGCGGCCCCACTGGCACCCATCACACCGCCCAAACCCAAGGTCGATCCGGCTTTGCGGGCTCAAGCGTTGGCCTTGGTGCAACCCATATTGACCAAACTCGAACAAGAACTCGCTCACGGCCACGGCAAGGCCAGCGCCGGGGCTGCCAACGACTTGCGCCAAGTCCTGCGTGAGCAAGCGGCACATCTGCCCGACCGGCTCGAACACCAAGCCCAGGCGGCTTTGGCGGCGGCCAGCGAACTCGAGGGCTGGCAACGCTGGCGTGCCGACCAATTGCGAGCCGAGCTGGTGGCCAAAGCCGAAGCTTTGTTCAAACCTGCTGCGCCTGCCGCCGAAGGTGAAGCCGCCGGTACTCCGCAACCGGTGTTGGGTGGCCGCAAAATGCAAGAAGCCCTGCGTGAATTGCGCGAGCAATGGAAGCAAACCGACCAAGGGGGGCTGCCCAACCACGCCTTGTGGAAAAAATTCGATCAGGCCTGTAACCGGGCCTACAAGGTGGTTGAAGGCTGGCACGAAAAAGTCCGGTTCGAGTCGACTCAGCACCGTGAACAGCGCTTGCAACTGATCGCCGAAGTTCAAGCTTGGACCGTCGATCATGCCGCCGGCCCCGACTGGAAGGCCGTATCCCGTCAGTTGTTTCAATTTGCCGAACGCTGGCGCGAGGCAGGCCATGTCAGCGAAAAAGTGTTCGCCGAACTACAACCCCTTTGGAAGGCGGCCTACCAATCCGCCAATGCCCCGCTCGATGCCGCCCACAAAGCCGCAGTGCTGCGCCGCCAAGCCTTGATCCAGGAAGCCACTGAACTGTCGCAACAAGAAGGGCTGCCCCTGGATGCCATCAAAAGCTTGCAGCAACGCTGGCAAGCCGAGTCGCACACCATGTCATTGGATCGCCGCACCGAACAACGGCTGTGGGATGCATTCCGCGCCCCCATCGACGCCATGTTCCAGCGCAAATCGCAGCAACGGGCGCAAACCGTTGCCGTCATGAGTGCCCACGACAAGGCCGTGCTCGAAGCCTCCCGTGCTTTAGAGGCCGCATGCAAGAGCGGCGATGCCGCCGCCATACGGGCTGCAACCTTGGCATTGCAACAAGCGACCATGGGCAAGCCCGCCGAGGCTCTGACCCCAGCGCTGACCCCAGCCCAGGAAACAACCCAGCAGCCCGCTCCAGTGGTGGCCGAGGCAGAAGCCGCCGTCGCGACCGCATCGCTGGCGGATGCCGTCGCCCCCAGCCAGGATGCCCAGGGACCAGCGCCTGCAACCGAAGTGGCAGCTGCAAGCGCACCCACACCCGCCGTCCCGCGCAAAGTGGTGGCCGTGCGGGGCGATGACCGCCCTGGCATGAAAAAAGCCGAGCCCAGCGCACCCGCACGCGCCCCCCGCAAAGGCGCGCCGACCCGCCCCGAGCGCCCCGGGGCTGAACGCGCTCCAAGGGGTGAACGGTTCGATCGCTCCGAACGCCCCCCTCGCTTGGGCGATGCAGCCTTCCGTGCCATGCGCCATGCCCAGGACGTGGCCGAGCAAACACTGCGCAAACTCTCGGCACAGGCGCACGGCGAAGTGCTGACCCATTTGTTGCAGGCCTGGAAAGAGCGGCAACCCGATCAGGTACCGGCTGCCAAAGAACTCGGAGCCCGCATCGCTCCTGCCCAGCGTCAGGCCTGGGTGGCGGCTTTGTCTGCTTCGCCCCAAGCTGGCCAGGGGGCGCAAGCCTTGTTGCGCCTCGAAATTGCTGCCGAAGTCCCCACGCCGGCCAGTCACATCGAAGAGCGCCGCCGCATGCAATTGCTGCTGTTGACCCAGCGCAACCAAGCCACCCCACGCGAAACCTGGGCGCAAGATGTGGCCCAGGTGCTGACCGAGCCGCATGCTGACGATACGGCACGGCGCTTGCAGGCCGCTCTTAAAGTGTTTTTGCGCTGAGCCCGCTCAGATCTACCCGACACCACACAGGGCTGGGGCTGGTTTGCCAGCGCAACACCTGCGCCCGTTGGGGGGCCGAGTCCAGACACCAATCGCTGAGCACACTGCGCGTCAGTCCCGGCCCCATCGGGTGATCGGCTGGCTGGTGGGTGTGGCCATGAATGAGTCGGGTGGCCGAATATTCATGCAATAAGCGCAGCGCCTGGGCTTGATCGACATCTACCGGGGAATTCATGCTTTGCTGACGCGAGCGGCTTTGCGCCCGCAAGGCCCGCGCTGTCGCTAAACGCTGGGGCAGGGGCTGAGTTAAAAATTCACGCTGCCAGGCCTCGCTGCGAACTTGCCGCCGAAATGCCATGTATTCATGATCTTGCAAACACAAGGCGTCGCCGTGGCAAAGCAGACAAAGCTCGGCGTTGGTTTTCAGCGTGCAACACTCGTCCAGTGTTTGCCCCCCTATGGCCTGGGCAAAAGCAGAGCCTGTCAGAAAATCACGGTTGCCTGGCAGCCAGAACAAGGCCAGTCGCTTGGACACATCGGCCAGGGCCGCCACACATCGGCGCTCGAAGCTCGATGCCGGGTCATGCAAGACGTCGTCACCGATCCAGACTTCAAACAAATCGCCCAGCACGAACAAGGCATGCGCAGGCGTATTGGACAAATAGGCTTCGAAAGCCTGTGCAGTGCGCGGTTCGCTGGGTTGCAGATGCAAATCAGAAATGAAATCGATGCAGCCCCAATGACGCCCGTCCAGGGCTTTGATCAGGGGGCCAGCATCGACACGCGACATGGTCCTTAGACGGCCACAGCCTTTTCAATCACCACGGCTTGTGTGGGCACGTCGTCGTGGAATCCGCTGCGACCTGTTTTGACGCCCCGAATCTGGTCGACCACCTCGGTGCCCGCGACCACTTTGCCGAAAACGGCATAGCCCCAACCCTGTACCGAGGGTTGGGTGTGGTTCAAGAAACCGTTGTCCGCGACATTGATGAAAAACTGTGCTGTGGCCGAATGCGGGTCTTGGGTGCGTGCCATGGCGATGGTGTAGCTCTCGTTTTTCAGGCCGTTGTTGGCCTCGTTCTCGATCGGCTCGCCAGTCTGCTTTTGTTGCATTTGGGCATCAAAACCACCGCCTTGAATCATGAAGCCATCGATGACCCGATGAAAAATCGTGCCATCGTAATGACCTTGGGCCACATATTCCAAGAAATTGGCGGTCGATTTGGGGGCCTTTTCGGCGTCGAGTTCGAGGGTGATCACGCCGTATCCGGTGACGTGTAATTCAACTTGGGGTTGGCTCATGGTGTGATGACAGTTGCAGATTGAATGATGACCGGTGTGCGGGGCACATCGGAGCTAAAGGGGCCGCCACGACCCGTGGGAATTGACTTGATTTTCAAAACCACGTCCATGCCGCTGACGACCTGACCAAAGACAGTGTACCCAAAGGACTGGGTGTTGGGGTCCAAAAAGGCATTGTCCTTGACATTGATGAAAAACTGCGCGGTCGCCGAATGCGGGTCGTTGGTGCGCGCCATGGCAATGGTGCCCACTGTGTTGCGGGCGCCGCCCCGTTGCAAGGCCTCGCGTCCCTCATGGGCAATTGGCGCTCGGGTCGCTCGTTCGCGGTACTGGGCGTCAAAGCCCCCGCCCTGGATCATGAAGCCGTCGATGACCCGATGAAAAATCAAGCCATCGTAGTGTTTGTCACGCACATATTGCAGAAAATTCGCCACGGTTTGCGGCGCTGCCTTGGCCTGCAGTTCCACCACCACATCGCCTTGGTTGGTGCTCAGACGCACTCGGGGTGCATCGCTGGCGGCTTGGGTCTGGGCTGGTGCCAACACTGGGAGGGAGACCGTCAAAAGGGTGACGAAATAGCGGCGTAACAGGGTCATGGAGAGCTCTTCGGTACAGTGGGTATTGGGGGCAGGGCGTTGATCTTTTGGTTCAGCAGCGTTCGTTCCTGCGTCAACTCGCTGGCTTTGACATACAAACGACGTGCTTGCAGCAGCAGCACATCGGCCAGATTCTCCAGCGCTTGAACATAGCTGGCGTTCATGCGCACGGCTTGCTGGAAGGCGGCTTGGGCGGCGTCAAGCTCACCCTGTCGCAACAACAGCACGCCCAGATTGTTGTGCGGCTCGGGTAACTCGGGGTGGTCTTGGGTCAGCGCCAGATACTCGCTTTGGGCCAGTGCCGTTTGCCCGAGTTTGTCCAAAGCCAGGGCATGCCAAAAACGCATCTGCGGGTCACCCGGACGATCGACCAAGGCACGTTGCGTCATGGTAAATACTTGCTCATAGCGGGCTTGGCGCAATTCGCGCTCGACGTCGCTGTGGCGTACCGTTTGCGCCTGCGACACAGCCCAGCAACAAGCCAAACAAAAGGCTGCCAACCAAGGGGCAATGGACCTGGGGACGGTGACAAAATGGGCGCTGCGGGGCTTCATGGCTATACTACGCTTCATTGTAGTCCAGCCCCATACCGTGGGCCTTGTTTTTGACTGCCACGCCCGAATCACTCTCTTGCATGACGCTTCGCATCTACAACACGCTGACGCGTGACTTGGAAACCTTTTCGCCATTGCAAGCGGGGCATGTGCGCATGTATGTGTGCGGCATGACAGTTTACGATTTTTGCCACCTCGGCCACGCCCGATCCATGATTGCCTTTGACGTGGTGCAGCGTTGGCTCAAGGCCAGCGGGTTCCAAGTGACCTATGTGCGCAACGTCACCGACATTGATGACAAAATCATTCAACGTGCGCTGGACAACGGTGAGTCGATACGATCGTTGACCACCCGCATGATCGAGGCCTTGCACCAAGATGCCGACGCTTTGGGTATCGAGCGCCCCACCCACGAGCCGCGCGCCACCGACCATGTGCCGCAAATGCTGGGCCTGATCGCCCAACTCGAAGCCCGTGGACTGGCCTACCGTGCGCCCAACGGCGACGTCAACTACTCGGTGCGCGGCTTCCCTGGTTACGGCAAACTGTCGGGCAAATCGCTGGACGAACTCAACGCGGGCGAACGCGTGGCGGTCGAGGGCGGTAAAAAAGACCCGCTCGATTTTGTGCTTTGGAAGTCGGCCAAGGCCACTGAGCCCGACGAGGTCAAATGGAACGCCCCCTTTGGAGCAGGCCGTCCGGGTTGGCACATTGAGTGTTCGGCCATGAGTTGCCACCTGTTGGGCACCACTTTTGACATCCACGGCGGTGGTGCCGATTTGCAGTTTCCGCACCATGAAAACGAAATCGCCCAAAGTGAAGGCGCCAGCGGCCAGCCCTTGGCCCGTTACTGGATGCACAACGGCTTTATCAATGTGGACAACGAAAAAATGTCCAAGAGCCTGGGCAATTTCTTCACCATCCGCGACGTGCTGCAACAATACGATGCCGAGACCGTGCGGTTTTTTGTCGTGCGCAGCCACTATCGCAGCCCACTCAACTACAGCGACGTCCACCTCGACGATGCGCGCGCGGCGCTCAAGCGCCTCTACACCGCATTGCAAACTGTGCCTCCCAGCGCCACAGCCCTGGACTGGAACCAAGCCCACGCCGTGCGCTTCAAACAAGCCATGAACGAAGACTTCGGCACCCCCGAGGCGGTGGCGGTGTTGTTTGATTTGGCCACCGAGGTCAACCGCTCACGCGATGCAACCCTAGCCACCCAGTTGCGCGGCTTGGGCGCCGTGCTGGGTCTGCTGCAGCAAGACCCCACGGATTATTTGCAGGGTGGAGCCCGCCTGGACGAAGCCGCCATTGCCGGCCAAATTGCAGCCCGAGCCGCCGCCAAAGCGGCCAAGAACTTTGCCGAGGCCGATCGCATCCGCAATGAACTTCTGGCGCAGGGCGTGGTCCTCAAGGACAGCGCCGGCGGCACCATTTGGGAGCGCGCATGAAAGCCGCCGCCGTCACCGAATTTCCCGCTTATTGGGACGAGGCATGCCTGCACCTCATGAAAAAAGACCGGGTGATGCGTAAACTCATCCCCCAATTTGGCGACGCCCGACTGGTCACCCGAGGCGACGCATTCGTCACCCTGGCGCGCAGCATCGTCGGGCAACAAATTTCGGTCAAAGCCGCGCAAAGTGTTTGGGATCGTTTCGCCGCTCTGTCGCGGCGCATCACCCCCAACAGTGTCCTGAAAATGAATGTGGACCAAATGCGTGCGTGTGGCCTGTCGGCGCGCAAGGTTGAATACATGGTCGATCTGGCCTTGCACTTTCAAGATGGCCGTTTGCGTTTTAAACAATGGCCCGACATGGGTGACGAAGAAATCATCGACGAATTGGTCGCTGTGCGTGGCATCGGGCGCTGGACCGCCGAAATGTTTCTCATCTTCCACCTCATGCGTCCCAATGTATTGCCGCTGGACGATGTGGGTCTGATCAACGGCATCAGCAAAAATTATTTTTCTGGCGATACCGTCAGCCGCAGCGATGCGCGCGAAGTGGCCCTGGCCTGGGCGCCGTATTGCAGCGTGGCGACTTGGTATATTTGGCGTTCGCTCGACCCCGTGCCCGTGGCGTACTAAATTTGAGGTGCAAAGTGGCCAAAAAAACTTTTCTCGATTTCGAACAGCCGATCGCTGAGCTGGAAACCAAAATTGAAGAGCTGCGTTACGTCCAAAGCGAGTCTGCGGTCGACATCTCGCAAGAAATCGAGCAACTCTCGAAAAAAAGCCTGCAGCTCACCAAAGACATCTACAGCGACCTGAGCCCCTGGCAGATCACCAAAATCGCCCGCCATCCCGAGCGACCCTACACGCTGGACTACATCGCTGAAATCTTCACCGACTTTGCGGAAATGCATGGTGATCGGCACTTTGCCGACGACCTCAGCATCGTGGGTGGACTGGCTCGCTTCAATGGCATGCCATGTATGGTGCTGGGCCACCAAAAAGGACGAGACACCAAAGAACGAGCGGCCCGCAACTTTGGCATGAGCCGCCCCGAGGGTTACCGCAAGGCGCTGCGGCTCATGAAAACCGCCGAGAAATTCAAGCTACCCGTGTTCACCTTTGTCGACACCCCGGGCGCCTATCCGGGCATCGACGCGGAAGAACGCAGCCAGTCCGAAGCCATCGGCCGCAATATCTTCGAGATGGCTCAACTCGAAGTCCCCATCATCTCGACCATCATCGGCGAGGGCGGCTCGGGGGGGGCTCTGGCGATCAGCGTCGCCGACCAAGTGCTCATGCTTCAGTACTCGGTGTACTCCGTCATCAGCCCCGAGGGCTGCGCCTCGATCCTCTGGAAAACCTCCGACCGCGCCAGCGACGCCGCCGAAGCCCTGGGCATTACGGCTCATCGCCTCAAAGCCCTGGGCCTGGTCGATAAAATCGTCAACGAACCCGTGGGCGGCGCGCACCGTGATCCCCGCCAAATGGCCAATGCCCTCAAACGCGGCCTGAGCGACGCGTGGCGACAAGTCAGCGACCTCAAGACCAAAGAACTGCTGGAGCGCCGCTACGAGCGCCTGCAAAGTTATGGCCGCTTCTCGGACACCAAAGCCACGGCCTGAGCCCCAGCCCTGGCCGTCTTTGCACGAGGTCCCTTCGGGCCCCTTTGCGGTGGCCTTCAGTGGCGGGGCCGATTCCACCGCCTTGCTCCAAGCCTGTCTCAGCCTGGGCCCAGAGCGGGTCCATGCCATCCATGTCAATCACGGCTTGCAAGCTGCCGCCGCCGACTTCGAGTGGCATGCCCGAACTCTGTGCCAACGCTGGGGTGTGCCGCTAGCCGTCTGTCGGGTGCAAGCCCAGGCAGCGCCAGGTCAAAGCCCGGAAGAGGCGGCGCGCTCGGCCCGTTACCACGCCCTGGCACACGCTGCGCTGCACCATTGGGCCTACCCCGTA
>CAYMJT010000048.1:0-17791 GCA_964390775.1 uncultured Bordetella sp.
TGGCAGCCACCCTTTGGGTGTCGAGCAGCAGTGAAGACATGGACATCTTCATCACCCTGCGCCACTACGATGAAAAAGGCGAAGAAATTTTAGAAACTGGGCAACAGGGCTCGCCCGTGCCTGTCGCCAAGGGCTGGTTGCGCGCCTCGCACCGCGAACTGGACCCTGAAAAAACCCTGCCCTACCGCCCTTACCACCGGCACCAAAGGCGTCAATACCTCAAACCGGGCGAGATCGTCGAGGTGCAAGTGGAGATCTGGCCCACAAGCATGGTATTTGCCAAAGGCCATCGGCTGCGGGTCGACATACAGCCGCGCGACGGCTTGGGTAGCGCGGGATACATGCACTACCACGCCGACTACAACACGGGCACCAACACCATCCACACGGGACCAGAACACCCCTCACACCTGTTGTTGCCTGTCATTCCCAAATCGTGATGGCCACAAGCGCTGCGCGCAGCGCTTGGTTAGAGGATCGGCAAGGGTTCGATCTTGAGTTGGGCACTCAGGGCGTCTAAGTCTTTTTTCACGGCGGCGGGCACTGGGATGCCATGCTCGGCATAGCGTCCTCGCTTACCGTGGCTCTGTTCGCCAGGCAACCAGATGCGGTCCACCCCTGGCAAGCGGGCACTTTGGCGAATATCGCGCACCAAAACATCGACCCGAGACTTGAAATCGGCTGGGTCGCCAAAAGCGCTGAGGTCGATGACCAAAATCGCCTGGCCCGTATTGGTCGTCGTTTTAAAGTCGGCATTGAAATCGACCACGTCTTTGCCCATGGCGGCTCCGCTCAGGGTGCCGGCCAGCAATCCGACCATCAGGGCCAGTCCGTAGCCTTTGTGCTCGCCGATGGGCAATAAAAAACCCTCATCAGCACGCTTGGGATCAGTCAGGGGCTTGCCCTGACGGTCAATCATCCATCCCTCGGGCATCATCTCGCCACGCTTGGCCTTGACCTTGACCTTGCCGTAAGCGGCCACTGTGGTCGCCATGTCCAGCACGACCGGCGGTTCTTCCCCCGCAGGAATTCCAGCAGCGATGGGGTTGGTCGACAGCAACATATCCATACCGCCCCAAGGCGGCAGGTGGTTGGCATTGCCAACCGCGAAATACAGTCCCAACATATCGTGCTGCAGGGGTTTGCGGGCATACAAGGACGCCGGCCCCGCGTGGTTGCTGTAACGGCAGCCCACCCAGGCGACCCCAGCCTGTTTGGCTTTGGCAATGGCCAGATCGACGGCGTACGAGACCACCAGATGGCCCATGCCGTTATCGCCATGGACCACGGCTGAAGCCGAACGCTCGTGGATGACCCGGATGTTGGGGGTCTTGTTGATGCCCCCTTGCTGGATGCGCTTGAGGTAAGGCACCAGTCGAATCACCCCGTGACCGTCCGAGCCTTGCAAGTCGGCCTCGGCCATTAAGTTGGCGATCTTGGCCGCATCAGGCGCAGGGATACCCTCGGCCTCAAAAGCGCGGGTGATGAAAGCGCGCAAGTCGTCGTGGCCTACGCGGACAAATTCGGTGCTCATGGCGTTTCCTTAGGGTTGAATGGATAGGGACTGGCTCTAGATCAGGGGCGAATGTTAGGAACATTCTGATCACTTTGTCCATCGCCTGGGCGATAGCCGAGGCAAAAAAACCGCAACCCACCCTACCCCATCAAAAAGGCGCTATAATCATGGTCTATTCCCCGATAGCTCAGTCGGTAGAGCGCCGGACTGTTAATCCGTAGGTCCCTGGTTCGAGCCCAGGTCGGGGAGCCAATCTTGTCGGGTACATACCAGAAGAGACACTGTTTACAGTTTGTACCGATCTCATCGTTCAGACCCTAGCTCCAATCAAATAGTGCCAGCGTTCGGCCCGTTAACTTTTAACAGGCGAATAGGACTGTGCGTTGGGCCACCTTCAGGCGATCGCTGGGTGGCGCCGATATCCCCCATTGATCCACTCGGCCCGGCGGCCAAGTCCAATCGGTGGGCTGGCCCACCCGATAGGAGTCGTCGATTTGCTGCACCTCGGCGGTGTATTCGATGACCACGTCAAAAGGATCGATGAAATAATTAAAGGCGTTGTTACCCGGTCCATGACGACCTGGGCCCCACTCGATAGCGTATCCTGCGTCCTTCATCCGTCCGCCCCCGCGCATCACCGAATCGGTGTCGGGCATCATGAAGGCGATGTGGTTGAGGCCATTGTTATCCGTGTCGCCAAAAGCCAAGCTGTGGTGATCGTTGTTGCAGCGCATAAAGGCCATGATGCGGGTGCGATCGGCCAGGCTGAAGTCGAGCACCGTCTCCAAAAACGATTGCGCCGAATCGATGCGATTGCTATTGAGCACCGCATGGGCCAATCGAATGGGGCGGTCCTTGATCGGGCCTTGGTCGGCATGCGTCTGATCGTCCCACACCAACTGAAATACCCGTCCGTCGGTGTCGGCAATAGTGACCCCAGTTCCACCACCGGGCTCACTCAAGGGGCTGGGTGACTGCAAGACCCGTCCCCCCACCGTTGGGGCCAGTTGCGCTATCTCGTCGAGTGCCGCCCGGCTGCGTGCCCGCAAGGTCACGCATCGAATACTTGCCGGCCCTGAGGCCTGATGCAAGGCCAACAAATGATGGTCGCTACCTGTGCCACGCAAATACAAAGCGTTTTCGCTGCGCGCAACCACCTCCAGGTGCCAGATGCGGGTGTAAAAATCTTCGGCCCGCATCAGATCGGGGACGTTCAAGGCGACGCTACGCAAGGCGCTGACGCGGGATGAGGCGTGGGATCGATTCATGATCTGCTTACTCTAACACCACCCCCGACATACGCACCATTTCGGCTCCATTGGCCACCTCAGAGGCGATGAAGGTCGCAAAATCGGCGGGCATGCTGCCAACCGGATCAAATCCGTTGGGCAAAAAGAATTGGGTTCTCAGCTCAGGCGACTTAATCACCGCCGTCAAATCGGAGGCTAATTTGTCGATCACCTCTTTGGGCGTGCCGGCAGGCGCAAACAAGCCAAACCAATTTTGGATGCGAAACGGATACCCAGCCTCGGTCAGGGTGGGCACCTGAGGCACCAAGGGGTTACGGGCGGTACCCGTCACGGCCAGACCACGGGTTTGGCCTGCGTTGATCTGGCTCACCAGATTGGGGTTGCCCAATATCAGGAACATCAACTGCACTTCACCTGAACTGAAGGCCATCTGGGCCGGAGCTGCACCCTTGTAAGGAATGTGTGTGAAGTCGGCACCGCTGACTTTTTTGATCCATTCGAAAGTCAGGTGATTATCGTTGCCTGCGCCAAACGAGGCATAGTTCAATTTACCGGGATTGTTTTTGGAATAAGCCACCAATTCAGTCAGCGTGTTGACCGGCACCGACTTGTGCGCCACCAAAATCTGCGTTGCAAAAGCCACTTGCGTGATGGGCTCAAAACTCTTGATCCGATAGGGCAGCTTTTTGAACAATACTGGGTTGATCGACAAGGCACTATTGGACAGCAAGCAAATCGTGTAGCCGTCCGGGTTGGCCGCTGCGCAGGCCTCGGCGGCGATGATCGAATTGGCGCCTGGTTTGCTCTCGATCACCATAGGTTGGCCTGTGCTGTCGTTATAGGCCTGCCCGATGCGCCGCAACATGGCATCCAGGGCGCCCCCCGGTGGCAAAGGGTTGATCACTTTGATCGGGCGATTGGGGAAATGGGACTGCGCCTGCGCGAAGGCGCAAGTCAGGGTCAATCCCAGGGCCCACAGCCAGGTTTGTTGGATCAGTAAACGCTGAAGTTTCATGTTGACCTCACTTTGCTCACGACAGTGAAACGGTTGAATCCCCATCGATCCAGCGTATTTGGTACGGGGTCGTGTAGGGTTTCATGATGTCCTGGACCTGCTGGGTGCACTCGCCCTGACGGCTTGGGTGGGTACGCAGATGACAACACAGGGTTTGTCCTTTTTGGTCATCGTCGACAAATTCCAAGCCAGCAAGCACGGTCTCGCCCAGGGCACCCTGCAACAAAGGGCGAAACACCCGCAGGGCAGCGTCTTGCCTGAGTTTGGTCTTGTCGGCTTTGCCGATCACAGTCAGCGGAATGGCGTCAAGCACATGGACGTCTTTGGGCACTGCGGCTTGCTCGGGCACATTGGCCTGAGCAAATTCCAGCAATTGTGCGGATGTCGCTCGGGCCTGCGATTCAAGTTGCACATAAACCACGGGCAATTCACCGGCATGGGCATCGGGTTTGCCGACCGCCACCGCCTGCATGACTTGCGGATGCGAGCGCATGGCCTCTTCGATGACCATCGGGTCGATGTTGTGACCTCCTCGAATGATCAGGTCTTTGGCCCGGCCAGTGATCCACAAATAACCGTCGGAATCCAGACGGCCCAAATCGCCCGAATTGAACCAACCGTCCCGGGTAAACGCTTCCAGGTTGTAGTATGGGTCGACATACCCTGGAGTGATGTTGGGTCCGTGCAGCAATACGACACCAATCTCGTCGACTTGGCAGTCGCGTAGCACTTGGCCATGCGGGTCGAGCTGGGCGACCCTGAATTGGGCATAGGGCAAGCGTATACCCACGGAGCCGTGTTTATTCAAACCATCTTTAGGGCCTTGAGTGACGTTCTGTGTGTACTCTGTGCCCCCATAGGTCAAGAGCACACGTACCCCCGTCATGGCTTCGATGGCTTTGCCCACCTCGACGGGCAAGGCGGTCGATCCGGTGCACATATAGGGGCGCAAAGACGACAGGTCTTGACCTTGAGGTGGGTTCTTGACCAGCACCGACAAGGTGGTGGGAACGCCCGAGAGCACCGTGATTTTGTAGCGCTCGATGAAATCCCAGTAATGGGCCATGAAGGACTTGTCGCGGGCTCCAATGGCCGAAGGAATGACAATACCCATGCCACAACTCAGAGCCAAAATGCCTCGACTCAAAAATCCGGCAATGTGAAACATGGGATAGTCGGCGAAGATCACATCGTGCTCGCTGTGCCCCATCACCACCGCATTGGCCCAACACTTGTAGGCCAGTCCACTGTGCGTGATTTGCACCAGCTTGGGCGATCCAGTGGTGCCGCCGGAATGGATGTAAGCCGCCACGTCGTTGCCCTTGAATTGGCGCACGAATTCAAGCCCTGAGCTGCTTGCAGAGGGTTCGATGACATCGATATCGTCGCCTGCAGCCTGGCTTTGTGGTAATGCGCGCGCCGACACGATATGCACCCCTGCTGGGATCTGATCGCGCAGCGACTCCAGCCTTTCCCAAATATCAAAGTCAGGGGTCGGCCCCATGGCGACGATCACCTTGGCCCGCGACGACTTAATCAAATCGAGCAATTGGGCTGGTTTCAGCATCCAGTTGATGCAGCAGCCGATGCCGGCGCGCATGGCCCCCAGCATAACAGCGTACATACTGGGGCTGGTGGGCAAGAGGTACAACACCACATCTTGCGGACTTACCCCCAGCCGGCGAAACACATTGGCGTAACGGTTCGCCTTTTGGTCCAGTTGGGCATAAGACCATGAATCGGTGACTTCATCGGGGCGTCCCTGGGCACAAAAGGTCAAGGCCGTTTTGCCCGGATCCAGACGCATCCCGCGTTCAATCCAGTCGTTGACGTCGTGCGACCAGAGGCGTTCGGCCAAGGGCACGCGTTCAAGCGCTTCGACATCGGCCAGATCGCGCATCGGCCAGTCGGCTTCGGGATACAACGAGGTTTTGGCTTGAGTCATGGTCGAAGCATCCAGTTGGGGCGGCGCTTTTCCTTGGCTGCTGCTCGAGCTTCATCGGCCTCGGCACTGATGCGCTGTGGATCGACCTGGGCCTGTAGATCGTCGGCCAATTCCAGTGTCGGCACCTGGGCGTCGATCTGGCGGAACAGCCCCTTGACCGAGGTCTGGGCTTGGGGGGCAGCCAGCAACAGATCATCAATGGTTTGGGCCATGATCTTAGGACTCTGTTCGATATCGGCCAGTCGATGCACCAGGCCCATCGACAAGGCCTGCTCGGCCTGAAAACGTGCGCCAGATAAGACGTAGGGCTTTAGGAGTCGAGCCGGCATGGCCCGGGTCAAATAGGGCAGCAAAGGGCCAGGAGCAAAACCCAAGCGCACCTCGGGCAAGGAGAAAAAGGCCGTTGGATCAGCCAGCACCCAATCACAACCCGCTATCAGCGCCACCCCAGCCCCTAAACAAGCACCCTGCACCTGAGCCAGCATGGGTTTGGGGCACAAATACAAGGTATGACACAGCTGATGTAAACGCACCGGTCTGGATTTGACCTCAGAGATCGGCGCATCGGTGTCGGCACCAGAACAAAAGTGTTTGCCTAGTCCAGTGAAAACCAGCAACCTGACTTGGGAATCGGCCCCTGCCCCAAGAACTGCCTCGTTGAGGGCGCTCAACAATACCGAGTTCAAAGCATTGCTTTTTTCGGTTCGATTCAAGCTCAGGTGCAAGACCCCCTGGCGATCGAGTTCGCAGATCAATTCTGTACTCACGAGGCTCTCCCTTGAACCATGCCACTTTGTTGGGCGAACGCGGCGGCATGATGGTTGTCATTGCCGTAACTGGCTGTCCAGGCCAAGGCACGCCGGTGATACAGCCCAATGTCATGCGCCTGGGTGTAACCCATGGCGCCGTGCATTTGCAGGGCCAGACGGGTAATGGCCAGGGCGCTTTTGGAGGTTCGCGCCTTGGTGGCGTGGGCCATGGCCGGGTGATGTTGCTGGCGATCCCAGGCCTGAGCAACCCTAAACACCAGCGAACGGTTCAACTCGAGTTGCACAAATGCATCGACGCAGCGGTGCTGTAGGGCTTGGAAACTGGCCAGAGCACGACCGAATTGACGTCGGGTGCGTAAATGCTCCAGCGTCAGCTCATGCGACTTGATCGACACCCCCAACAGCGCCGCCGAAGTCGCGATCTGCAAAATTTGCCCAAGTTGTTTATACAGGGTTTGCGCTTGCTGCCCATGGGCCAGAATCTGCGTCAAGTCGACGGCAACGCCCTGCAAGGTCAACACCGCCGAAGACACATCGTCGACATCGACGCCTCGATCCCAAGCTAAACCAGCGGCATCAGCCGACACAAGGCACAATAGGAAACCTTCAGGGCCTTGCGCCGGGATGATCAATTGCCTAGCGTGAGACGCAAAACGTGGCCCCTGGATTTTGCCGCTCAATCGCCAAACCGAATTCTCCATTCGTACTTGCGGCCACAATGTCCATCGCCGATACGGATCGTTCGGCTCAATCCAACAAGGCAAGGTGTCATCGCTCGTTGGCGCCTGGCATTGTGACAGCAGCCAATGACTGGCGCAGACCTCGGCCAAGGGGGCATGCAAAAGGGATTGCCCAGCAGCCTCCATCACCAGCGCCAAATCGAACAGGCCCAAGCCCCAACCACCTGCCGATTCGGGGCAAAGCAATTTCAACCAACCCGCTTCTTGCAGCTGCGACATGGCCTGAGCATCTACCTGCCCCTGAGTACCTGCCATGGCGCGCATGCGCGCAGGCCCCCCCAAGCCAGCACACAGGCGCACCATACTGTCTTGGATCAGGCGTTGATCTGGGTCTAACAACAGTTCCATCTCAGCCCTCCATGCCAAGCACGCGTTTGGCGATCACATTGCGCTGCACCTCAACGGCACCGCTGCCCACCGTCAGACGTCGCATTTCAAACAGGTCGGCCACCACATCGACTGGCCCAGACGGGGTGTCCATCAAACCCGTTCGTATACCCAGTGGACCGGCGGCTTGCATCAGCAACTCAGAAGCGCGCTGCCCCAATTCACCCCCGGCAATCTTGATCACTGGAGCCATTGACAGCGGGCTCTTGCCCGCCGCATGCATCTGCGCTGCATGCTGATAAAAGGCCGAGAAAGCCATCAACTCCATTTCCAATTCGGTCAATTGTTGTATGAACCAAGGGTCATCTTCGGCCCCACTAATGGCGGCCACCATGCGAGCCCGATTCAACAAGGTGGCGGCATTGCGCGGGTGGCCCGTGGTAAACCGCTCGGAGCCCAGCACCATATTGGCGACCTTCCAGCCCTGATTCAAACCACCGACGACATTGGACAAAGGCACCCGCACCCGATCAAAAACTTCTTCAGCAAACTCGGCATCGCCCCGCAGAGTCGGAATGGGCCGGATCGTGATGCCAGGCGATTTCAAATCGATCAACACCATCGTCAAACCAGCGTGTCGCGGTTGCGCCTGAGGGTCGGTGCGAACCAAAGCGAACATCCAGTCGGCATGATGGCCATTGGTTGTCCACAATTTATGCCCGGTGATCACCAACTCATCGCCTTCGACTTCGGCCACCGTTTTTAAACTGGCCAGATCAGAGCCGGCCTCGGCCTCGGAGTAGCCTTGGCACCAGGTGACATCGCCATTCAGGATGCCAGGCAAATGTTGGATTTTTTGTTCGGGTGTGCCGGCCTCAATCAGAATCGGACCGAAAAAATTCAACCCATGCGGGAAAGGGGTCGGCGCCCCCAAGCGGGCCATCTCTTCATAAAGAATGATTTGCTGCATCAAAGTGGCACCCATGCCGCCATACTCTTTTGGCCAATGCGGTGCGATCCAGCCTTTTTCATAAAGCATACGGTGCCAAGGGCGTATATCGTCCGGCGTCAGCCGGTCGGGGCGATGGCATAGATTCTGCGGCACATGAGCGGCCATCCATAGTGCAACCTCGCGCCGAAACGCTTCATCGCTCGGTGAGGGGTCGGCAAAGAGCTGTGTGTTGTCCCAAGTCATGTTCAATTTCCAGAATTCGCCGTGTCTTTCAAGGTCAGCAGACCTTGATCCAACACGATTTCACCGCGCGCCAGGCTCAGGCACCTGAAGAGCACCTGAGATCCCTCTAGCCACATCTCGGTGCGCAAGGTTTCTCCCGGGAAAAAGGGTTTGGCAAATCGCGCCCGCATGGACCCCCATCGACCCACATCGCCCACCAATACCTGTCTGGTCAAGGCGAATCCAGCCAAGCCAAAGGTGCAAGCGCCGTGCAACAAAGGCGCCGGGAATCCCGCTTTGGCCGCCAAATCGGGATCGGCATGGATGGGATTGGTGTCGCCGTGCAAGCGAAACAGCAAGGCCAAGTGCGGTGGGGTTGCCAAGTCGCATTGAGTGTCAGGGGGACGCTGGGGCAGATCGCGCACCGCAGGCCGTGGATCTATCGGCGAACCACCAAATCCGCCTTGTTGGCGCGCCAGGATGCTATTGCGCACCGTGGCGACGGCCACACCGCGTTCGTCGATCAAAGTGCGCTCCATGCACAAAATCGCCGGCCCATCGCTCCCTTTGTCGATCAGGTGCGCCATGCGCGGTCGACAAGACAAGCGGGCCTGAGCCGCCAGAGGTTGATGCAACACCACTTCCAAATCTGATGCCACCACGCGTCTGTGGTCGATACCGTAGGCAGGATCAGTCAACCGCCCTGGCCATCCCAGCACCGTCGGTAAAGTTGGAAAAGCCCGCAGCGACTTTTCGTGGACGAATTGCAAGTCCAGCGGGTCGGTGGGACGCATGCCGATGCCGATGCTCAAGGCATAGGCGATGGTGTCGTTTTCACCATAAGAGGCATCGAGCGTTCCGGGATCCCAAGCCATCAATCGTTCGGCGTTAATCATATTCAGTCGGAATCGATGGGTTCAAAGGCGTACATCGGGGCGAGCCCGTCTAAGGCGGGCCAACATGCCCGCATCCGTTGGCCCACCCTCAGTTGCGCCGCCGGCGCCAACACCTGTGCCAACACCCGCACCTTTTCGTCCAACGCCACGATGCCCATCACATAGGGTAATTCACCGTCGTACCCGGAGCCGGCGACATGACATTCGGTGTAGGCGAGCAGTCGACCCGTACCGGTCGCCAGCACCCACTCGAGATCGCTCCCGCCCACCGGATCAAGGGGCTTGGGAAAGAATTGATGGGCGCCACTGTCCAGGTGCCGTTGCAACAACCACTGCCCTCGA
The DNA here is from genome assembly GCA_964390775.1 of uncultured Bordetella sp. Taxonomy (GTDB): domain Bacteria; phylum Pseudomonadota; class Gammaproteobacteria; order Burkholderiales; family Burkholderiaceae_C; genus Limnohabitans. The sequence continues at coordinate 9,976 of CAYMJT010000048.1, forward strand.
GAAGCTGCCTGCCAAAAGGGGGCCGACAAACGGGTCGGCTGTGGCCTGACCTTTGGGGGTGAATTCGCGGGGACTTGATTCATTTCATGCCTCTAAAACCAACACGGCGCTGGTGCCCCAGTTGCGGGCGTATTGCATGGCACCAATGCCCGTGACCACAGCATTGCGGGGATGCGGTACCTGACGATCGCCCCCCTGCCCCATCAATTGACGCACAGCCTCCACCAGATTGACCCCCCCACCGGCCAATCCTGGCTGACCAGCCGAAATCTGCCCGCCGCCGGTATTGATGGGGAAATCACCGTCGTGCCCCAATCCATGCGAGAGCAAAAAATCGGCGCCATGCCCTGGTTCAGCAAACCCCATCTGCTCGATCTGCAGCAAAACGGCCAGCAAAAAATCGTCGTAGGGTTGCAGCATTTGGACCTGATCAGGACGCAAGCCAGCGTCGACCAGGGCTTGTGGCCCCACCACAGAGAAGCCGCTGGTGGTCAAGTCCTGAACACGCCAGTGCGGATCAAAGTTGGTGATTTCTCGGTATGCGGTAGGCGTCACCACGCGTTCAAGCCCGAGTTCGCGGGCTTTCGCTCGTGAGCAAACCAAAATCGCACTGGCCCCATCACAGCGCATTACACAGTCGAGCATGCGCAATGGCGTGGCGATGGGGCGCGAGGCCAAATAATCGGTCTCATTGATGGGTTTACGCAGCGCACTGCAAGCGTTCGAATTGAGCAAGGCACTCTGGCGCTGGGCGACCGCCAACCGGGCCAAAGCCGCTTCGGGCCAGCCATGGGCCTCGGCATATGCGCTGCCTAACAAACCAAATACCATGGTCGGTCCTGCGTAACCCGCCGCATCAGCAAACTCTTCGCGATAGCCGCCGCTGCGCATGATCATGCGCCCAGTCGGGGCATCGGCCGCCAAGCACACCACCAACTCGCACTGCCCCGAGGCGATGGCTGCACTGGCACGGGCGACATTGGCCACCGCTGACGCACCGCCCAGATCGGTCACTTGGGACCAACGCAAGGATAAGCCCAGCGTTTCAGCGACCAAATTAGACCAAAACGGATCGCCTCCTTCGGCCTGCGACAAGGTCAAAGCCAATCCGTCCACCTGCGGGCTGGTCAAGCCCGTCTGATGCAAAAGGGATTCCAGGGCTTGAGCAGCCAACTCGAGGGCGGTGTAACCACTGCGACGCTCTATGGGGGTTTCGGCGTATCCGCCGATCACCACATCGCGCTGGGACAGAATTTTCATCGGGTCAGGCTAAGTTGGGTCAACTGGAAGCAATTTTTCATTGGAATACCTATCGTTCAATAGATCAATACCAACAAACCCACCCCACGGCGAGTGGCCAAAGCCACCCGGCCCGAGGTGTCACTCATCCCTTAACGCATCTTCAATCCCATCGTCGAGGCAATTGCGTTGCGTTGCATCTGCGAACTGCCAGCCCCCACGGTGGTGCTGCGTGCATCGCGGAAGTGGCGTTGCATCTCGATCTCCATGCTGTAGCCGTATGCCCCCAAGATTTGCATGCCTTGATTCGCTACTTTGGCATAGGTCTCTGAACCGTACAGCTTGGCCATGGAAACCTCACGCAGGGCATCACGTCCCGTGATCAGCATCGCTGCTGCACGCTCCATCAATAAGCGGGCGGCATCCACTTCAGTCTGCATGTCGGCAAGCATGTGACCCATGGCCTGAAACTCGCCAATCGGACGGCCAAACTGTTCGCGTTCTTTGGCATAGGACAGCGCCAAGTCAACCACTTTTTGCGCCGAACCCACATAGCCCGCCGAGGTCAATAATCGTTCCCCTTGCAAGCAGGCCAACAAACCGCTCCAGCCGTGGTTGAGCGAGCCCAATAATTGCTCATCGGGCACGAACACATCATCAAAAAACACCTCAAAGGTGCCCGAGCTGCGGCGCCCCAGCATGTCGAGCTTACGGCAGGTGACCCCTGGGGAATCATTGGGGACCAAAAACATCGACATCCCTTTTCGCGGCGGCGCATTGGGGTCGGTGCGCACCAGCACCTGCAAGACATTATTCGGGATACCTGCCGCCGTGTTCCATAACTTTTGGCCCCGTATACGCCAACCGCCCGCCACACGTATGGCGGTGGTTTTAAGGGCACTGACATCCGAGCCCGCAGAGGGTTCGCTGATGCTGGTCGAAAGTTTGATGCGACCAGACATCAGGGCTGGGAGGTAATGCGATTTTTGCGCTTCGTTACCCATTTTGAGCAGGGTCAGGGCCGTGTAAAGGGGCACACTATAGGCGCAATAGACGTCGTAACTCCAATACGCCAACTCCTGCGCAATAAGAACCAGATCGGCATAGCCGCCGTCGATACCGCCATACGCATCGGGGAAGCCGACCCGAAACAGGCCCAATTCAACCCAGGCGTCATAGATCTCGTGCGGGTAGCGCGCTTGGTCGTCGATTTCGCGCAAATAGGTGGGGGTCGCCAGGTCAGCCATGAGTCGATGCAGGCTGTCGAGCATCATGCGCTGGTCATCGCTCAAGGGCCCTAAAAGGGAAACAGTGGGTTCATTCATATCAAACTGCTTCAGTTGACGCCTCTTTGGTTATCACCCCAAAAAGGTTTGCGCAGAGTCGGCTTATCGATTTTTTGTACATGCTGCAATCGCGGCAAAGTCGGCATGAATTCGATCGACTTCGGTTTTTTGTAACTGGCAAGTCTTTGTTTGCAATACTCGATCAGATTATCAGCGCCAGGATTAGTTGCCCCAGGGCGTAAGACCACAAAGGCATGCACCGCCTCGCCCCAATGGGGATCGGGTATACCGATCACCGCCGACTCGAGAACGTCGGGGTGTGAGTCGAGCGTACGCTCGACCTCGGAGCTGTAGATATTTTCGCCCCCAGAAACGACCATGTCCTTCATGCGATCCAGGATGAACAAATAGTTTTCGTCATCAAAACGCGCCACATCCCCGGTGCGCAGCCAACCCTCAACCAAGTTGTCACGGGTTAGATCGGGGTTGTTCCAGTAGCCTGTCATCATGGCCGCCGAGCGCAGCCAAATTTCACCTTCGACACCCGGTGGGCAGACCCGACCGTCGCGGTCTCGGATTTGCATCTGACAACCCAGATGCGGTTGGCCCGCCGAGCGCAGACGATGGACCCCAATGCCCTGCGCGGCCTCGGCGTGTACATAACGATGTAGCACGGTGGCTATGGCCCCCGATTCGGTCAAGGCATAAAACTGGATCAGCTTGGAGCCAAACAACTTGATGGCTCGCGCCAGCGTGTCATCGGGAATGGGAGATGAAGCGTATTTGACGCATTCGAGTTGATCGAAGGTGATGGGGCGGTCTCCGATTTCATCCAGCAGCGAGCGCAACATGGTTGGCGCCAAGTGGATGTCAGTGATGCGTCCAGTGCTTAATTCGAGCAGGACCTGTGCAGCATCAAATTTGCGCTGCAATACCATGGTGCCCCCATGCACCAGATAAGCCATGCGGTGGGCTGCCGCACCCACATGAAACAAGGGCATGATAACCAATTGACGACTATCGGGTCGGACCACCGCCGGAGCAGCCAGGACCCGACCTGATTCGACCATGCCTTGGTGACTCAGCATGACCCCTTTGGGGCGGCCAGTCGACCCGCTGGTGTAAATGATGCAGGCCGTATCTTGGGTGCGGGGGGGCTCGGGCAAAGGGCAGGCATCGCCTTGAATCAGTTGGGCCAGGTTAGGCACCTGATCGACTGTTCCTCCCATCACCCACAGGCTCATATCGTGTTGGACCTGTTCGATCATGGCGCGGCCCACATCGATGAATTCGGCATCTACCAAAAGCAACTTCGGGGTACAGTCTTGGGCGATGAGCGAAAGTTCGGGCGTGGCCAGTCTATGGTTCAAGGGTACTGCGATGCGGCCCGACAATTCGCAAGCCGACAAAGCCAAGACCATCTCGGCCGTGTTGCGCGACAAGATGGCAATTCGATCGCCGCGTTGAACACCGGCTTGGTGATAGGCCTGCGCGATGCGGGAGGCCTGCTGTAACAAAGCCAGGTGCGTCACCACCTGGCCTTCAAACTCCAACGCTGGGCGGTTCGGGTACAGCGCCGCGTTTCGGCACAACATGGCGTGTAAATGGGGGTCGATCATAGGGTCTGGTTCAATAAAAAATCACGTGCTTCATCTGACTAAACCAACCGATGCCGAATCAGATCGACCATCCGTTTCCAGTAGTGACGGTCTTCCTGCATGAATTCGGCCATGACAGAAGGCTCGGTGCTAGGGATCTCGTATCCGTTTTTTAATATGGTATTGATCTGGTATTCACTGCTTTGCACCACCGCCCAGATGTTTTCAGACAACCAGGCCCGAATCGGCTCGGGTGTGGCGCTTGCCATCACGAGGCCAAACCACCCGCGCGGATTGAAAGTGGGTAAGCCGGCCTCAGCAAAGGTGGGCACATTGGGTAACTCGGGCAAACGCTTTGCCCCCGAATAGGCCAAACCGCGCAGCTTTTGGTCACGCACATGCGGCAGCGGTGTCGAAGGGGCCGAGATCATGGCCTGAACGTGGCCAGCGATCAAATCGTTGGTCGCAGGGGCCACACCCTTGTACGGCAGATGGACCGTGTCGATGCCCGCCATTTGGTTCAGGGTTTCCATCATGATGTGGGGCTGACTGCCCAGACCAAAAGAGGCGAAGTTGATTTTTTTCGGATTCCTGCGCGCATACTCGATGTACTCTTGCAAGTTTTTGGCAGGTACTTCGGGGTTGATGGTCATGAGCGAGCCATAGTGACCCAAAAGCGATATCGGCGCAAAGTCACGCTCGACCCGATAGGGCACCTCGATCTTGGTGATATGGGACAACTCGGCGGCCAGCGATAAACCAGCCTCGCTGCCCATCAAAAGGGTGTAGCCGTCGGCCGCGGAAGTGGCAACATGGTTGGCACCGATCACGGTGTTGGCACCCGGTTTGTTGTCAATCAAAACGGGCTGACCGATGCGCTGACTGAGCTGTTGAGCTAAGGGCCGAGCCAATATGTCAGCGGCACCGCCGGGCGGAAACGGAACCACAATCCGCAGCGGGCGAACAGGAAAGCCAGCGGGTTTTGGTGCCGGGGCCGACCATGCGGGCCAGCAGGCCAATACAGCCGGCGTGGTCATCAATTGACGAACGATTTGGCGACGTTTCATGGCTGTACCCCTTGATGCTTCAAGCGGGCCGATCATGGCCTAAGACGACGATTTTGACCATGAGGGAAAACGCAAAACCGTCACACTGGCGTCTGCCACTCCTGCGATTTGAACTTTGGACGGAATTCCGAGCCCGACATATTTGTCACCGCATTGGGTAACCAATAGAGACGCTGCTCAATTTGGGTACCGATCAAATCGCTAATATCCGCAGCCTAAACGATTTGGACACATGTTAGAACCGGCCACTGCAGCCAAAGCCTACTGGTTGTGGTGAGTGGATTCAAAGCATGCGCTCAACGTAAAACCGCGCTCTCTTGGGCAGCTCGAATCAGGTTGACGGCATCGTTGGGCAAAAGAAAACCGGCCGCCTCAGCCCGGGCTGCAGCCTTGCGGACGGCGGCAACATAGCCTTCGTGCGTTCCATATCGCTCTTCAAGTGAAAGACGTGGATCCTGGTTGGCACGGCGCTCTTGCGCAGTACGCGCGAAAGGAATCATTCCGCCGACATAGTTACAAATTTGACCCGCATGAAAGGGCCGCGCTCCCGCCGCAGTGATGTTCCAGCCCAGATAGGTGCCCAGGGGCGCATCCAATAGCACCACAGGGACAGAACCCAACTCATTGCCATCTGGGTCTACTTTGGGGGCATACATGCTCAATACCTGCCTGATGGGAGGTGGGGCATTGCTCGCCACGCCAGAGCCATCCACTGGGTTGAATTCAGGGCCCCAGTCGTAGTCTATGACAGGCATGATGAAATCGGGCTCAGGCACAGTGGGTCGCAGTTGCGGCAAGGATGGGAAGCCCAAGGCTTGTCGATGGGCAGGCACCAAGGTGCCGTCAGCCAGTCTAGGCCAGCGACTGGGCGGCGGTTCGGCTCCCTTCATGACCCAATTTCTAAAGTGCACACGCAGTGCGTTCACCGTTTCAGTATGGGGGACTGGATTGGCTGGCAATAGGCCGGTACCGAAATTATTACCTGGGCAACTGGGCCCCGAAGAGGGTAATTCGACTCCCGGCAAGCTGGTATTGAAGCCTCCCGCTCCACCGCCATGATTAGAGCTACCGATATAGTAGCGGCGAACATTGGCGGGCAAGGGCAAGTCTTGTTTGGCCTGCGTCCCAATCCACTCCGGCGTGAGCTTCAAGGCCCAGACTTCGGCCGAACCGAAATGCTCCATGATCTTGGGGCAAGTACCGCTTTTCTGGCAGCGATCCAGCAAGCCCACCGCTGGAGCCCCCCTCACCTGATCTGCTTCGGGTAACCACCACTGCGGGCCCTCGCTACCCGCCTGGTAGAGCTCAAGAACGCCGTCTGGCTGGGCCCAGCGGAAGTTCAGCGCAATGCGTCTACCTGCAATGATCGGCCACAATCCATCGTGGACTTGCTTACCAGTTTCATCTTGGTTGAATCCCAAATGTAGCCAGCCGCGCAAAAAATTTCCTGATTGCGAGACACCCCGCCCAATACTGTGCGTGACCTTCCCAGCCACAGGGTTGGGGGTTCCAACATCGTCGGTTCGGGCTGTTTTGAAGAACTGACCCACATCGCGCCAAGCAGCAAACCCAATACCCAGCGGATAGGCGTCATGCGAGGTGAAAGTCACCATATAAAGCCGCGCAGCATCAAATCCGTTTTTCAGGCAGATTTGCGTCGGATCTGCGATGCCTGGAAATGGATGGGCTGCATCACAGCGTGCCCATGCCCAGTCGCTGGAGGCGATTTCCACCTCGCCAATCACCTCGCCGCGTGTGGACTCAGCCACCCGGGACACGAGCCGGGATTGACGAGTATCAAGGCTGGCGGGTTGATACGGAACAGGATTGGTTTGAACAATCAGTGGCTGAGAATGAGCCCCTGAGCGGTTCACAATTCTGCCGAACACTTGTCCAGTCAAAGGCGAGCCATCGCTTTGGCGAGCGATGGGCAACTGAAGCCAATGCGGCTTGTCCACCTCGGCTTTGGCACGAACCGCTGTTGCACCAGAGTTATCGCCTTGCCAAGCACTGGTGAGATCGATATCACCATTGGCCCGCTCTGCCACTACATTGGGACGACGTAAACCCCGGTTGGGCACCTCGTGCCACATCAAGCCGCTGGCCTTGGTCATATCAACGGGCTTAGTCAATACAAAAGTGGCCACGTAGCGTACTTTTCCGTCGGGGTCACGCGCCAGCATCACATCATTGATGATGCGGTTAGCTGCATTCTGAGGGTCAATTTCGCCATAGGCCCGACCAGCGACCTGCTCAGTCTGAATTCCTCCAGACTGGTCGGAGGACAGTGCCTTCACCTCGTCGATCACGATGCGGGTGACTCGCGCCTGAGCGCTCAAGTGCATCGCATAGCCCATCAGAAAGACAAGTGCTGCTGTGCCATGAATAATCCGTACTGTTTTCAACATACAGGTCTCCATTCAATTTTTTAATCACGACAGGAAGCATGGGCCTGCATCATTCCCGCCCCAGGGGATGCAGACCAGCACAAACACGCCAGCCCAGGCCGCAATGGCCAAGCGGCTTAGTCTTTAGATGTTTTGCTCTTCGAGCAACTTGAAATCAATGATGCCCTTTTCACCGTGCTCTTTCACCAAGGCGGTGACCTCGCGCATGAGCTCGTCTT
>CAYMJT010000049.1:0-16736 GCA_964390775.1 uncultured Bordetella sp.
CCCGAGCTCGAATGCCGTGACGTCGCCCAACCCACCCCCGGGCCCGGCCAATTGAGGGTTCGGGTTCAGGCCGCCAGCCTCAACCGGGGTGAGTTCATCACCGGACAAGGCTTGCTGGGTCAACTCAGTCAACCCAAGGCCATGGGCATGGAAGCCGCCGGCACCATCGTCGAGTTGGGCGCTGGCGTGAGTGGTTGGCAACTGGGTCAGCGTGTCATGGGCCGTGCTTTGGGGGGTTTCGCCGAGCAAACATTGTTGGTTGCTGCCGAGGCCATGCCCATGCCCGAACACTTTGATTGGAACCATGGGGCCTCATTGCCCATCACCTACATGGTTTCGCACGACATGCTGGTCGCCCAAGGCGAATTGGCCGCTGGCGAGTGGTTGTTGCTCAATGGGGCCGCCTCGGGTGTCGGTACCGCCAGTTTGCAATTGGCGCAAATGATCGGGGCCCATACCATAGGCACTTCGGGTCAACAGCACAAACTCGACGCCTTGTTGGCCCTGGGCATGGACGCTGCCGTGCTGACTCGGGGGGGCGGGTTTCAAGAGGAAGTCATGCGCCGCACCGATGGCAAAGGGGTCAATCTGGCCATCAACCCCATTGGTGCCAGCATTTTGGCCGAGCAAATCGCCTGTCTGGACTACCGCGGCCGCCTGGCGATTGTGGGCTATGTGGACGGTCAATTCACCGGTCCACTGGATATTGGAACGGTTCATGCCCAACGGCTGCGTATCTTTGGCGTGTCCAACAAGAACCGCACTCCGGCCGAGCGCACCGCTGGTGTCAATGATTTCATTCAGCGTTTTCTGCCCATCATGGCCCAGCGTCAACTGGTGCCCCTGATCGACAAAGTCTTTCCCTTTGATGAACTGCCGCAGGCCCGAGCCCACATGCAAGCCGACAGGCACATTGGCAAAGTCGTGCTGCAAGTCGCCTGAGTTATACGGGCAAACCCCAGTTCGTTTCTTTTGATATGCGTCAATACTGATCACTTGACCAACAAAAAACCCGGTTAAACGCGTTGAAAAATCCCATAATGGCTCGGCACATGCTGGGCCATGGGGGCCGGGATCGTCTGCCGGAGTTTGAACATGAAACTTGGTTTTTTCACCATGCCCATCCACCCGATCGGCAAGGATTGGCGGCAAACCCTGCGGGAAGACCGTGAGGCCTTTATCTTGGCCGACCAGTTGGGCTATTGCGAGGCCTATACGGGCGAGCACTCCACCGACCTGGCTGAGAACATCACCTCTTGCACCATGTTTCTATCCAGCCTCGTTGGGCAGGTCAAGCGCATGAATTTGGGCACTGGCACCGTGAATATGCCCAATACCCACCCCGCCCGTGTGGCCGCCGAGCTGGCCATGCTCGACCACATGCTCGATGGCCGTTTTATCATGGGCATTTCACCCGGAGGGCTGTTGTCCGATGCGGAAATATTTGGCAACCTTGGCAAAAACCGCAATGAAATGTTCCTCGAATCCATCAACGCCGTCTTGCAGTTGTGGACCAGTGAGCCACCCTACAACATCGAGGGCAAGTACTGGAACATCAGCACCGCTCAGACCCTGATGAAGGAAATCGGCCAAGGCTTTATTCCCAAGCCTTTGCAACGCCCGCACCCACCCATTGCGGTCACCGCTGTGGCCCCGTTCTCCAAAGGGGTGACCGAAGCCGCAGCCCGGGGCTGGGAGATGATTTCAGCCAACTTCCTCATGCCCGAGTGGGTCAAAACCCATTGGCCCAATTACGTTCAGGGCTGTGAGCGCATTGGCAAAGTGGCCGATCCGGCCCAGTGGCGGGTCGCTAAGTCAATCTTTGTCGCCGACACCGACCAGCAGGCACGTGATTATGTGATGCACCCGGACAGCCCCTATCGCTTTTACTACCGTTCTTTGTTCACCAAGTTGAAGAAAAACGGTCGCATCGAGCTGTTCAAAAATCGCATCGACCAACCCGATGACGAGGTGACCGAAGAGTCGGTTTTTAATCAATTGGTTTTTTGGGGCTCGCCCGAACGCGTGGCCGACCAAATTCTGGCCTTCAAAGCGCAGGTGGGCGAATTCGGTACCTTGTTGTATGCTGGCAAGGACTGGATGGACGCCGATGCGGGCAAAAAATCGATGCGACTGATGGCCGAGAAGGTCATGCCCCGCATCGGCGCGTAAAGAAGTTTTCATTCGCGCTGTCCCCACCCCGGATCGGGCCCCGATTTAAAATCTGACCTGGGGAGAACTGGATATGGAAAACATCGACGTCATGGTTTTGCGTGGCTTGCGCGACTGGCGCATGGCTGGACGACGCGCTTTGTTGGCCACGGTGGTGCGCACCTGGGGATCGTCTCCCCGACCGGTCGGCTCGATCATGGCCTTGTGCGAAGACGGTGCGGTACTGGGTTCGGTCTCGGGTGGTTGCATCGAGGATGACCTGATTTATCGCTACACCCAGGCCTACGCCCACGCGCAAGCCCCCAACGCTGAAGAGCCGGGCGCCATTCCCAGCGGCGCGCCCCAACGCGTCAAATACGGCATTTCTGCCGACGAAGCGCATCGCTTTGGTTTGCCATGCGGAGGTACCCTGGAACTGGTGCTCGAATTCGATCCCGACCCGCAGTCCCTGGCCCAATTGGTCCAGTCGCTGGAACACGGCGAACTGATGCTGCGCGAACTCGATATGGAACGCGGCACGGTGATCCTCAGACCTGCGCAGGGCCCGCAAGAATTGGAAATCAGCGAACAACGACTCTGCAACACCTTTGGGCCCGAATACCGCATGTTGCTAATTGGGGCCGGGCAGCTGTCCGAGTATTTGGCCACCATGGCGCAATTCAATGGCTTTGCGGTCACTGTGTGTGACCCACGGCCCGAGTACAGCGCAGCCTGGTCGGTACCCAAGGTGACCCTGACCCACGAAATGCCCGATGATGTGGTGCAGTCGTTTCGCCCCGACCGGCGCAGCTGCGTGGTGGCTCTGACACACGACCCCAAACTCGACGACTTGGCCCTGATCGAGGCGCTGGAGACCCCAGCCTTTTATGTTGGCGCCATAGGCTCGCGCCGCAATAACGAAGCCCGCCGTGCCCGCATGCAGGAACATTTTGGCCAGACCGAGCAGAGCTTGCAGCGCCTGCGTGGCCCCATCGGCATCTACATCGGCAGCAAAATGCCTTCCGAAATCGCAGTCAGCATCATGGCCGAAATTCTGGCGGTTAAAAACAACGTACCCTTGCCCCGGGAGATGGATGTGGCTCAGGCCAAAAATGATCTCGATGTCGCCCATAACGATCCGGGCTTATTGGTTTGCGCGCCGCGTCGCACCTACTAGGGAAGCACTGCATGGCAGAGCTTGCCTAGACCTGTACCACACGCCCAGGGTTGAGGGTGTTTTTGGGGTCAAAGGCGCGTTTGAGCCGACGCATCATTTCAATGGCCACTGGGTCTTTGTAGTCGGGTAAGCGATCTACCTTCAGCTCGCCTACTCCGTGTTCGGCCGAGATCGAGCCACCGAATCGGCGCACGCTCGCATAAACGATGTCGTTCACCTTGTCCTCATACAAGCGTTGAAATTCGCGATGATCCTGCCCTTCGGGGCTTTGCACGTTGTAGTGCAGGTTGCCGTCGCCCAAATGACCAAAATCGACAAAGCGCGCGCCAGGAATCTGCGCCGCCAATTCGGCATCGGTTTCGCGGACGAAGGCTGGTATCGCCGAAATAGGAATCGAAATGTCGTGCTTGATGTTCAGACCTTCCTCCGCCTGCGCCAGCGTGATGTTCTCGCGGATATGCCATAAATTGCGCGCTTGGGCCAGGCTCTCGGCCACCACAGCGTCGGTCACACAAGCCGATTCCATGGCTGCTTCCATCAAGGCTTCAAAGCGCTCTCGGGCATGAGCCTCGGATTCATTGTCGGCGTTTTCTAACAACACACACCACGGGGTCTGTTGCCAAAGGGGGACACGCAAGTGGGGGTAATGTTTGTCCACCAGGCTGAGCGAGAACTGGTTCATCACTTCAAAACCGGTCAAGCCCGGCCCCAGATGCTGGTGCGCCAAACCCAAAAAGCGCACCGCCTCATCCATGCTGGGAACTGCCGCCCAGGCCGTGAGCGTGGCCGCTGGCAGCGGAAACAACTTCATCGTTGCTGCCGTGATGATGCCCAGCGTTCCTTCGGCACCGATGAATACATCGCGCAAGTCATAACCGGTGTTGTCCTTGCGCAAGCCCACCAAGCCGTGCATGATCTCGCCCTCGGCGGTGACTACCTCGAGGCCCAAACACAACTCACGGGTATTGCCATATCGCACCACTTGGGTCCCACCGGCGTTGGTCGACAAATTGCCCCCGATGGTGCAGCTGCCTTCCGAGCCCAGGCTGAGTGGGAACAAAAAGCCCGCCTGTTCGGCCGCCGCTTGCAAGTTTTGCAATATACAACCGGCCTCCACGGTAATGGTCAGGTTGTCGCCGTCGATGGCGCGCACAGCCTGCATCCGTTGCAGACTCAATAACACCTGGGTCCCGCTGTCGTCGGGGATCGAGCCCACCACCAGACCCGTGTTCCCCCCCTGCGGGACGATGCTCACCCCTGCCGTCGAACAGGCCTTGACCACGGCAGCCACCTCCTCGGTGTGGGCAGGGCGGACCACACACAGGGCACGCCCTTTGACCCGTTTGCGCCAATCGGTCACAAAAGCATCAACCCCTTCGGTCAGCACCTGAGCCGGACCGACGATGCGACGCAACTCATCCAACAAGACGGTGTTCATCATCCCTCACTTGGCTGGCTCGCGCAGCCCCAACTCGGCGGCATGCCGAAAACGGTGCCGCACATGCAACGCACAAGCCGCAAAGAGCACCAGGCACAACAAGACTTCGAGAGCAGCAAAATAACAGCTCGGCGCACGGTCAGAGGTCGCGCGTACCACACCCTCGGTGAAATAAATCCAGACCAGTAAACTCAACCAGCGATAGGTGTACATCTTGTTTTTGAGTAAACCGGCTAAGGGCAGGCAAAGCGGCAAGGCCTTCAGGGCCAACCAACTGCCATCTTCGCGCAGGGGGGCCCACCAGAGTTCCCAACCCAGTGACAAAACCACCAAGACCAACAGGCTACCCACTGCCATGATGCGAGTCATGGCCAATGCGGGCGTCAATTTGTTGGGGGCTTGGGGCTCAGCAGCCATGGCACTTTGGTTGAATAATGGAGGATATTGATTTTCGTAGAAAAACAAGCATGAAACACTGGGTCGGGTCCAAAACCCCTGTTGCTGGTCGCTGGCGTGACATGCCCTGGGGGCAATTATTGGGTCGACTGCGGCTGCGCTTTGTCGAGGTTCGATTGGGGCAAGCAGCCGGCAGTTTGACCTTCACCACCACCATCGCCCTGGTGCCCTTGTTGACGGTCAGTTTGGCCATTTTCACCATCTTTCCCCAATTTGCCGACATTCAAACCCTGGTTCAGCGCTGGCTAATCGACAGCCTCATGCCCGAAGGCATTTCACGTCAAGTCTTGAGCTATGTCACCCAATTCACGACCAAGGCCAGTCGTCTGGGTTTGGCGGGCATGTTGGTGTTGGTGTTGTCGGCCCTGACTCTGGTGTTCACCCTGGATCGGGCCTTCAATGCCATTTGGGGCGTCACCAAGCCCCGACCCTGGGCCCACCGCATCTTGGTCTACTGGGCGGCCATGACCCTGGGGCCCATCATGATGGGCCTGGGGGTCGCCACCATGTCCCATGTGGTGTCGGTCTCCAGAGGTCTGGCGCAAGCCTGGCCGCAAAGCCTGCACCTGGCCATCGATGCCTTGGAGTGGTCGCTGTTGGTGTTGGGGGTAGGTGCCTTATTCAAATACCTGCCCAATGTGCATGTGCGCTGGACCCATGCCTTGGCGGGTGGCTTGTGGGTAACCGTGGCCATTGAAGTGGCACGCCGTGTGTTGACCTGGTACCTCAGCGAGATGCCTGCCTTCTCCAAAGTCTATGGCGCCCTGGCCACTTTCCCGATCTTGCTGGTCTGGATCTACACGGCTTGGATGATCGTGCTTTCAGGGGCGGTCATGGTTTCTTTGCTGCCGGGCGTGCTGCTGCGTCGGGTTCGGGTTGCCGATGGGCCCGGTTGGACTTTGACCCAATCGATCGAGACTTTGCAGTTGTTGCAGCAAACCCGGCTTGAAAACCGCACCGGCTTGTCGCCGTCCGAGTTGGCGCTGCGCTTGCGCTTTGATCCGGCTGAACTGGAGGTCGCGGTCCGCCTGTTAATGGATTTGGGTTGGGTGGCCCGGCTCGATGGCGAAGATCGCCTGGTGTTGCTGATTGAGACCGAGCAAACGCCTGCGGCGCCTTTGCTGGTTCAGACCCTATTGGCCCCGTCCGAGGCCACGCAAGCCCTCTGGCAGGCTTGGCAAGGCATCACCTTGGCCGATTTACTGGCCCACGCCCATCAGGCGCGGCCCTCTTGACTCCCCACCAGCTCAACACCTGCGTCACACTGTCTTCAATGGAGACTCTGGTGTTGTCCAGCGCCATGGCGTCGTCAGCCTGGCGCAGCGGCGCGGCACTGCGATGGCTGTCGCGGGCGTCGCGCGCTTGTAAATCAGCCAGCAACTCTTCAAAGACCGCACTTTGTCCACGTTGCAAGACCTGGGCATGACGTCTTTGTGCCCGTGCTGTTGCGCTGGCCGTCAAAAAAATCTTCAGGTCCGCTCGCGGAAAAATCACCGTCCCCATATCGCGCCCATCGGCGACCAGGCCCGGCAAGCGGGCGAAACTGTGTTGCAAATCCACTAGGGCGGTGCGCACCTGGGGCAGCACCGACACCAGGCTGGCCCGCATACCCCCGGTTTCACTGCGGATGGCATCGGTCACATCTTGGCCTTTCAAAAGCACCCGATCGCCCTGGAATTGCAAGGGCAAGTGCCGTGCAATGTCGGCGATTTGGCTCTGATGTGCCGCATCCAGGCTCAGTCCTGCTTGCACGGCGGCATGGGCGGTGACTCGATACAAGGCCCCCGAGTCCAGATAGTGGTAACCCAGGGCCTGGGCCACTTTCAACGCCAGCGTCCCTTTGCCCGATGCAGTGGGGCCATCGATGCAAATCACCGGTACATGGACAGGCTCGGCCACCTGAAACAGCGTTTCGAAATAATCGGGGAAGGTCTTGGCCACGCACTTGGGGTCCTCAATGCGTACCGTCACGCGATCGGGGTTGAGCGCTGCCAAAGAGAAACACATCGCAACCCGATGGTCGTCATAGGTGTGAATGCTGGCAGCGCGCCATTGGCCTGCCGGCAAAGGATGGACTCGGATCCAATCTGGGCCTTCTTCCACCTGAGCACCCAACTTGCGGCACTCATTGGCCATGGCCGTGATACGGTCGGTCTCTTTGACCCGCCAACTGCCGATGTCGGTCAAGGTGGTGGGGCTATCGGCGTACAAGGCCATCACCGCCAACGTCATGGCTGCATCGGGTATGTGGTTACAGTTCAGGGTCACACCCCGCAGCGGTCCATTGCCCCGCCGTATGTGCAGCCAGTTGGGGCCGCTGTCTACGTGCGCGCCCATGGCGGTGGCAGCTTCGACGAATCGGATGTCGCCTTGAATCGAATCGGCGCCGACCCCCAAAACCCGCACGCCCACACCGGGGCTGAGGGCGCCCCAAGCAATGAAGTAACTGGCCGAAGAAGCATCGGCCTCGACATGAACCACGCCTGGTGAGCGATAGCGGCTGCCAGCGGGAATCACAAAGCGTGACCACTGCTCACGTCGAACTTCAATGCCATAACGCTGCAACAAGTTCAGGGTAATTTCGATGTAAGGCTTGGAGATCAGCTCACCAAGCACTTCAATGGTCACCTCTTGATCTTTGGCCGCCAGGGGCAGGGCCATCAGCAAGGCAGTCAGAAATTGACTCGAGACATCCCCGCGCACCGGTATGGGGGCGTCTATGCGCAGCTGGGGCGGGGCGATGCGCAAAGGTGGATAACCGTCTTGGCCCAGATACGTCACTTGGCAACCCAGTGCGCGCAAGGCATCGACCAAATCACCGATGGGGCGTTCGTGCATTCTGGGCACCCCACTCAGGGTGAAGTCTCCGCCCAGCACCGCCAACGCCGCCGTCAGGGGACGCATGGCAGTGCCCGCATTGCCCATGAACAGATCAATCGGCCCCTGAGTATCGAGTCGTCCTCCAAGCCCTTGTACGCTGACTGTGCTGCCCTCGACATGAACCCCGCACCCCAAGCGTCGCAAAGCTTCCAGCATGACACGGGTGTCGTCCGAATCCAGCAAATCGCGCACTTCGGTCGTGCCTTCACACAAAGCCGACAACAACAACACCCGGTTAGAGATGCTTTTCGAGCCCGGCAAGGTGACCTCGCCCTGTACCCATTTCAAAGCCGGCAAATCCAGAAAGGCGGTGTTATACATGCAGTGCTGACCTTAATCGGCCTGCGAAGCCATGCGCCAGTCTGAGCGGGCACGACGCACCGCTTCGATTAGCTCGTGCAGCTTGGCACCGTCGCCCTCGCTCATGGCATGCTCCAACACCGACAAAGCTTGCCGGGTGTATGCCAATTGCGAAAGGACTTCGTCTCGATTCACCAGCAAGATATCGCGCCAGACAGTGGGGTCGCTGGCGGCGATGCGCGAAAAATCTCTGAACCCTGGCCCACCCATCGATACCAGTTGTTCTCCGTCGCTCTGGGTCATCAGGCCATGAATGTAGGCAAAGGCCAGCAAGTGAGGCAGATGACTGACCGCCGCAAAGGCCCGGTCGTGCGCTTCGGGGCTGAGGGTGCGCACCTGAGCCCCCAAAACCGACCACAGGGCCCTGGCGCGGGCAGTGAAGCGGGCATCGGTCTCGGGCAAAGGGGTTAAAAAAACTTGCCTTTGTACATACAACTGGGCATCGGCGTGTTCCACCCCAGCCACTTCCTTGCCAGCAATCGGGTGCGCGGGGATAAAGCGGGGTAAAGCCATCCCCAGGGTCGAGCGGGCGGCTTGAACCACATCGCATTTGGTCGAGCCGACATCCATCACCATCGCATGGGTACCCAGATGCGGGGCCAGTGTGCGCAGGGTTAAGGGAGCGGCTTGTACCGGCACTGCCAACAACACCAGATCAGCACCAGCGACGGTCTGCGCCACACTGTCACAGGCTTCATCGACGACACCCATCTCCAGCGCTCGCTGGCGCGAAGTGGCGCGCGACCCATAACCCACAATGTGTTTGACCAACCCGCGCTGACGCAGGCCCAGGGCAAACGAGCCACCGATCAGGCCGCAACCCACCACAGCCAAACGCTCGATCATGGGCTCAATCATGGGCTCGCTCATCGCTTCGGACATGGTCACAGCTCAATCGGTCACTGGGTAAGAGCCCAGCACCTTGTAAAACGCGCACAAACCCTGCAATTCCTTCAAGGCGGCGATCACCGGCGCGTCGCTGATGTGCCCTTGAATGTCGATGTAGAAATAGTATTCCCATTGGCCCGATTTGGCGGGGCGTGACTCAAAGCGAGTCATCGACACGCCATGATTTTTAAGCGGCACCAACAAGTCGTGCACCGCGCCTGGCCGATTGGGGACCGAAACCACCAGGCTCGTGCAGTCGCGGCCCGAGGCAGATGGCGTGGCCATGGTTTGCGGCAAGCAAATGACGGCAAACCGGGTGCGGTTGTAGGCTTCATCCTGAATGGCATGTGCCACTGTGTGCAAACCAAACTGAGCTGCTGCCCGTTCGCTGGCGATGCCGGCCCAGTTGGCTTGGCTGGCGGCCAAGCGTGCGCCCTCGGCATTGCTGCTGACCGCCCGTCTTTCGGCCTGCGGCAGGTGCTGACTGAGCCAGCCTTGACACTGCGCCAAAGCCTGTGGATGCGCCAGCACCACTTCGATGTCTTGCAGGCTATTGGAGAGACGCAGCAAATTGTGTCGCACCAAAAGGCTGACCTCGCCGACGACATGCACAGGCGAGCGCAAAAACAAATCGAGCGAGCGCGCAACCACACCCTCGGTCGAGTTTTCCATGCCCACTACGCCGAACTGAGCGGTGCCGGCGGTAGTGGCGTGAAACACTTCGTCAAAGTTGGCGCAATAAATCAATTCGGCGGCACTGCCAAAAAATTCCAGCGCCGCTTGCTCGCAAAACGTCCCTTGCGGCCCCAGTACCGCCACCCTTTGCGGCGACTCCAGCGCTAGACACGCTGACATGATTTCGCGCCAAATGGCCGCCACATGGTCATTCAACAAGGGCCCTGGGTTGGCGGCTGAAATCTTCTGGATGACCTGGGCCACACGGTCAGGACGGAAAAACGGTGAACCTTCGGCACGCTTGATCTCGCCCACCTCTTTGGCCACGCTGGCGCGTTGGTTTAACATACTCAACAATTGTTGATCCAATTGGTCGATACGCACACGCAGCGCCGCCAGGGCGTCGGATTGAACAGGGGTTTTGCTCATCATCAGGCCTTTTGTTCAAAGTCGCGCATATAGTCCACCAACGCTTGCACGCCCTCCATAGGAATAGCGTTGTAAATGCTGGCTCGCATGCCACCGACCGATTTGTGCCCTTTGAGTTGCAACAAGCCACGCGTTTGGGCGCCAGCTAGAAAAGCCTCATTGAGCGATTCATCGCGCAAAAAGAACGGTACATTCATGCGTGAACGATCGGCCGGTGCCACCCGATTTTCATACAAAGACGACTGGTCGATGTGATCGTAGAGCAATTTGGCCTTGGCCATGTTGCGACGCTCCATCTCGGCCACTCCGCCTTGACGCTTGAGCCAATCAAAAGTCAACCCGGCCATATAAATGCCATAAGTCGGCGGCGTGTTGTACATCGAGTCGTGCTGGGCCACCAGGGCATAGTCAAAGGCGCTGGGGCACACACTCAAGGCATGGCCTAACAGGTCTTCGCGCACCACCACCACTGTGACCCCGGCTGGGCCGATGTTCTTTTGTGCGCCGCCAAAGGCCAAACCCACACGCGACCAATCGACCGGTCGCGACAGCACATGCGAAGAAAAATCAATCACCAGCGGCGCATCGCAGCCCAGCGCTTTCAAATCGGGCAGGGCATGGCACTCGACCCCGTGGATGGTTTCATTGGTGCAGACATGGACATAGCTGGGTTGTTCAGACAACGTCCATTCCTTGGGGTTGGGAAATCGGCGAAAACCATCGCGCTCTGAACTCGCCACCAAATGGCAAGTGGCGTACCGCGCGGCTTCCTTGAATGATTTCTGACTCCAACTGCCACTGAGCACAAAGTCCACCGTGCCGCCACGGCTGAGGTTGAGCGGCACGATGGCGTTTTCCGCAATCCCACCGCCTTGCATGAACAAAATCTTGAAATTTGCAGGCACAGCCAGCAGTTGCCGTAAATCGGCTTCGGCGCGCTGATGGATATCGATGAACTCTCGCCCCCGATGGCTCATCTCCATGACGCCCATCCCGCTGCCGCGCCAGTTGCTCATTTCCTCGGCCGCCTGCTGCAATACCTCTAGGGGCATGGCAGCCGGACCCGCCGAAAAATTCCAGGCACGCCCGTCCATGGTTTATGCGCTTTCGCCGTCGCCGGTTCCGTCGCTGGCACCGTCCTCGTCGGCTTCGGCCTCGTTGGCGTCGTTTTCGACGATGCGTTGCAGGCCGCTGAGTTTGGCGCTGTCGTCCAGACTGATCAAGATCACCCCTTGGGTGGCGCGGCCTAATTCACGAATTTCGGCCACTCGGGTGCGTACCAGAACACCTGTGTCGGTGATCAGCATGATCTCATCGTCGGCTCGTACCAGGGTGGCAGCCACGACCTTGCCGTTGCGCTCGGACTGCTGTATTGCAATCATCCCCTTGGTGCCGCGCCCGTGGCGGGTGTATTCGCCTATTGGTGTCCGCTTGCCATAGCCGTTTTCGGTGGCAGTCAGGACCGATTGCTGTTCGTCTTCGGCGACCAACATGGCGATTACGCTTTGGCCTTCTTCGATCATCATGCCGCGCACCCCCCGGGCATTGCGACCCATCGGACGAACATCGTTTTCATCGAAGCGAACCGCCTTGCCACCATCAGAGAACAGCATCACATCGTGCTTGCCGTCGGTCAGCGCGGCCCCGATCAAAAAGTCGCCCTCGTCAAGATCCACAGCAATGATGCCGGCCTTGCGCGGGTTGCTGAATTCGTCCAGGGCGGTTTTTTTCACTGTGCCCATCGAGGTCGCCATGAACACGAAATGGTCGGCGGGGAAGCTGCGGAATTCGCCCGTCAAGGGCAACACCACATTGATTTTTTCTCCTTCCGCCAGCGGAAACATATTGACAATTGGGCGACCGCGCGAGTTGCGCGAACCCGCCGGAACCTCCCAGACCTTGAGCCAATACAGGCGCCCACGGTTGGAAAAACACAAGATGTAATCGTGTGTGTTGGCAATGAACAATTGGTCGATCCAATCGTCCTCTTTGGTCGCGGCCGCCAATTTGCCACGCCCGCCGCGCTTTTGCGAACGGTATTCAGACAGGGGTTGGCTCTTGATATAGCCGCTGTGCGAAAGGGTCACCACCATGTCGGTCGGAGTGATCAGGTCTTCGGTCGCCAAATCCTGGGCATTGTGTTCAATCTGGCTGCGCCGGGCGCCCAACTTGGTTTGACCAAATTCCTGCCGCAGGGCCATCAGCTCGTCAGCAATGATGGTCGAGACACGTTCGGGTTTAGACAAGATATCGAGCAAATCGTCGATTTCAGCCATCACCTCCTTGTATTCATTGACGATCTTGTCTTGCTCCAGACCGGTCAGGCGCTGTAAACGCATTTGCAAAATCTCTTGCGCCTGCGTCTCGCTCAAACGATACAGGCCATCGCCTTGCATACCGAACTCGGGCAACAAACCTTCGGGTCGGTAATCGTCGGCGTTGACCATGCCGCCGTCGGCGCGCGCGCGGGTCAGCATTTCACGCACCAGTTTGCTGTCCCAAGAACGGGTCATCAACTCGGCCTTGGCCACTGGGGGCGTGGGTGCGTTACGGATGATGGCGATGAACTCGTCAATATTCGCCAAGGCCACCGCAAGGCCCTCGAGCACATGGCCGCGATCGCGGGCCTTGCGCAAATTGAATACCGTGCGCCGCGTGACCACTTCGCGCCGATGCTCCAGAAAGACCACGATCAAGTCTTTCAGGTTGCAAAGTTTGGGTTGGCCATCTATGAGGGCCACCATATTGATGCCAAAGGTGTCTTGCAGCTGGGTTTGCTTGTACAGGTTATTGAGCACCACCTCGGGCACTTCGCCCCGCTTGAGCTCAATCACGACCCGCATGCCCGATTTGTCAGACTCGTCCTGAATGTGGCTGATACCCTCGATTTTTTTCTCGTGGACCAACTCGGCGATCCGCTCAAGCAGGGTTTTTTTGTTGACCTGGTAGGGCAACTCATCGACGATGATGGCCTGGCGTTGTCCTTTGTCGATGTCCTCAAAATGGCAGCGCGCCCGCATCACCACCCGACCGCGACCGGTGCGATACCCTTCCTTGACGCCTTGTATGCCGTAAATGATGCCGGCTGTCGGAAAGTCGGGCGCTGGAATGATGTCCATCAACTCGTCGACGCTGGCCGAAGGCGTGCGCAACATGTGCAAGCAGGCGTCTACCACTTCATTGAGGTTGTGCGGCGGGATATTGGTGGCCATGCCCACCGCGATACCAGCCGAACCATTGACCAGCAAATTGGGCAAGCGGGTGGGCAACACCAGCGGCTCTTGCTCTGAGCCGTCATAGTTGGGACCAAAGTCCACCGTCTCTTTGTCGATGTCGGCCAACATTTCGTGGGCGATTTTTGACAAGCGAATCTCGGTGTAACGCATCGCTGCCGCGCTGTCGCCATCGACCGAACCAAAGTTGCCTTGACCGTCGACCAGCATGTGGCGCAAAGAAAAATCTTGCGCCATCCGCACAATGGTGTCGTACACCGCGCTGTCGCCATGAGGGTGGTATTTACCGATCACGTCACCGACGATACGGGCCGACTTTTTATAGGGCCGGTTCCAGTCGTTGTTCAACTCGTGCATCGCATACAACACACGGCGATGCACGGGTTTTAGGCCATCACGGGCATCGGGCAGGGCTCGACCCACAATCACGCTCATGGCGTAATCGAGGTAACTGCGACGCATCTCCTCTTCTAGGCTGATGGGCAGAGTTTCTTTGGCAAATGAAGTCATGAATCGGTGCCGAAATTGGGCTAAACCGCTGATTGTAGGCTTGGATGACCCCCAACCCTGCTATTCAAGCCGGGTCTTGCCCCCCCAGTCGAACCCATAGGTTGTGGCTTGGGCGCAACAGCCTGGGGCTGGCTTTTCTTTGCGGACAAGACCTCACCGGCTTGGGCGTCTTGTCAAGCCCAGGCTTGTGGCACAATAATCCCCATGCGAGCGAAGGTTATGTTCGCTATCGTGTTTTGTGTGACCCAAGTCCCCCTGAGGAGAACCATGAAGAAACTCAATAAACTGGCTCTGATCGTTGCAGCCGCTGGCCTGGCCACCGTGGTCAACGCCCAAGACATTCAGAACTGGCGCAACGCCTCTGGAGAGGTATGGAAGAACTCAGCCGGCCAATGCTGGCGTTCTGGCACTTGGACTCCCGCCACTGCCGCCCCTGGTTGCGACGGTGCCATCGCACCTCCCGCCGCCGCACCTGCACTGGCTCCCGTTGCTCGACCGGCCCCGGCACCCGCTCCGGCCCCGGCTCCCGCTCCGGCTCCCCAGCCGCCCGCCGCATCCAAGGTGACCTACGCGGCCGACACCTTCTTTGACTTTGACAAGTCGGTGCTCAAGCCCGAAGGCAAAGCCAAGCTTGACGACTTGGTGAGCAAGGTCAAAGCCATCAACCTGGAAGTCATCATTGCCGTGGGTCACACCGACTCCATCGGTACCGATGCTTACAACCAGAAGTTGTCGGTGCGTCGTTCCGAAGCTGTCAAGGCTTATCTGGTCAGCAAAGGCATTGAGAAAAACCGCATCTACACCGAAGGCAAGGGCGAGAAGCAGCCCATCGCTGACAACCGCACCAAGGAAGGTCGCGCCAAGAACCGTCGCGTCGAGATCGAAGTGGTCGGTACCCGCGCTAACCCCTGATCGGTTTCTCTTGATCCAAAACCCCGGCTTGCCGGGGTTTTTTTATGCCCCCTAAAGCTCAGTGACTTCGGGCCTTCAATGGCGTCTGAGGCGATAATTCAGCGCCATGAGCGATACCCAAACCAACGCCGACCCTGCCGAGTTGGCCAAATTCTCCGAATTGGCACACCGCTGGTGGGACCCTGAGAGCGAATTCAAGCCTCTGCACCAGATCAACCCCTTGCGCCTGGAGTGGATTCGTGAACTGGCCCCCTTGTCAGACCGCCAGGTGCTCGATGTGGGCTGTGGCGGCGGCATCTTGTCCGACGCCATGGCCCGGGCCGGTGCCCATGTGTTGGGGATAGACCTGGCCGACAAAGCCCTCAAAGTGGCCCAGCTGCACGCCCTCGAAGCGCAAACACCGCGCGTGCGCTACCGGTCCGTCAGCGCCGAGGCGCTGGCCCTTGAACAAGCCGGTCAATACGATGTCGTGACCTGCATGGAAATGCTCGAGCACGTCCCCGACCCAGCTTCGGTGGTGCGCGCCTGTGCCACCCTGGTCAAGCCCGGCGGCTGGGTGTTTTTTTCCACCCTGAATCGAAACCCGAAATCGTTTTTGTTGGCCATTGTCGGGGCCGAGTACATCCTCAATATGTTGCCCCGAGGCACCCACGAATACGCCAAATTCATCCAGCCCAGCGAGCTCGCCAGTCACTGCCGTCAGGCTGGGCTGGACCTGCAAACCACCAAAGGGCTGAGCTACAACCCGCTGACCCGACGTTACAGCCTGAACCAAGACACCAGCGTGAACTACCTTTTTGCCACCCGCAAGCCAGCATAAAGCCATGCAGTCTCCCAGCGCCATCTTGTTCGACCTCGACGGCACCTTGATCGACAGTGCCCCCGATTTGGGCGCGGCGGCGGACCAGATGCGTATCGCTCGCGGGTTGCCTTCGCTCCCCTTGCAGAACTACCGCCACATGGCGGGAGCAGGTGCCAGGGGCATGTTGGGCATCGCCTTTGATATGCGCCCCGAGCACCCCGACTTCGAGACCTACAAAGAGGAGTTCTTCGTCAATTACGAGCGCCGTATGACCGTGCTCACGCGCGCCTTCGACGGTGTGGCCGACATGTTGCGAGCGCTGCATGACCGAGGCTTACCCTGGGGAATTGTGACCAATAAATCGAGCCGCTTTACCGACCCACTGGTGCGCCAAATGGCCTTACTCACACCCGCCGCTGTCGTCATCAGCGGCAACACCACCCCGCACGCCAAACCCCATCCCGAGCCCTTGCTCGAAGCCGCTCGGCGCTTGCGCATCGACCCCAGTTTGTGCTGGTACGTGGGCGACGACGAGCGCGACATCGTGGCGGGCAGGGCCGCTGGCATGTACACCCTGGCCGCTACCTATGGTTACCTGGGTGCAGTGGCCGATTGGCGGGCCTGGGGCGCCGACGCGGTCATAGAACAACCGCAGGCCCTTTTGAAAAAGCTGGAAAGCGCCTAAAATACAAGGTCTGGGGCTGCATTGGTTTCGACATGGGTTCGGGCACGCAGCAGGGCATGTCGAGGTTCTGTCACCTCGTAAAACCGCAGAAAAAAACTAACTGCAAACGACGAACGTTTCGCACTCGCCGCTTAATCCGG
>CAYMJT010000050.1:0-5272 GCA_964390775.1 uncultured Bordetella sp.
AACTCTGTCGGGCCGGATCGAGTCCAAGCGCCGTTGTGCTCCCTGTCCAGCTCTTTCGTTGGGACCAGATTTCTTCGCTGACCCGCACCTCGAGTATGCCCTTGTTGGCGTCAAGCTCGATCCAGTCGCCATCGTCAATTTTCCCGATCAGTCCGCCCGCTGCCGCTTCCGGCCACAAGTGAATGGCAGCTGGCACCTTGCCCGACGCGCCCGACATGCGTCCATCGGTCACCAAGGCCACCTGAAACCCCTGGTCCTGCAAAACCCCCAACAGGGGCGTGAGTTTGTGCAATTCGGGCATGCCATTGGCGCGCGGCCCCTGGCCACGCACGACCGCCACAAAATCTCGCTGCAACAGACCCTGCTTGAACATCTCTTGCAAGGTTTTCTGGTCATCGACCACCAGCGCAGGGGCGGACACCTGGCGATGGGCAGGCTTGACCGCCGACACCTTGATGACCGCGCGCCCCACATTGCCACGCAACACCTGCAAGCCCCCCTCAGAGCTAAAAGGTTGATCCAGGGGGCGCAATACCTCTAGATCGCCCGAGGTCAAGGGCGCATCCCGCCAGCTCAAGCCACCGTCCTTGAGCCACGGTTCACGGGTGTAGTCGTACAAACGGTCTCCCACAATGGTCTGGACATCGTCATGCAGCAAACCCCCTTGCAACAACTGCCGCACCAAAAAGCCCATCCCGCCGGCCGCATGAAAATGATTCACATCGGCCCCGCCATTGGGGTAAATGCGAGCCAACAAAGGCACCTGTGCCGACAGTTGAGCAAAATCATCCCAATCGATGCGCCAGCCTGCGGCTCTGGCCATGGCGACCCAATGCAAGGTGTGGTTGGTCGAGCCCCCCGTGGCCAACAAACCGACCATGCCGTTGACCACCGTCTTGACGCTGAACAAATCGGCCAGCGTGCGGCCCTGGCGAGCCAAATGAATCGCCTGCCTGACCGCCGCCCGCGTCAAAGCGGTGCGCAGATCGGTACCAGGATTGACAAACGAAGCGCCGGGTAAATGCAGTCCCACGATCTCCATCAGCATCTGATTCGAATTCGCCGTGCCGTAAAAGGTGCAAGTTCCCGCCGAGTGATAGGCCGCCGATTCGGCCTCAAGCAAGGCTTGGCGGTCGACCAAGCCTTGGGCATGAAGTTGTCGAACTTTCGATTTTTCGTCGTTGGACAAACCCGAAGTCATGGGACCAGCGGGCACAAAGACCACCGGCAGATGGCCAAACTGCAAGGCCCCGATCAGCAAGCCAGGCACGATTTTGTCGCACACCCCCAGCATCAACGCGGCATCAAAGGTGTTGTGGGACAAAGCCACCCCGGTGGCCAGTGCGATCACATCGCGCGAAAACAATGACAACTCCATGCCATCTTCACCCTGGGTGATGCCGTCGCACATGGCGGGCACTCCGCCTGCCACCTGGGCACTCGCCCCGGCTTCCCGCGCCACCTCACGAATCAGACCCGGGTAGTCTTCGTAAGGCTTGTGCGCCGACAACATATCGTTGTAAGCAGTCACGATACCGACATTGGGTTCGCGTACCTGGCGCAAGGTCCATTTTTCGGCATCGGGCATGGCGGCATAAGCATGCGCCTGATTGGCGCAGCCCAAAGCGTCGCGATACGGCCCAGGCCGCTTGGCGCTTTGCACCATGTGCAAATAGGCGTACCGCGATGCTTGGCTGCGGGCCTCGATGCGTTGGGTCACCTCGGTCAAAACCGGATGCACAGGGGGGACGACATTCATGGCGATATCCAAAGTGTCATGGGGGGACCCAGCGCTTGCAACAAGGCGCTGACTGGCCATTCGGGCCCTTGGCCGTTGAGGGCTTGTTCAAGCACTGCCATTTTTTCTGCCCCTGAAACCGACAGCATCCATCGCGGCGAGCGCAGCCAATGCGACAAGGTCTGGGACAATCGATGAAACCCAGCCTCTTGGGGCAGCGGGTCAAGCTGCACCGCCACGCAAGCGTCCTCGCCCTTTGGATCCAGGGCCCGGGGCAACACCGATGTGTTTGGAAACAGCGAGGCAATATGACCGTCTGCTCCCATCCCAAACAAAACCACGTCGGCCGGCCCCAGCTTGATCAGGGCCTCACTGGCCCTGCCCGCCTGGGCCTGCCACTGGGCCTGCGTCCAATGGGCACAGCCCGGATCTGCGCCGACCAGGGTTTGTAAATGCAACTCGGCGGCAGGGCCTAGACACAGGTGTTCGCGAACCAGGCGGGCATTGCTGGCGGGATGATGCTCGGGCACCTGCCGATCATCGACCAGCGTGACCGTCACCTGGCTCCAAGGCAAATTGCAGCTTCTCAGGGCCTGAAACAAAGCCACCGGCGAGCGACCTCCCGAGACAGCCAACACCGCCTTGCCCCGCGCCTGAACGGCGACGCTCAATTCGGCAGCCACCGCCTGGGCCTGCCTTTGGGCCAGGTCTTGCGGATCGCGCGCTTGCACGACCTTCAGTCGTTGCCGACCCGACGCGGCAATTGCGATCATGACTCTTCCGACCAGGTGAGGTTTTCACGCGCCATCAGGGCTGAAGACGCCGCTGGCCCCCAAGAGCCTGAGGGGTAGTTGCGCGGCTTCTCAGTCATCTGGGCCCAAGCCTCCAAAATTGGGTCGACCCAGGTCCAGGCCGCCTCCAATTCATCGCGACGCATGAAGTGGGTCAAGCGTCCCTTGATCACATCGACCAATAACCGTTCGTAAGCTTCGGCACGGCGCTTGTATGAAGACTCTTGCAAGTCCAGGCCCAGCTCGACCGGGTGCAGGCGCATCCCTGAGCCCGGTTCTTTGACCATCATGCCCAGACGAATCGACTCTTCCGGCTGCAGGCTGATGATGAGCCGATTCGGTTGATGTTGGCCTTGCCGACCAAACACCGAAAACGGTTGCTCGGCGAACTGAATGATGATCTCCGAGCGACGCGTCTGCATGCGTTTACCGGTGCGCAAAAAGAACGGCACATGGGCCCAACGGGCATTGTCGATGTGTGCCTTCAGGGCCACAAAGGTTTCGGTGTGGCTGTCGGGCGGTACCTGGTCCTCTTGCAGATAGCCACACACCGAGGTGCCGTCGGCCACCCCAGGCCCATACTGACCCCGCACCGTGTCACGGCGCACCGCCTCCAGGTCCATTTTGCGCAAAGAGCGCAACACCTTGAGTTTTTCATCTCGCACATCGTCAGCATCCAGTGATATCGGCGGCTCCATGGCGACGATACAGAGCAACTGCAACAAATGGTTCTGCACCATGTCACGCAAGGCGCCCGCGCCGTCATAAAACCCGGCCCGACTGCCCACCCCCACTGTTTCAGCCACCGTGATTTGAACGCTTTGAATGGTGGGGGCGCGCCACAGCGGCTCAAAAATCGCATTGCCAAAGCGCAACACCATCAGGTTTTGCACCGTTTCTTTGCCCAGATAGTGGTCGATGCGATAGATCTGCCGCTCGGCAAAATACCGCGCCACATCTTCGTTGATGCGCTGAGCGCTGGCCAAATTGACACCAAGCGGCTTTTCCAGCACCACCCGATCACTGTCCCGGATCAAACCAGCCTGCCCCAATTGGGCACAAATGCCCGAAAACAATGACGGCGCGGTCGCCAGGTAATAGACCCGCTGCGAGCCCGCTCGCAATACCTGCCCCAGACGGGCGTAGTCAGCCCCTTGGGTTGCGTCGAGTGTGCAGTAGGCTATGCGTTGGGTAAAAGCTTGCCATAACAAGGGATCAAAATTGGACGGCTCGATAAAAGGAACGGCCTTTTCGGTCAAAAAAGCCAGGTACGCTTCCAGAGTCCAGTCATGGCGACCCACTCCGATGATGCGAGTTTGCTCGGGGAGTCGGTGATGAACATGCGCCATGTACAGAGCTGGCAGGAGCTTGCGAAACGACAAATCGCCGCTACCGCCAAAAATGAGCATGTCCAGGGTGTCTTCGTTCGTGTCGTTCATGGTGCCTTTTGATATCTCTTGGCAATCAGGTGGGTTTTCATGCGGCGCAACTGCGGTTCGAGTTTGTTGGCCCCAATGTGCAAAGCCGTGCAAGTGGCCAATACATCGAGCATCATCAGATGCAGCAGGCGCGATACCATGGGGCTGAAATGCTCATAGCTTTCGGTGTGGTCAGCGGCCAAATGAATCTGGACTGCCTGGGACAAAGCTGAACCCGAAGCGGTGATGCCCACCGTGAGCGCACCACGCTGGCGGGCAATGGTGCAGGCTTCGATCAAGTCAAGGGTTTGCCCCGAATTGGAGATGATGACCAGCACATCGCCCTTGCCCAACAAACTCGCACTCATGATTTGCAAGTGCCCATCGCTGTGGGCTGTGGTGTGCAAACCCAGGCGAAAGAATTTGTGTTGCGCATCCTGTGCCACGATGCCCGAATTGCCCACCCCATAGAACTCGACCCGATGTCCCCGCCGATGCGCCATGTGCAGGGCATGCGCCACCGCACGCACCGTCATGCTCGAAGCCGAATTTCGATATTGCAGCAGCGCCGCCACCGTATTGTCGGTGACCTTGGCGATGACCTCATCCACCCGGTCTTGAGCCGACACGCTGCGATGGATGAAGGGCACCCCTTCGGCCACGCTGCTGGCCAAACGCAATTTGAAATCACTCAAACCCTGATACCCCAGGCTGCGGCAAAACCTCAGTACCGTGGGCTTGCTCACCTGGGCCCGTTGCGCCAGTTGCGCCACCGGAGTCCGACAGAAACCCAGCGGGTCTTGCAACAACACACGCCCCACCCTTTGTTCAGAAGGCGAGAGCAGTTCCAGGTGCGATTGAATTCGTTGGAGCATGGCTCAATTGTAACTTAGTTACATTTTAATTTAAATTTTTCGTAACTTAGATTTTTCATGATTTCAAGCCCGATAACGGCGAGTCGATTCCCGCACCACCAACTCGGCCGGGATTTGCTCCATCGTCGAGGACACGCCAGATAACAATTGCAATACCGCCTGAGCAGCCTGAGTGCCCACTTCATAAATCGACTGACGCACCGTGGTCAAGGGCGGCAGGGTATAAGCCGAATGCGGCAGGTCATCAAAACCGACCAAAGACACGTCTTCGGGCACCCGCAAGCCTGAGCGCGACAGGGCCAAACGGGCCCCATAGGCCATTTGGTCGTTGGCCGCGATCAAGCCCGAGAACTTGACCCCAGACTGAATCAGCTGCTGCGCTGCCCGATAGCCTCCGGGCTCTGAAAAATCACTGTTGACCACCAACTTGGCGTTATAGGCCAATTTCAA
>CAYMJT010000050.1:5282-7273 GCA_964390775.1 uncultured Bordetella sp.
GGTATCCACTCAGACGCTGCTCGGCGTCGGCATGATCCAGAGGCCCCGATATAAAGGCGATGCGTTGATGCCCCAGCGCATGCAGATGACGCACCGCCAGACTCACGCCCTCGTGGTTGTCAAAATCGATGCCCAATAGATTGGGCTTGCGCAATTTGCGGCCAGTCACCACCACCGGCAACTGCTTGGCCAATTGGACCAAGGTGGCGTCTTTCAACTTACCGGTCAAAATGATCAGGCCATCGATTTTGCGCATCATCAGCATCTGGATGCGCATGTTCTCTTCCGCCTCATTCCAGTGCCCACTGACGAACAAGGGCGAATAGCCCGATTTGAGCAGCACATCCTCGATGCCACGCAAAGCCTCGCCATAGAACGGACTGTCGATGAACTGGGTCAAAACCCCGATGCTCATGGCACGACCGCCCGCCAAACTGCGCGCCGCCGGATCGGGCAAGAAATTCAAATCCTTGATGGCCTGCTGAACGCTGGCTTTTTTGGCTTCGCTCACCTTGGCGGTGCCATTCAAGATGCGCGACACCGTACTGGGCGAAACACCTGCCCGCTCAGCCACCTGGCTGAGGGTCGATCGATTTTGCTGATCAAATGGGCTAGGGGTTTTCATGCCGCGTCGTGACAACCGAAATATGGGGATGGCATAGATTTTAGGGTTGCCACACCTTCACCCAGTCGACCCTCATGGTCATTTCGGACAAACGGCTGGTGTCGACTGTCCCCCCCAGATTGCCGCCGACGGCGACATTGAGCAGCAAGAATGCAGGCTGATCAAAGGGCCAGGTCGCCGCCGTCGCCGAACTGGGCTTGTTGTAACGGAATACCTGGGTGCCATCGACCCCCATGATCAGGGCACTCGAGGTCCAGTGCAGCTGGAAGGTGTGATAGCCCGTGCACAAACCCGACAAGGTGATCTTGCTGTAGAGCGAGTTTTCGCCATTGTTTTGGGTCGTGTGGACCCCCGACTGCACCTGCTCAGTGCCAGCAAAATAACGACCAAACCATTCCATGATGTCGATTTCGCCCCGGGCTGGCCAGTCGCCGTTCTGACCCATCATCCAGATCGCAGGCCACGCGCCCGCCAGACACGGGATCTGCGCCCTGATTTCATAAAAGCCATACGGCGTGCTGTTCAGAGCCGCGTAATAACTGCTGGTGTCGGTCTTGACGCGTGCCGATGTGGCCAACAGGCTTTTGGTCGAGATTTCGCTGCTCGTGATCGTCCCACCCACCGTAATGACAGCGGGCTGGATCACCAGCTTGCCATCGACCACCGATGCGTTGTCAGAGCGGTAGTATTGACGCTCGCTATTGCCCCACACCGTCCCCCCATAAAGGGGCGCCC
Organism: uncultured Bordetella sp.; assembly: GCA_964390775.1. Classification (GTDB taxonomy): domain Bacteria; phylum Pseudomonadota; class Gammaproteobacteria; order Burkholderiales; family Burkholderiaceae_C; genus Limnohabitans. The sequence continues at coordinate 6,643 of CAYMJT010000050.1, forward strand.
CCGTGTCATAAGCCCAATCGCCACTCAGGGTCGAGGTACTGAAATCGTCTTGCCACTTGAGCACATAGTTCGAGGGGCGGGTGAAGGTGATCGTGGTGCTGTCGCCCAGACCGTCGCTGTGCGTGCCGCCACCGCAAGCCACCAACAGACTCAAGCCCAGGGCAACGCCGACGATTTTTTTAGAAAACATAAACCATTCCAACCCCGGCCCACACACCTGATTTGCTGACCCGAGGGTCAATGCCAGTGAACGCCGTGTTCGCTGGCATGCTCAAGGGGGCCAAGCCCTGGCGGGCGAACTGGGCCGTGCCACCGTAACCGTAGACCGACCAACCCGGCTCAATGTCGTAGCCCAAGCCCAAGGTACCCAGCCACATGCTGTTGGACTGGCCACGCTCGGTCGGATTCTGGGTGCTGGCCTTGCCGAAATGCACCATCGCCGCGCGTACCGACCATTGCGGCATGAAGCGATACACCGCACCCAAATTGAAGTCGGTCGATGTGGCCGGGTAGGCCTGGGTGATGTCATCGGCGTTGACGTTGAACATATTGGCCCAAATCAGATTGTTACTGGCGTCGCGAGCAACGGGCACCCCACGCGAACCGCTCCAACGATTGAACCGTATGCCAC
>CAYMJT010000050.1:7283-10945 GCA_964390775.1 uncultured Bordetella sp.
GTATGCCACCGTACACATCGGTCTTGGCGTTCCACTGGTAGCGGGCCATCAACATGGTGATTTGCTGCTTGTTCGAGACCACCCGATTCGCCGGATTGGCATCGAGCGTGGGGGTCGTGGTGATGGCACTAAAGGGGCCATGCCCCCAGGCTGCGGCCGGTCCATTGCTGCCAATCTGGCCGATCAGATCGATCATCCAAGGCCCTCGGACATAACGCGCCACCGCCTCGTACAACTCGGGCTTTTGGGTGCGCCAATTCTTGTCGCCCTGGTCATAAGTCAGCTCCAGGTACAAGTCGCCCCCCGCGACATCGAGCAAGGGCGTGCCGTATCGAATCGCTCGGGTCAACAAACCATAGCCGGCCCCGCTCGAAGCCCAGGGGTCGGCAATGCCCAGCACGGTGCCATAGGGATAATCAGCCCACGACCATGAGCGGGACGGGAAAGCACCGACCTGCACCATGCCGTGGTCTTCGTGGGTCAAGATCAGGTTTTTTTCGTACCAGACCCCGGGAATGTCCACCCGTCCATCGCGCCAGCGCTGGCTGAGCAAACCCTTGACCTTGAAGCCTGCACCCAGGTCAAAGTTTCGGGTCCCCAGATAAGGCTGAAACAGGGTCAGGGATGCATCGTTGACCCCATAGGGTTTGCCCAGCGCCAGCGCATCGGCCCAGGGCTTTTGCCGATCTTCCGTGGGGTAAGTTTGGCAGTTGACACATTGGTTCGAGGCGCGGGTGAACTCCACCTTGGCAAAACCCGTCAAAGTGAAGGGCCCCAAGTCCACGGCCCAAGCCGAAGGAACCAGCGCCCACAACACCGAAACCAGCCAGCGCTTGGACAAACGATCAAACATGATGAACCTGCTTAGAAGTTGTTTTTACCAAAACCAATGGCGCCCAACTCAATCAAAGTGTAGTTGTTGGTGGTCGAAGTATCGGTTGTCGCATTGCCGCTGCCGGGCAATACCTTAATCACCACCGCTTTGACACCCGTCTTGAGTGCCACCAAAGTGCCCGAGTCGCAGGTCAGGCTCGAAAGCGCGATGACATAGGTGCTCGACAGTGTGGTGCTGCGCAGGGCCTGCTTGGCCTTGCAGCTGTTGGCATACGTATAGTTTGTAGTGTCGTAAGCCCCGCCCTCGACAAAAACGGTCACTTCGGTGGGTGTATTGGCTTCGCTGCCAATCTTCTCATTCCCCATGCTGATGATCAGAGAGTCGGTGGCACTGACATCAATCGATCCTTCCTTGGGTCCGGTGACTTTGTAATAGATATAACTCGATGCAGTATTGGCAGCCGTGTGCTTGTACTGAACGCCCACCCAACCTTTGGTGTCGATGTCGGTTTGTGTCCAGACACCCCAGTCACCATAACTCCAACTGCCACCCGAACCCGCAGAGACTTTGCCGCCCTGGGCTGTTTTCCACTTGATCGTATCGTCGCCCGGCACCGAGAGGGGCTGATACCCCATGGCAAACAAAATTTGCTCCGCTGGGGCGGCCGATTGCGCACCGCTAGAGGTCACGCCGCCACCGCCGCAGGCGACGAGGGTGCCCAAAATCCCCAAAAAGCCCATGCTGAAGGACTTGACGATGTAGTTCTTGCTGAAAAGTGTCATGAATTGCTCCTGTAGTTGAAAGAATAAAACACCATTTGAAACACGATTGAAAGCGCTTTCTGAAAACGCTTTCATTTTGGATTGAAAGCGAAAATCAGCAACTATGGTTTACCCTTGGGAGGATCAAAAAAATTCAAGGAAACATCTGCAGCCCTGGCTCGACTTTCACAGCCTTGCCATCGCTGAATGTGACACTGATCGTCTTAGGGCCACTGTTGAACACCACATAAGTTTTGCGCTCACCCTGGCCAAACACGGCAAAAAACGGGGTATTGGCCGTGACCGATAAATTCACCGGCCCCACCGCTTGCAAATGGGCCAACCAATGCATGGCGTGACTTCGGGTATCGCCCAATTCAATGGTGCCCCACTCGTCCCAGCGCGCCATTCCCTGGGCCGGGTCAACCAGTGCCACGTATTTGGCAAACAGGTCTTGCCAGATGTCCTCAGGCTTGGCCCGCTTGGCCCGGGCATGGTAGATGCGCGTCTCGGCCTCCAGGGCCGCCATGTTTTTGTGTACAAAAGCCGGACTGGCGGCCAAATAAGTCGACGAGGCCGTCAAGGGCAGCAGGTTGATGCCATGGATCTGTCTGGGTTCGTCGATCCACCAGGTGTTGTGCGCCAATTTGCCGCCAAACAGCATGCTGACCTCGGTGTTCAAGTACTCTGCCGGCAGGGTCAACCCATGCAGGTCAAACCAGTAATGCCCGATAGACTGAATTTCGGTGTTGTAGAGGTATGCACCCAGATCGACCCAATCAGCTCGACCCTGCAAGGCCCCCCATAGCATCAAGGCGGCCCAGGCATTGGTCGCCTCCGACGATGACTCCTGGTTGTTGCCATCGGGGGACAGAGCGACCCCCGAGGCCCAAGAGTGCCCCTCGTAGGGATCGAAGTTGCGCAAATACGGAAAATCGCTGCGCCCGCGCTCGGCGGTGGCAATGTCGGCCACCAGCTTATTGATCATGCCGCCCCATTGATCGGGCGCAATCCAGCGCGGATCGCGCAAACCAATGTCCACCGCAGCCCGAATCCAGTACCCATAGTGGAAATGGTGATCGTTCATGTCTTTGACCGCATCGTATTCTTCGGGGTAACTGACCACGGTCCCCAGCGTCGGGCTGTAATGGAAATATGTGCGCTTGCTCTGCCCCGACAACCATTGCTCGGCGCGCCCTTTGAGCAACTGCAGCAACTCATCGCGCACCCGGGTCTCGCCTTGTACATCGGCCACCGCCATCAATTGACTGATGCGCTGCAGCCCCTTGCCCTGCCAATACGGTCCTTGACCGATTTCGAGCATCATGCGTCGGGCTCGCCCCGATTCTTTGCGAACCTGCGCGCGCACGGCATCTCCTGCTTTGGCCTCTTTCAGTCCTGGCCAATGCGGCACAAAACCATGATGCTGATAACGGGTCTCAAAGCCATGCCCCACATAAAGCCGAATATCGCCCCGTATGCTGGGCAAGCGCCCCAAGGCCGCAGATTTCAGGCTGGTATTTTGGTGCCAGTGGTGGGGGTACAGACCCATAATCCCTTGACCAGGAGTCCCCTCATAGGTATGCACGGTCTGGGTAAATCGGGTCACAACCTCGGCACTGTCGCGGCGAAACTCGAAATCAGCCCGGGTATCGACGATATGACCGTAGGCATTGGCCAAAAACAAGCTCAGGGTCGCTTCGCTTTCGTCGGGCAGTACCGCCGCCGACACATAGCGTCGTTCGGCTGGCAACACCAAACGCCAGCCACCGTTACTCATGGCCTCCCACTGCCCGCCGGTCGGGGCAAACAACGCAAAGCGTTTGACACCGCCCTGCACTCTCAGGACTCGGGGGTCAGCGTTCCAGACCTGGGCCTTCAAATCGGCCCCCAGTTGCAGCAACAAATGACCGACACTCAGGCGGGCAAACACAAAAGGACTGCCGTGGGCCACCGTGGTCCACATGGCCTGCTCGGCGGCTTGAAAGGCCATTTCCACCGCCCAATCGGAGTGCCCCGACAGCAGGGCCGCTTGTGGCTCGAAGGCCTCGGGTCGCAAAACCAGG
>CAYMJT010000050.1:10955-16711 GCA_964390775.1 uncultured Bordetella sp.
GATGTCGATAGTGCACTTCGACATCGCGGCGCTCGGTCGGTACGATGGACTTTTGCGGGTAGCCGATCTCTAGCCCCTGGGCCGTCGCCTTGGCGCTCAAGGGCACCGCATGCAAGACTTCCGACCAGCGGGTGAACATAATGGACGAATACCACTGGTTGGTGGGTGCGGCTCGTCGCAGCATGTCAGGAGTCCGATACGGCGCCTCTGGCACCGCCCGATCGGCGGCACTGATCTGGGTGCGCCAGCCCCCCGCACCCACTGCCACCGTGTCAGCGGCCTGGGCCGAAAGTGAAACGCACACCCCAAGCCACAGACCCAGGGTGCGCAAACACCTCTGCGGCAAAAAGACATTTCGCAATTTCATGCAATCACCTCACCTTGGGCATCAAACACCAAACACTGGGCCGCCTCGGGGCTCACCCACACCGGTTCTCCCGACCTACCTGACCCCAGAACCGAAGCGGTTTTGACACGCAGTAACTCGGCCAAACCCTCGCAACGCACATAAGCCATTTGCACATCGCCAAGGTTTTCAACAAACTCAATGCGCCCCTGCAAGCCCATCGGACCTGTCGACCAGCGCCAGGCCTCGGGCCTGACCCCCAGAGATGCGCCTCGGGACAAGCGCTGGCGCAGCGCCCCATCCCAAGATGAAACATCCATCGTTTGCGCGCCCATACGCAGCTCACCCTCGGCTTGGAACTGGTAAGGCAGCACATTGATCTTGGGTGACCCCAAAAACTCGGCCACAAATCGATTGACCGGTTCGCGATACAAAGCCATCGGCGGCCCGAGTTGTTCAATAGCCCCACGGTTGAACACCGCGATTCGATGCCCAAGCGTCATGGCTTCGGTCTGATCGTGAGTGACGTAAACCATCGTGGTGCCCAACTCGGCATGCAAGCGTGCCAACTCAATGCGCATTTGCACCCGCAAAGCCGCATCCAGATTGGACAGTGGCTCGTCAAACAAAAACACCTTGGGGCGGCGCACAATGGCTCGTCCAATGGCCACCCGCTGGCGCTGCCCGCCTGACAACTGCTTCGGATAGCGACCCAACAAAGGCGTTAACTGCAATTTGTCCGCCGTCTGCGCCACCATCGCTTCGCGTTCAGCCCTGGCCACTCCGGACATGCGCAAGCCAAAAGCCATGTTCTCGGCCACCGTCATGTGCGGATACAAAGCATAGCTCTGGAACACCATTGCCGCCTCCCGATGCGCCGCTGGCACCTGAGTCACATTGACCCCGTCAAAAGAAATTTCACCCGATGTCGGCGACTCCAGTCCCGCCAACAAACGCAAAAGCGTTGACTTACCACAGCCCGAGGGGCCGACAAACACCATGAACTCACCATCTTCGATCGACAAGTCCAGCGACTCGATCACCCCTTGCTCGCCAAAGCGTTTGCTCAACTGCCTGATGTCTATGCGGGCCATATCAGTCTTTCAGAAACTGGCCATACCATTTGGCACTGTTTTTTGGAATTCGGCGCAGGTTGTCATAGTCAACATAGATCAGGCCAAAACGCTTTTCATAACCGCTGGACCATTCGAAGTTGTCGAGCAAACTCCAGGCGAAATAAGCATCAACCGGCACCCCTTGATCAAGGGCGGCATGGGTGGCCCGGATGTGCTCGCGCAAATAGGCAACCCGACGCTCGTCATTGACTTCACCGTTCACACATTGGTCCTTGAAAGCAGCCCCGTTTTCAGTCACACGCAACCGTCTTGGGGCATAGTCGCGGTGCAACCGACACAGCAACTCGGTCAAGCCTTGCGGATACACCTCCCAGCCCATCTCGGTCACTTCGTTGCCGCTGCTGCGCACGTCCCAGGGGTTACCACTCGACGAAAAATTGCGGGTGTAGTAATTCACGCCCAAATAATCCAGGGGCTGAGCCATCTCGGCCAGATCGGCTGCCGTATGCACAGGTGCATCTGGCCCCAAATGTGCCAACACATCGTCAGGGTATTGGCCCCTAAAAAGCGGGTCCAGATACCAGCGCGCCACCAGGCCATCATCCAGTCGAGCTTTGTCGAGGTCGGCTTGCTGATCAGAGGCCGGATAAATGGGCGATAGATTCAGCACGATACCCAATTCACAGCGGACACCGTCCTCACGCAAAACCGACACCGCGCGGCCATGACTGACCAACAAATGGTGTGCCACCTGCAAGGCCTCGGCGCGCGAGCGATGTCCGGGGGCGAAAACCCCCTGCTCGTGGCCCAGCACCGCCATCACCCAAGGCTCGTTATGGGTGCAAATGCTGGCCAGTTTTGAGCCCCAGCGGCGGGCCACCTCGCGCGCATAGCGCACAAAGTGATCGACAGTATCCCGATTTGCCCATCCCCCCCGGTCTTGCAAAGCCTGCGGCAAGTCCCAGTGGTTGAGCGTCAAATGGGCCGCAATGCCGCGCTGCGCCAAGCCGTCTAGCAAGCGCTCGTAAAAGGCAAACCCCGCTTCATTCCAGTCCCCCATGCCCAAAGGTTGGACCCGAGGCCAAGCCACCGAAAACCGGTACGCCTTGACACCCATCGCAGCCATCAGGTCCAGGTCCTCGGGCCAACGGTGGTAATGGTCGCAGGCCCGCTTGCCGTTGCTGCCATCGCTAATCGCCCTGGGTTGTTTGCAAAAGGTGTCCCAGATCGAAGGCCCGCGTCCATCGACATCGTGCGCCCCCTCGATTTGAAATGCAGACGTCGCCACACCCCAAATAAAGTCGGGTGGGAAATGCTGGCGAGAAAGTTCCATATGGGTTTGTGTTTTCATCAACATGATCAACTCTTGACAGCCCCCGCAGTCAGTCCCTCGATGAGGCGGCGGGAAGAAAAAACAAAAATCAGCAACAAGGGAAACACAGCGACAGCAGATCCCGCCATCAATGCTCCCCACTCGGTATCGACCGGGCTTTGAATGCTGCGCAAAGCCAAGGGGAAGGTGTAGTTTTCGCTCGAGCGCATCACAATCAGCGGCCCAATGAAGTTGTTCCATGAGGCTATGAAGGTGATTAGGCCCAGGGTGCCAAACGCCGGCCCCAGCAAGGGCACCGCTACCCTGGCATAAATACCCAATTCACCGCAACCGTCCATGCGCGCCGCCTCGATCAACTCGCGGGGTATGGCCGATTCGATGTACTGGCGCATCAAGAAAATACCCATCGCTGGCGCCGCTGCTGGCCAATACAGCGCCTTGTGCTGATCAATCCATCCCAAGACATCCATGATCATGAAGCTGGGGATCATGCCCAGAAACGATGGGATCAACATGGTCGACATCACCAGCGCAAAGAGTGGCTTTTTGAAGCGGAATTCATAAATTGCAAAGGCGTAACCCGCCATCGAACAAAACAACAAGGTCAGCCCCGTGGTGATCAAGCCCACATACAAGGACCAGCCCAAGTTTTTCCAGAACGGGATCTTTTGCATCAAGATCGCCAGGTTGTCGAAGAAATGATCGCCAAACCACAACGGTGGCGGTACGCTGAAAATATCGCCCCTCAAGTGGGTCGCGAATACAAACATGGCATAAAAGGGCGCCAGCATCGCCAAACCGCCCAGACCCAAAAAGAGCCACCCCAAGACGCCCATGCCAGCACCTGGTACAAGCTGCCGGTTCAACATCAGCGCTCCCCTTTCGGTTTGAACGCGCGATGCGTGAGTAAGGTCAGCACCAGAATCAGGGCAAACAGCAACCATGAAATCGCGCTGGCCAGGCCAAAGTCGCTGAATTCGAAGGCGGTGCGATACATATACAAAGCAGTCGTCATGCCCGCGTACTCGATACCGCCCTTGCCGCCAGTCAAAATAAAGGGTTCTTCAAACAACTGCAGGCCCCCGATCAAAGTCAGGGTGACCCCAAAATACATCATCGGGCGCAGTTGGGGCAACGTGATGTGCCAAAACACCCGCCAGGGGCCAGCACCGTCGAGCACCGCAGCCTCGTATAAATCGCGTGGAATGCTTTGCATCGCAGCCACATACAACATGGTGTTAAAGCCCACGTAACGCCAAAAAATCACCAGCGACAACACCGGCTTGATGGTCTCGGGTTGCCCCAACCAGTCAATGGCCTGAGCTGGCAACCAGTCCCGCAAGCCAGCCTGCGACGCCAAGGTTTGCAGCAGCGCGTTGACCGCGCCGTAATCGGTCGAGAACAAAGTGGCGAACATGATCGCCACCGCCACGGTGGATGTGATGTAAGGCAAAAAATAGACCCCCATCGCGGTATTGCGCCAACGGCCCAGTTTTTCATTGATCAAATAGGCCAGGGGTATCGCCACCAAGTGCTGCGGCACCCCCGAGACCACGGCCAGCCACAGGGTGTTGTAGAGCGAGGTCCACAACAATGGGTCGCCCACGGCAAAGACAAGGTTTTCGGTGCCCACGTACTGCATGGCCTCGATGCCTTGAACCGGGTCCCAGGTGTGAAACATCAGGACAAACGAAAAACCGATGGGAAACAGGCCAAACACCAAAAAGAGCACCACAAACGGCGCCAACAAGACATAGGGCGCGCTAGTGGCCCCCAGGATCGGGCGGCTCATCGCTGCGCCCTACGCTGCACCAACCGATGGGCATCGGCCAGGGCGGCATCGACCGATTTGCCCCGTGTCAACACCAGATCGAGCTCGGCATTGACCAGCTCTTCGGCAATGGGGTCGTTGCGAAACACCCGTGTGGCCTGAATGCGCTGCGCCGTCTCACGCCACTGCGCGCGCGCCTTCTGCCCCCCTAAAAAAGCCACCTCCTGATCAAAATACCCCCCCTTTTGTGCCTCGAGCAAGGCGGGGAATGCGTTGAACTTTTCAAACGCCAACTGCTGCTGCCCCACATGCAAGGTCAGATGCCGAATCAAATCCCAGGCCAGAGCCTTTTGCGCTGACTTTTTCGGGATGGCATAGAACGTCCCCCCCCAAGACAAGGCGGCGCCTTGCGGCAAGGGTCCACTGCGCCACAGCCCGGCGGTTTGCGGCGCCAACCAGTTTTGTAAATGCCCGCCCAGCCAGGCGCCCATCATCTGCACCCCCACGTGTCCTCGACGCAGCGACTCGCCCCAGTCGTTGGACCAGGCATTGACCTTGGCATCGAGCCCTTGCTGACGAATCGCCAGAGCCAACTCAAACGCCTGCTTGAAGCGCGGCGATGTGCCCACCAGCGACTGGCCCTGAGCGTCGTAATAAATGCCTTCGCCCGCAGCCAACTGGGACCGAATCACCACATCTTTGACATCGCGCGCATGAGCCACCATGGCCGCCCCCGTGCGTGCCTTCAATTGCCGAGCCGAGGCCAAAAAATCATCCCAACTGGCGCTGAGCAACTTGGGATCAATCCCGGCCCTTTGCATCAGGTCATGGCGGTAAAACATGACGCCAGGGCCGATATCGGTCGGCATGGCCACCTGCCCCAGCGCCTCGACCCGCGCCTGCGACGAGGCATACGCCACAAAACGCGACTGCAAGGGTTCGGCCAGATATGGGGGCTTGGACAAATCCTCCAGCCGCTTTGCGCAAAACGCCCCAAATACCCGTACTCAATCGTCATCACATCGGGCAAGCCTGATGAGGCCGACAAGGCTGTCGTCATGGCGGTGTGGTGGTCCGAGAAATCACGCGCCACCACTTTGACCTCGACATTCGGATGCTGTTTGCTCCAGCTTGGCAAGGCGGCACTAACGATGTCATCGACCGCCGGATAAGCTGCCACCGTCAACACCACCTGCGCCCGCGCGGGCGACCAGATCCCCAGGCACAAAG
>CAYMJT010000051.1:0-4638 GCA_964390775.1 uncultured Bordetella sp.
ACATGGCCAAAACCGACCAGGTTCGACTGAACATAGACTTCGGGGTGGGTCAGCGAATAACGAACACCCGCTTGCGCCGCCAGATGCACCACCTGTTCGAATCGGTGTACTCGCATCAGGTTCGATACTGCCCCAGGGTCGGCGATATCGAGTTTTTGAAACTCAAAGCCATGCCTTGTGCGCAAGCGCTGGAGTCGGTCCTGTTTGAGTTGCGGGCTGTAATAGTCGTTCAGGTTGTCGATGCCGATCACCTCATGCCCTAGCTCCAGCAAGGCCATGCTGGTATGCATGCCGATGAAGCCGGCTGCGCCGGTGACCAGAATTTTCATGCTCTTGGGGGTTCCTTTGGCCTTATTTTCGCCGATTTTGCGCTCATATTGGGTATAGTTGTAATCAACATGCAAGACATTCTGATCAACTGGTCCCCTCAAGAAACCCGTGTGGCGGTGGTCGAACATGGCGCTGTGCAGGAGTTGCACGTGGAGCGCACCCTGGAGCGCGGATTGGTAGGCAATGTTTACCTGGGTAAAGTCACTCGGGTATTACCTGGCATGCAATCGGCTTTCATTGACATTGGACTGGAACGCGCGGCCTTTTTGCATGTGGCTGACCTAGTAGGGCAGATGCAGCAACGTCACCATGAAGGCACAGCGCGCGATGTCCCCGCAAAGCCCATTGAAAAGCAGATTTTCGAAGGTCAGGCCCTGATGGTTCAAGTCATCAAGGACCCAATGGGGACCAAGGGGGCGCGCTTATCGACCCAAATTAGTATCGCTGGCCGTTTATTGGTTTTTTTGCCCCAAGACGAGCACATCGGAATTTCTCAAAAAATTCCCTTGCAACAGCGTGAAGCGCTGCGCCTGCGCCTGCTCGATCTGGCCCAAGACTCAGCAGCCAAACCACCTGGTGGTTTTATTTTGCGGACCAATGCCGAGGACGCCAGCGATACCGAGTTGTCTGAAGACATCGCCTATTTACGCAAGACCTGGGCACGGATACAGGAACTGGCACTTCAGTTGCCCGCCAAATCGCTTTTGCACCAAGATTTGAGCTTGATACAAAGGGTTTTGCGTGACTTGGTTGGGGAAGGGACCCAGAGCATCCGAATCGACTCCAAAGAACAATTTCATTTGCTGCGAAACTATGGCCAAGAGTTCATGCCATCGGCAGTCAGTCGTTTGCAGCACTATAAGGGCGAGCGTCCTATTTTTGACCTCTACAACATCGACGATGAAGTCTCGCGTGCTTTAGGGCGTCGTGTCGATCTGAAGTCTGGTGGATACCTGATCATCGATCAAACCGAAGCCTTGACGACAGTCGATGTCAATACGGGGGGCTATGTCGGCTCGCGCAATTTTGAGGAAACGGTATTCAAAACCAATCTTGAGGCGGCTGGGGCCATTGCGCGCCAGCTTCGTTTGCGCAACCTGGGGGGCATCATCGTGATCGACTTTATCGATATGCACGACGATGATCACCGCGAGGCCGTATTGTCGGAATTGGGCAAGCACCTGGCGCGCGACCGGGTCAAAACCATGGTCAGTCACTTCTCTGGACTCGGCTTGGTGGAAATGACCCGCAAACGCACCCGTGAGTCATTGGCTCACATGTTGTGCGAGCCCTGCGCAGCCTGTGCCGGCAAAGGCATCGTCAAGACCCCACGCTCGGTGGCCTATGACATATTGCGCGAGATATTGCGTGAAGCCCGGCAATTTAATCCACGCGAAATCAGGGTCCTCGCTCACCCCAAAGTCATAGATCTGCTGTCTGACGAAGAAAGCCCGCATTTGGCTGGACTGAGCGATTTCATCGGCAAACCCATCTCTTTGGTCAGTGAGCCCGTCATGCACCAGGATGAATACGACGTGGTTCTGATCTAAGACCGACGACATCGCATGCGCATTGCCCTGCTGACCCGAAATTTTTCTCGTACCGCTGGCGGGGCTGAAAGCTATGCCATTGCCATTGCCCAGGCCTTGTCACAAAGGCACGAAATTCATGTGTTTTGCCAGGAAACCGACCATCCGGTGCAGCTCGCCCACTATCACCTGGTCTGGCGACCTTGCAAACGACCCCGGTGGGTGAACCAGATCTACTACGCCTTGTCCACTTGGTGGCACACCCGAACCGGATTTGATCGGGTTCACAGCCACGAACATGTCTTTCACGGTCAGGTTCAAACCTTGCATGTGCAACCGGTGTCTAAAGGGGTGAGCGGAAACCGCCGTGGCTGGCGATGGCTATGGCGTTGGCTCGGTGTTTTGATCAGCCCGCGTCGCCTGACCTATCTGGCCTTGGAACACGCTCGAATGAGGGCCACTCGAGGCCGGCAGTTGGTGTTTGCCTCACCCCAGCTATTGAACGATTTCTTGCCCTATTACCCGCATGCTGCGAACATGGCCCATGTGATTACCCCCGGGGTGAGCGTACCGCAGACACAGGGGCTGCGCACCGAATGGCGCACTCAGATGGGCTGGAAGCCCGACGAAGTGGCGCTATTGTTTGTCGCCAACGACTACCAGCGCAAGGGACTGGACTTGGTCTTGCAAGCTCTATGCATTTTGCCCCCAACGTTTCACCTGACGGTATTGGGTCAAACGCGCCAGCTGTCCAATTACACCGAGCGTGTCGAGAAGATGGGTTTGACGTCGCGGGTTCGGTTTGTGGGACCGCGTTCCGATGTGGGCGATTGGATGGCGGGAGCCGATACCTTGGTCCACCCCACCTTGGAAGACAGCTTCGGCATGGTGGTGCTCGAGGCCATGGCACATGGTTTGCCAGTGGTCGTCAGTCCAGCCCCTTATTGCGGCTTGTCGGCTGAACTCACGCATTTGGAGCAGGCCTGGGTGTTGGATAACCCCCATGAGGCGCAGGCTTTGGCGATGGCTGTAGAGCGCATACAGAACGATAGACCGATGCGAGAACGCCTGATCGAGGCTGGGCGGCGCGAAGCGATGGGGCGAAGTTGGGCCGAGGCGGCTTTAAAATATGAGAAAGTCTTTTCCCTTTCCCTATGACTCTGATCGCACCCGTCATTTTGTGCGGCGGCTCTGGCAGCCGACTCTGGCCCCTGTCGCGCTCGGGTTTCCCTAAGCAGTTTCTGTGCTTGACTGGTCAAAGCAGCTTGTATCAGCTGACTTGCCAGCGTTTGCAAGCCCTTGCGGGACCCACGATGCAATTGGCCCCCAGTTGGGTGGTGACCAGCGATGAGCATCGTTTTCTGGCGGCTGAGCAGTGGCGTGAAGTGAGCGATGCTCCCGCCTCGTTTTTGCTTGAACCGGTGGGTCGCAACACAGCGCCGGCCTTGACCTTGGCGGCCTTGGCCGCCACCGGGTCGGGGCATGATCCGGTTCTGGTGGTCAGCCCTTCAGATCAGGTCATTGCCAATGAATCCGAGTTTGTTCGGGTCGTGCAGGCGGCCGCTTTTCAAGCCGCTCAAGGGGCTATTGTGATTTGTGGCGTACCCCCAGATCACCCCGAAACTGGGTATGGGTATATCGAGGTTGAGCCGCGCCAAATGGGTGCTGCGCTGACCGTGCGTCGTTTTGTCGAAAAACCCGATCTGGCCCAGGCCAAGTCCTATCTGGCCCAAGGGAATTTTTATTGGAACGCAGGCCTGTTTGTTCTAAAAGCCTCGGTTTGGTTGAATGCGCTAAAGCAATATCGGCCTGATATCTTGTCGGCCACCGAACAGGCTTGGCGGCAGCGGACACAAGATCAACGATTTGTGAGACCACATACCAGTGCCTTCGAGGCCATTCCTGCCGACTCGATTGATTACGCCGTCATGGAAAAGTGTCCTGGACAGGGCTTCGCTGTGCAGATGCAGGTGCTGAATGCAGGTTGGAGTGATTTGGGGTCCTGGGATGCTGTCTGGAAAGCCTTGCCGCAAGATCCTGATCTCAACGCCGTATCGGGCGATACCCTGATTCTGAACAGTCAGCGCAATCTGATTCACGCCAGCCATCGCCTGGTTTGTGCGGTGGGTGTCCAGGATTTGATGATTGTGGAAACGGCCGATGCGGTCTTGGTGGCACACAAGCATGCAAGTCAGAGCGTCAAAGAAGTTGTGGGGCAACTCCAAGTACAAGGGCGGATTGAAGGGAAATTGCATCGCAAAGTGCACCGGCCCTGGGGTTGGTATTTAGAAGTTGACGAAGGCTCGCGTTTCAAGGTCAAACGCATCATGGTTAATTCTGGAGCCAGCCTGAGCCTGCAATTGCACCATCATCGCGCCGAGCATTGGGTCGTCGTGCAGGGGGAGGCAGAAATCACCAATGGTGACGAAGTGTTCCGTTTGCAAGAGAATCAATCCACCTATATTCCCGTTGGACAAAAGCACCGATTGGCCAACCCGGGCCAAATCCCTTTGGAGATCGTCGAAGTTCAATCGGGTTCGCACCTCAGTGAAGACGATATCGTGCGGTTTGAAGATCACTATGGCCGAACATCATCCTGAGGCCTCGCCATGTCGCGCCCCATTCCTATATTGATGTACCACCAGATAGACGTGCCGCCTCCACGCGGAACGCCCCTGCGGGGCTTGGTGGTCTCGCCGCGCGCCTTCGACTGGCAAATGGCGATGCTCAAGGCACTGGGCTTGCAAGGCTTGTCCATGCAAGATCTAGAGCCCTATCT
>CAYMJT010000051.1:4738-16598 GCA_964390775.1 uncultured Bordetella sp.
TCGCACACCTGTCACCACATCGATTTACAAGTGACCGATGACGCGCAAGCCTTGTCCGAGATGCAAGAATCCAAATCGGTACTGGAGTCCGAATTGGGCGCCCCGGTCCGGCATTTTTGTTATCCCTATGGCCGGTATCACGACCGACACGCCCAGATGGTTCGGCAGGCGGGCTATCTGACTGCCACCACCATGCGTCGTGGCCGGGTACACGACCAACACGACCCATATTTGCTGCCCAGGGTCATGGTGGCTTGCTCCACATACCCCTGGCACATGGCGTTGAAGGTCTTGACCGACTACGAAGACCGCCGCGCCTGAATAACCCAGTATTGCTATACCCATGCCCCTGAGAACGATCCCCAAAAGAGTCATGATGATCAAGGCGCACAGCATGGGCATTGGGGATATTTTGCGCAGCAGTGCCGCCTGGCGTGTGATGAAAGACCATTGGCCAGGGGTCGAATTGCATTTGCTTTTTCTCAGTCGACATGCCGGCTATCCCAGCGAGGCGCTGATTGCGCATCACCACTTACTGAGCAGTGCGACTTTTTTGACCATACGCGAGGGAGAGCCCTATTCAGACGATGTGCGCAAAGTTTCCAACTTCAAAATACTACGGCAGGTTTGGCAATTGGCGCGACGCCTGCAGCCCGACTGCGTGATTGATTTTGAGTGGGCGGGCTCACGAACCTCAGTCGTGACTTGGCTCGCCGCCTGGGCCAGCCGTGCCCACAGCGTAGGCATTGCCCAATTCCCGCTGCGCTCGTGGTTTTATCAACACGCCGCCGCTTCTAGCGCTCAATATGCACTGCGTCATGGTTTGAGCGAGCCCTTTGATTACACCCATCGCGATTTCGTCGCCTTGGCTGCATTGGGACTCGAGCGCGGCGATGCAGCCATTGAGTTAAAGGTCGACGAATCCGCACGGCAGAAAATATTGGCCTTTCTGCCCCCCAAAGGGGGGCAGGTCCTGCGAGTCGGACTCAATATTGGTTGTGCCACTTTCGGCGCTGCACACAAGCGAATGAATTTGTCGACACTGGCCGAATATTTCAAGCGCTGGATGAACGAACGCCCCATACAATTGATTTTGAGCGGAGCACCCAATGAGCTAGAAATCAACCAAGAATTTTTAAGCCAATTGCGTCATCTGGGGGTTGATACGCCACAGATTTTCGATATGGCAGGCCAAACCGATGTATTCACTCTGCCAGCCCTGATTGACCAATGCGATCTTTTTGTTTCGACTGACTCGGGGCCTTACCACATGGCAGTGGCTTTGCGTAAGCCCTGTGTGTGCTGGATGACCTACAAAGAAGTGACTTCATACCATGCGCACCCTTGGGTACGCTGTCTGGTCAACCCAGATGAAGCGACTTTCATGAATACAGTCCAGACCTTGAGTACACATTAGGAGCGACTTCTCGATGAGTACCAGTCCTTTCCAATCGCACATTGTTTATTTGTCGCACGGGTCGCAAAAGTTTTATGACCAGACTATGTTCTCCTGCATGACTCTGCTTTGGCTACTCATCAGTCAAGGCAGAACCGATATTCAGATGGTGATTTACACCGATAGGGCCGACAAAGCGCCCCATCACCCATTGATCAAAACCATCGAAATTGACCCAGCGACGCTCAAGTCTTACCGTGGTCGATTTGATTATGTGCACCGCATCAAACATTGTGTGTTGCTGCGCGCCAGCCAGGAACTGTCCGGCGCTGTTTTGTATGTTGACTGCGATACCCGTTGGCTGGACTTGCCCGACCAAGCGCTGAAACGGTTGACACAAAACCATGCTGGACATGCCCCACCATGTTGCATGCATGAAATCGATGGTGCATTTGGCCCGCATCATTTCCCGGACTATCACCGTTATTTGAACGAATGTGTCAACGAGTTGCGTGCCCAGGGCATTAGTCACCCTGAACAGGTCTTGAACTGGAATGCGGGGGCCATCGGTTTACCCCAGGGACAGTCGGCATTTTTTGAAGATGCGCTCAGAATCAGTGATTTTTTATTCACCCGAGTCAAACCTCGTAATTGGGTCGAGCAATTCGCCTGGTCTCTGGTCGGGTGCGATCGCTACCAGATGTTTGCTTTGGGTGATTGCCTGCACCATTATTGGGGGTACAGTTACGAAGCACCGATTTATCTGCAGCGCTTCTTTGCCTCTTTACCTCAGGGCTTAAGCGTCGAGGCTTTGGCACAAACTTGCGCCACCCATGAGTGGGACCGAGCAAGCTTGATCGAAATACAGCAACAAACCAAACACATCTGGATTCGTCGCTGGTTGAAATTCAAGAATTCGCTGAGAAAGCGCCGCCTAGAGAGAGCCATCCAAAGGGAGAAATTGAAGTGATTTTTCATTGTTTTTTAACCGACGATCTCCCTTCGTATGTTTTACAAGATCACCAAAAATGCGCCAAACATCAAGGTATTTCAGTTGAATATCGTTTTTTTCCTGCCACCGACGATTACGACAAGATTTATAAAGCGCATGGAGACTTTCTGAACGAAAAGTTAGAAAAGGCGGCGATTGACGAAACCGTGTGTTTCATCGACATTGACGCCTTGCCATGGGATGGCGCCATGCTGAATCAAATTTTTCGCTGGACTGACCAAAATAAGACATTTACCGGTAACGCACAAAATATATCTCATACCCGCCTGAGGAATGAAATCTATGCCGCCGCATCTTTGCTCATGATCAACAAGAGCGCCTACAAAGCATTGGGTTCTCCTGATTTGGCTTGGGGCGTTTCTGAGCAGGGCGATCAGATCGACACGGCGCAGAATTTAACTCGTCAAGCCAATTTGCTTGGGCATAAATATCGATTGTTGTATCCACTGGGTTTTGACGATGCCGATAAATGCTACGACTTGGCAGGCTATGGTTTGTACGGCACAGGCACGACCTATCCTGGAACTTGGCATTACTTTCGCATCAGTGCGCTGAAAGACAAAAGTTCGCCACCTGCGCTGTGGTCCCGCCGAGTCAATGACATATTGAGGGATCAGCCCATGACGCCCTTGATGGGTTCACCCTATTTTTTATCCAATCAGAATAAAAGCTGGGCCAAGATTAAAAAATTCTTTTTCTAGGTAAGCTCTGCAGCCTAAAGATAATTTTGCATGAGCTCAACGATCTCTTCAGGTACGTCGGGTTGCTTGAGGCGAAGTAAATCTACACCTGTGCGCCCATAAAGATCGGCCCCCTGCTCGATTTGTTTTTTGATGGCATCGACTGAAATATTTTCAAATGCTGATAAATTTTCAGCGCCACTGATAATTTTGATTTTTTGTTGAATGCTTTTTAAATCGGCAAAGTATGAAAAATGCCAACCATGAAAAACCTTTTCATGGTCGAGTCGCTTGTGTCGGATGAAATTAGGACTGACGCGACGCATGGCCCGCAATCGACACAAGGCGGTGCCTGACCAGATCTCGCGATGCTTGACCAGTAGGTTGTAGTAATACATTTGCTGCTGAACCGAATAAATCCGATCTGAGTCTGGCAATTGATGCAGTTGGTACAACTCATTTCGATCAATGAATTCGTCGAGGTCTCCAAACAGGATCCAGTCTGAATCATGGGCATGCGATAGCGCTTGAAGCAAGGCATTGCGTTGTCTGTTTTGAATTTGCCAGAGTATTTTTCGCCAACGAAGATCTCTGGCCAGGGGAAAGATTAAGAAGCGAGAAAACCAGTCGGGCTCCCACACATGAACCTTGAATTTGTCTGCGTAGGGTAGTGTGGAGATGACTTCAGGTGTCAGAAGGATGCTCTTGGGGCGACCTGAAAAATCAATACTTGACTCGATCGCAATGAACTGATCGACGTGCTCACCCAAGTAGGCCAATCGCGTTTTAAGCATGCCGATTTCGTTGAAAAATGGGAACGCATCGATCAGCACTTTGAAAATGTCTCCATCAATGGCCTGATTTTCATTTTCCAGAGCATTCTTTTGAAAAAACTCTTGGGCTGGTCCAACTCTAACGCGCGGATCCGTAGCTTCAGTCTCAGGTCCTGCTCTGCCAGTGGCGTTGATTTCAAATCGGGCTGAATCGCCAGCCGATCCAAAATGGCCTGGAGATTGGCTAACCTCACATGGGTCATTTTGACTTGAGGGTGACGTGCCAGCATCATGCGCTTGTTTTTTTTCATCAAGCGATGGATGCTGTCTGTGGACTTGAATGTGGCGCTTCCCTGGTGGTATACGAATACGTCTTCTGTGATGACTTGTTCGAATCCGGCTGCCCGCAATCTCAAACTGAAGTCAAAGTCTTCAAAATAACCCATGCCAAAAACGGGGTCGAGCCCCCCCAAGTTTTTCCATGTCTGTCGCAAAACGGCTACGCAAAAGAAATCGCTGCGGTAGGTATGGAGTAGTTGCCCAGTGGGATGAAGGTGAAACCATTCTCCGATAGCCATCCAATCGGGCCGGTTGCGGCTTGGGTCATAAAGCCTTTGTCCATTGCCTGCCGCGTTGGTCACGGGGCCAATCATGGCGGTTTGCTCAGGGGCTGATTTCAACACCTTCTTGAGTGCGTCCAGAGCCAGGGCAGGAAACTCGGTGTCGTTATTGACCAGAAATAACCAGGTGCCCGAAGCATGCTCGACGGCGACATTCATGCCGCCTGCGTAACCCAAGTTACGCTCACTCTGAATGAATTTCAGCCGTGGGTGCTGTGCGCACCAGTGCTTGGCCATGGCGTCGCTGCCATCGGGAGAGGCGTTGTCAAAGACAATGAATTCAATCTCCTCATCGTCAAACCATGGGCGCAAGCTCGCCAGACAAGGCCCTGTGGTCAATTCAAATTGACGATAAGCCAATACCACGACGCTGATGAATGGAGCGGTCATATTTCAACGATACAAGGCCTGGGCCCAGGTGATCAGCTGCCGGGTTGATGCCTCGGTGGTGTAGGGTGTGGTCTGCGCTGTGTCTGGCAGGCCCTGGGTACGCCATTGCTGCCACAATTGGCACAAGATACGGGCCAGCTCGGGGGCAATTTTCACAGCCGAGTCGGCCTGTAAGGGGTGTTCTGCCACCCAGTGGCCTTGCTCTCGAATGAGTTGGGCCATTTGTGGGTTACCGTGGGCAGTCGCCACGATCGGACGTTGCATCCACAGGTATTCGTAAAGTTTGGAAGGAATGTATTCGTGGCACATGGGGTCATCCCCATGCACCATGGCCAGTGCATCGCATTCGCGCATGCGCTGTAGTACTTGTTCGCGCCCACTCAGCCCGGTAGTCGGGTCATATTCAATGCGACCCCATTGAATCAAATGATCGATCAGCCCCAGTTGTTGAGCGGTCTGTTGTGAGGGTTGATCCAGACTCCCGCCATAAATGTGCAACTCCAGATCGGCATAGACTTCGGGAGAACGCTGGCGCAGCAAATCCAAAGCGAAGATAAAAGGCAATAAGGTGCGACTGTGGGAGAGCGAGCCAAAGTGTCCCAAAATGAAGCGGTCTCTGTGTGTGTAAGGGGGCCTGTTTTGCCCACCAAATGGGTCGTCCACGCCTGGCAATAAAACCCGCCCTTTGTTTCCCAGCTCTGGGTGACGTTGTAATGCACTGGCCATGGCTTGATCGGTAAACCAGATGGCCACATCGGCATCCTGACAAATGCGTCGTTCAACGTCGGCATAGGCTTTTTGTCGCCGCGACCTCGGTGTCGTTCCGGGCAAAACCAAAGGGTCATGAATTTCAGCCAGCCAGGGAATTTGCAATCGTTCTTTGAGCGTTTGCGCCGCCAGATGAGCGGCAAAGGGGCCAGCTGTCGAATAAATCAAATCAAATGGTTTTTGCTGGGCCAAGGCCAAGCCTTTGCGCTGCGCACTGAATTGCCAACTCCATGAACTTTCCACCGGTTTGAACAAGCGCTCGATGAAAATCAAGGGCAGCAAGGCCAGGCTGACCCCCATCATGAGCATCCGGTAGGCGAATTTGGACTTCAATCGCCGGCGCAAGACGTGGCGCAACTCGAATTTAAAACCGGCTGGAGCGGCGGACCAGACCTGATGGTGATCAAAGCGTGAGTCCAGGTCGCCCGTCACGCCACTGATAACCACAATCTCAATCCCTGCCGAGAGCAAATGGGGAATTTTGTCGGTGATGGTATGACTGGCCGCCCGGCCGTCCATATTGAATGGATGAGCCAGAATCAACCATCGTTTTTTTGCCATGCTCAAGATGGCCCCCGGTCACCCAACTGCACATAGTTCCAGTAAAAATTTTGTTGGGCCATCAATTGGGCGTGAGTTCCTTGCTCAACGATTTTCCCTCGGTCCATGACCACGATGCGATCGGCGTGTTCGATGGTCGACAAACGGTGTGCAATGACCAAGGTGGTGCGCCCCTGGCTGAGTCGTGCCAGCGCCTCTTGCACCAGGCGCTCGGACTCGTTGTCCAACGCGGAGGTGGCTTCGTCCAAAATCAGAATGGGGGCGTTTTTATACATGGCCCGGGCGATGGCTAAACGCTGCCGCTGCCCCCCAGATAACAGGGAGGCGTTATGACCGACCAAGGTGTCCATGCCCAAAGGCAACTGGCCCAACCACTCACCCAGATTGGCATCGAGCAAACAGGCTTCGGCCTTGTCACGATCGACGGGCAATCCCAGGCAAACATTGTTGACGACCGTGTCGTTCATCACCACCACTTGCTGACTCACCATGGCGATCTGCTGACGCAGACTGGATAAAGCAAAATCGCGCACTGCGATGCCATCGATGGTCACGCTACCTTGGCTAGGGTCAATCCAGCGCGGCAATAGGTTGACCAAGGTGGTCTTACCTGACCCCGAAGCCCCCACCAAGGCAACGATTTGACCGGCTGCAATGGTCAGATTCAGATCATCGACGGCCGCCAGATCGCGCCCAGGAAATTTCACCCGCACCCCTTGGAAGGCGATATCACCCTTGACTCGGCCTGGGCAGTGTTGGCCGCCTTGTTCGTCCGGGTATTGCTCCAGAAAATCGAGTACCCGCTCCAGCGAGGTGAGGCTTCGTGTCAAGGGGACGGTCACTTCGGAGAGGTGTTTGATGGGGGCAATCAACATCAACATGCCGGTGACGAAAGCGGCAAAACTGCCCACACTGATACCCTGTGTGCTGCTCTGGATCAGCGCAAAGCTGATGACCCCAGACAAGGCAATGGCCGCTAGAAATTGCGTAAAGGGCGTGATCAAAGAGCCCGAAACAGTGCTCTTCATGTTCAAATGCATGGCTTGGTCGGCTTGCTTTCGAAACCGCTCCATTTGCTGTGCTTGAGCTCCTTGCAAACGAATTTCCCGATAGGCCAACACGTTTTCTTCCAGCACATAAGCCAACTTGTCATTGGCCTGCAAACTCTCACGATTGATGCGGCCCAATCGTCGTGTGGTGACGCGGATGACCCAAAAGAGCGCCGGAAACAGCAGCGAGACCACCACAATCAATTGCCAGTTCAAATACAAAAGATAGGCCAGCAATGCAATCAGGGTCATCGAGTCTCGTCCCAAGGTGGTCAGGCCCATCACCATCAGGCTGGAGCCATGCTGGATCTCGCTGGTCATGGTGTTGTTGATGGTGCTGAACGTTTCCTTCTGAAAGAGGGCGGGCTGTCCGGTTTGCAGCTTTTCAAACAAGCGGATTCGCAGTCGCAGGGCGCCGACATTGGCCACTTTGGCCAAGGCGATTTGTGAGGTGAATGAGCCTGCACCCCGGATCAGAAAAATGCCCAATAGACTGATGGGCACCATCCAAACATCGAGTCCTCCGGCTACGAAGCCCTTGTCCAGCAAAGGCTTGAGCAGGGCCGGCACCAGGGGTTCGGTGATGGAAACCGCCACCATGCCCAATACCGCCACAATCCAAGCGTGAACGGGAGTCTTGAATTGGCCCCAACAACGGGACAGGCGTTGTCCAAGGGTTCGGCTTTGGGTATTCATGTGACCTTGCCAGCGCCTCGCTGTCCCAAAAGTTCTTGGTATTTGAGGTATTTGTAATAGGTGCACTCGGCGTTGTAGATCGCGAGCATCAAGCCCGCCGAACCGTCCAAAAACCCGGCCCGCAATACATAAGTTCGAATGAACGCCCAAATACCATGGGACAAGGCTTGCCCCAGCCCTTTGCTGGGTAAAGAGCGTTTGGCCATGTCTAGGGCATTGCCGCTGGAGTAACGGTCCAGTTTGTCAAGGACATCGCGCAAATCGCGATAGCTGTAATGGATGATGGGGTGTTGCAAATCGGCCTGGCTGCCTTGCACAGTCATGTGTGCATGCAAAAAATGGTCGGTAAAGCCAGCTTTTTGGCGTCTGACCAAACGCAAGGTGTAGTCGGGACGCCAACCGCTGTGGTGTATGAATTGACCGCAAAAGGTGGACAAACGAGGCAAGCGGTAACCATCGGCCAGGGGACGAGCGATCGCTTGCAGAATTTCTTGCTGCAATTCGGGGCTGATTCGTTCATCGGCATCCAGCGATAAGACCCACTCGCCACTGGCCGCTGCGATGCCCCTTTGCTGTTGCGGACCGTAGCCCGGCCAATCGGTCTCGAGGACTTTGGCCCCCGCCTGTCGAGCCAAGTCAGCAGTGCCGTCGATGCTGCCTGAATCAAATACCAGGATTTCATCCGCGAATGAACACGAATGGACGCAATCAACAATGTTGTGCGCTTCATTTTTGGCAACGATGATGACACTGAGCATGGCCATTTTGAACTGATTTTACTAACCTTTCAGCCCTTGGGTCGAAATTAGGGCGCTTTGCTTCTAAAATGCATGCCCATGTCGAAACAATCAATAGACGCATGAATTTGAAACGCCGTGCATGGATGGCCACCATGGCTTTGGGAGCGAGCCCAGCTCTTTGGGCCCAGTTTCGGGTCGATGTGTCCGGTGTCGGGATGCAACAAATTCCCATCGCCTTGGCGCCATTCAAGGAAGAAGCCCGATCACCACAGGCGGTCTCGACCATCGTACGTGCCGATTTGGAGCGCAGCGGCCTTTTTCGCGGTATTTTGCTGACCGACGTCCTGGACGAAAATTCACGCCCCGATTTGTCACAGATTCGCGGTCGCGGGGTCGATGTATTGGCCACTGGCAGCGTCACCCGCTTGGCCGACGGCCGCTACGATGTTCGGTATCGGGTCTGGGATGTGGTCAAAGCCCAAGACTTGGGCGGTGCCAGTTTCGTGGTGGTCGCAGCCGATTTGCGTCTGGCCGCGCACCGAATTGCAGACCAGATTTACGAACGCTTCACCGGCGAAAAAGGGGTGTTCTCGACCCGACTCGCCTATGTCACCAAACGAGGCCAGCAGTTTCACCTCTGGATTGCAGATGCGGATGGTGAAAATGCACAACCAGCCCTCAACAGCCCCGAACCCATCATTTCGCCCAGTTGGTCGCCCAATGGGAGAGAGTTGGCTTATGTGTCATTTGAAACCCGAAAACCGGTGGTTTATGTTCACGATGTGGCCTCGGGCAAGCGTCGCGTGCTGGCCAATTTCAAAGGTTCCAACAGCGCCCCCACCTGGTCGCCCGATGGCCGTACGGTTGCCGTGACTTTGAGTCGGGAAGGGGGCTCGCAGATCTATTTGATTCCGGCCACTGGCGGTGAACCACAACGCTTGACCCAATCCAACAGCATCGACACCGAACCCGCATTCGCCCCTGACGGTTCGGCCATTTATTTTGTCAGCGACCGTGGCGGTTCGCCCCAGATTTATCGAACCCCGGCACGGGGCGGCCCGGTGCAACGGGTCACTTTCAGTGGCAATTACAATATATCCCCTAACATCAGCCCAGATGGCCGATGGATGGCGTTCGTATCTCGCATCGGTGGCCAATTCAAGCTTCAATTGATGGACCTGCAATCCGACAAAGTGTCAACCATCACCGACACCGGTGCTGACGAGCGACCCAGTTTTGCCCCCAATAGTCGATTACTGGTTTATGCCACCCAGACCCAAGGCCGTGAGGCCCTGATGACCACCACGCTGGATGGCAAAATAACCGCCCGTTTGGCTGGCCAAAGCGGGGACATCCGCGAACCCCATTGGGGACCGTTTCACCCTTGATTTTTTAGACTGAGGACACCACAAATGAAAAAAATCATTTTTACCCTGGGCCTGCCCCTTCTTTTGGCAGCTTGCGCGTCAGGCGTCAAGCTCGACGAAGTGCCGGTCGAAGACAAGGCCGGCAGCGCTGTCACGCCAGCTCCAGCCCAGTCTGCGGTGGCTCCGGTCAATACCGTGCAATCGAGCACCATCGACCCTGGACCTGCGGGCGTGTCCAAGGTGGTGTTTTTCGACTTTGACAGCTATGTCATCAAAGCCGAAGCCCAGCCGGTGATCGAGGCCCATGCCCGTTACTTACGTGCCGATGCCAAGCGTCGTGCCTCGCTCGAGGGCCACACCGACGACCAAGGGGGGCGAGAGTACAACCTGGCACTGGGTCAAAAGCGTGCCGAAGCAGTACGTAAAGCCCTGAATTTACTGGGTGTCGCCGACAATCAAATCGAGGCCGTCAGCTTTGGCAAGGAAAAACCTGCGGTCATGGGCAGCAATGAAGCCGCCTATGCCAAAAACCGCCGGGTTGAATTCAACTACCGATAATCATGCATTTCATCTGGCGTTGGGTTGGGGTGGGCGCAATGTGTTGTGCCCACATCGGTTCTTCCTGGGCCTTTATCGAGGACAAGGAAGCCCGATTGGCCATTCTCGAATTGCGCAAGCAGGTCGAGGTTTTGCGACAACAGTCTGAACGACTTGGGCGTGAGGCCCAAGCGGGGGCTGACGACAGCGCTCAGTTGCGTCGTGCTCTGGTGGACATGCAATCGCAGATCGACGCCTTACGCGGTGAATTGTCTCAAGCCAAGGGGGATCGTGACCTGTTGGTCCGTGAGTTGGCCGAGACCCAACGCAAGCTCAAAGACCAGGCCCAAGGGGTTGAAGATCGGCTGCGCAAATTCGAGCCTGTCAAAGTCAAGATCGACGGCGTTGAAGTTGAAGTGGAACCGGCTGAAGCCAAGGACTATGACCAAGCCCTGACTACTTTTCGCAAGGGCGATTTCGCTGCGGCTTCCTTGCTGTTTGCCGACTTTGTCCGGCGTTACCCCAACAGTCCCTATCTGATTGCCTCGCTGTTTTGGTTGGGTAATGCTCAATACGCCACCCGCGAATACAAGGCTGCCATCGCGACCTTCAAGTCACTGATTCAGGCCGCACCCGAGCATCCCAGGGCTTCCGAGTCGTGGTTGGCCGTGGCCAATTGCCAAATCGAACTGAAGGAAAGCAAAGCGGCCCGAAAATCGCTGGAAGACCTCATCAAAACCCACCCCAGCTCTGAGGCTGCCGTGGCGGCCAAAGAGCGTCTGGCTAAATTGAAATAAAGGTTCAGACGTGGATCAGGCGGCATTTCAATCTTTGAGTTTTTCAGTTTTATGGGCTGGCTTTGGGCTTGCCTTTGTTTTCGGCGCCATTGCCCAGGTCACCCATTTCTGTACCATGGGTGCCATCAGCGATGTGGTCAATATCGGCGACTGGTCACGAGCCCGCCAATGGGTGTTGGCCATGGCTGTGGCCCTGATGGGTTTTGCTGCTCTTTCATTGGGCGATCTCATACGCCCTGGCGATGCCTTGTACGTGACGCCCCGTTGGAATTGGCTCTCAACCAGCTTGGGGGGGCTCATGTTTGGCTTTGGCATGGTCTTGGCCTCGGGTTGTGGCAATAAAACCTTGATCCGTGTGGGCACGGGCAACTTAAAAGCCTGGGTGGTATTTATGGTCATGGGCATCAGCGCATTTGCCACCATGCGCGGCATTACTGCGGTATGGCGCAATTCGACCATCGATCAGGTTTTCGC